>WHSS01000110.1 GCA_009379975.1 Actinophytocola sp.
CCTGTTGCAAAATTGCCCCGATCGCGGACAGTGGTCGCCCGAACACGGCTGAGTTGGACGCTGGGCGCCGAACGGTCAAGCCTGAGACTGATTTGGTGCCCCGATTTCGCCATGTTTCGCTAAATCGCAACAGGCTCTGAGTGGAGCGAAAGGAGCTTTCAGTCCGTTGAACGGACTGAAAGCGTCTTTCAGCTCATGGGGAGCGTGAAGCCGATCAGGGAGTCGCGGAACACGCGCCGTTCGCCTGGCTCGACCGGAAGCTCGTTGGGCACGACCAGCACGGTGCAGCCCGCGGCGACCGCGGCGGACACCCCGGTCGGCGAGTCCTCGACCGCGACACAGCGAGTTGGATCGACCCCGAGCAGCCGAGCGGCACGCAGGTAGGGCTCCGGGTGAGGCTTGTTGTGCCCGTCCACCTCGTCGCCGCATACCGAGACGTCGAAGAACTCCCGGCCGATGCTGTCCAGCGCGAGCTCGGTCAGCTCGCGCACCGTGGAGGTCACCAGAGCGGTCGGTACGCCGGCATCACGCGCCGTGCGGAGCGCGTCGAGCGCTCCGGGCCGCCACGGCAGCTCGTCGGTGAACAGTTCGGCCATCCGATCGCCCAGCCAGGCGTCCGCCTCGGCGTAGGCCTCCGGGGTCAGTTCCAGCCGCAGTTCGGCGTACATCAGCTCGAGGGTGACCGCGGTGTTGGTGCCCACCATGCGGAGCCGAGTCTCGAGCGTGAGCTCACCACCGAGGTGCTTCGCCATCTCGTGCAGCGCGATGTCCCAGAGCTTCTCCGAGTCGACCAGCGTGCCGTCCATGTCCCACAGCACCGCCGCCGGATGCCGGATCGGATCCAAAATCGCGTCGCTCCCCTCAGGCCGCCTCCCCGTCTCCGCATCGACTATCGCACGCGGAGCACGAGTGGCCCCAGTCCGGCCCGGGAGCTGAAAGACGCTTTCAGTCCGTTCAACGGACTGAAAGCGTCTTTCGCTCCACCCAGTGGACTGAAGGCGTCTTTCAGCGCGTGGTTAGGGTGCGGGCGTCACGCGTAGCAGTAGATCGTTGTCGCCGTTGCTGGTTGTGACATAGAGCGCGCCATCGGGGCCGGTCCGGGCGGCGCGCAGCCTGCCGTACTCGCCGTCGAGTTCGGCAGGGTCGGAGCGCTTGGTGATCTCGCCGTTGTCGTCCACGCCGAGCAGGATCAGCTTGGATCCCCGGAGCGACGCCACAGCCAGCGAGCCCTCGAGCTCACCCCACTGATCACCGGTGAGGAAGTCGGTGCCGCAGATCGCTTCGGTCATGTCGCCGGTCGTCCACGCAGGCCGGACGGCGTCCGGGAAGCGATCGAGGTCCGTCATCGGCACGCTTTCGTCGTAGCTGTCGACCGTGCCGCCCTGGGAGGGATCCCAGCCGTAGTTCCCGCCGAGTTCGAGGACGTTCACCTCGTCGTCGACATCGGGCCCGTGCTCAGCGGTGAACACCCGGGCTGAGCCTGGCTGCATGGTGATGCCCTGAATGTTTCGGTGTCCGAAGCTGGCGATCCGGCGGGTGTTGGGGTTATCCGAGTCGGCGAACGGGTTGTCGTCGAGGCCTTCACCGGTCTCCGGATCGATGCGCAGCACCTTGCCGCCCAGCCCCGCCTTGTCCTGCGCGGTGGCCGGATCCGCCGCGTCGCCGGTACCGACGAGCAGCGCTCCGTCCTCGTTGAACATCGGCCGGCAGCCTGAGTGCCGCCCGTCACCGTTGATCGGCATGCCGGTGAGCAACGTGTTGACCCGGCGCGCACTGCCGCCGTCGGACGCGAGCCGCCACGTCACGAGGCGCACATCGACTCCTTCGCCGTCGGCCTGGTGAGTCTGGCAGGTGGTGAACCGCTGCGACTGTTCGAAGTCGGGATGCACCGCGAGTCCCATCAGGCCGCCCTCGCCCTCCGCGAAGACGTCGTCGAAG
Organism: Actinophytocola sp.; assembly: GCA_009379975.1. Classification (GTDB taxonomy): domain Bacteria; phylum Actinomycetota; class Actinomycetes; order Mycobacteriales; family Pseudonocardiaceae; genus WHSS01. Next base: position 1,939 of record WHSS01000110.1, read on the forward strand.
TTGGCGTCGACGTCGGTGATCTCCGCCCCTGGCTTGCCGCTGGAGAACAGCTTCAGCTTGCCGGGGCGTTCGGTGAGCAGCAGCTTGCCGCCCGGCAGGAAGCCGACATCCCAGCCGTGTTCCAGGCCATCGGCGAGCTCGTCGACGGCCAGCGCGGTCGGCGTCGGCTCGACAGGCGGTGCTTCGGCCTCCGGTCCGCGATCGGCGGGCGAGGCGGTACAGGCTCCGGTGAGCAGCGCGGCGCACAGCACCGCGGAACTGATGCGTCGTGCCATGCCGACATCATGCCCGCAATCCACGACGGTGTCCTGACGCTGTCTCGCGAGCTATTTGCCGGGCGTGACCCGCAGCAGGTAGTCGTTCTCGCCGCCAGCCGTTGTCAGGTACAGCGCGCCGTCGGGTCCGATACGGGCCGCCCGCAGCCGGTGGTAGGTCTCATCCAGCTCCTTGGGCACGTCGACCTTGACCACGTCGCTGTTGCCGTCGACCGACATCAGCAGCAGCTTGGAGCCCTTGAGTGAAGTGACGACCAGACTGCCATCGAGGTTGCCCCAGTTCTTGCCTTCGAGGAAGGTGCCCGCGCACATCGCTTCGGTCGGCGTGCCCGTGGCCCACTTCGCTTCGACCGCGTCCGGATACAGCTCGCGGTTGGTCATCTCGGTCTTGGGGTCCTGCTTGGTGTAGGACTCGGGATCGCTCAACTCGCCCTTCAGCGACGGGTCCCAGCCGTAGTTGCCGCCGGGCTTGATGAGGTTGACCTCGTCGTCGTGGCCGGGGCCGTGCTCGACGGTCCACACCTCGTTGTTGTCCGGCCGCACCGCGACGCCTTGCACGTTGCGGTGCCCGAAGCTCAGGATCCGGCGGGTGTTCTCGTCCTTCGAATCGGCGAAGGGGTTATCCGGCAGGCCCTTGCCGGTCTTGAGGTCGACCCGCAGCACCTTGCCGCCGAGGTTGGTCTTGTCCTGTGACGTCGTCGGCTGCCAGGCGTCACCGGTGCCGATGAGCAGTTCGCCGTCGGGGCCGATGGTCGGGCGGCAGCCCACATGCTGGCCGGTCTTGTGGATCGGTAAGCCGGTGATCAGGTCCTTGACGTGCTCGGCGCGCTTGTTGTCCTTCGACAGCCGCCAGGTGGTCAGCCGGATGTCCTTGGGCTTGCCGTCGGCCTCCGTCGTCTGGCACAGCGTGAACTGGCGCGACTTCTCGAAGTCCGGGTGCAGCACCATCCCGAGCAGACCGCCCTCGGCCTCCACATAGGGCTTCGGCAGGTCGGCCTTGACCTTGCTTACCTTGGCGCCGGGCTTGGTCGACGACACCACCGAGAGCGTGCCTGGCCGCTCGGGGATGAGCACCTTGCCGTCGGGCAGGAAGCCGATGTCCCAGCCGACGTTCAATCCGTCGGCGACCTCTTCCACCACGATCGCGCCGCTCGAGTGCGACCGCTTCTGCGGGTCGAGTACGCCGTCCGGCTGGTTTCTCTCCGCCTTCGTGCAGGCGGAAGCGAGCACCGTGACGGCAGCGAACAGCGCGATAGACGCGCGGACCTTGTTCATGGCAGCGATGATGACATCACGGTTCGGTTGCGGTTGCGAGTGCCCCTCCGAACCGGTCCGGTCGGTGCGGGTACGTACCCTGGATGACGTGCTTGCCGCCTTGTCCGGAATCCTCTCCCACGCCCTGCCTACTGCCGCTCTGCGGGCGGTCGTGGATCGCGCCGGCGCACCCGAACTTGCCATGCAGGGCCCACCGGCCGCCCGCGCCCTTGCCATCGCCGCGCTCGCGGCCCCCGATGGCGGGGATCGACCCGTTCTCGCGGTAGCGGCGACCGGTCGCGAGGTCGAAGCGCTCACCGCGGCGCTGGGTGACCTGCTCGGCACCGACGCGGTGGCCGCGCTGCCGTCCTGGGAGACGCTGCCGCACGAGCGGCTTTCGCCCCGTGCGGACACCGTTGGCAAGCGGGTCGACGTTCTGCACCGGCTTGCCGGGCCCGGCAACGGCGGGTTGCGGGTAGTGGTGACGGCGGTGCGCAGCCTGATCCAGCCGATGGCGCCCGGCCTCGGTTCGCTTGCTCCGGTGGAGCTTCGCGTCGGCGAGGAGCAGGAGTTCGATGCGACGATCGCGCGGCTGGTCGATCTCGCCTACGCCCGCGTCGACATGGTCGAGAAGCGAGGGGAGTTCGCGGTCCGCGGCGGGATCCTGGACGTCTTCCCGCCCACCGCGCGGCATCCGTACCGCGTGGAGTTCTGGGGCGACGAGGTCAGCGAGATCCGCACCTTCGCCGTAGCCGACCAGCGTTCGCTGCCCGAAGAGATCTCCGAGATCACCGCAACCGCTTGCCGGGAGTTGCTGCTCACCGCCGACGTCAAGGAACGCGCCGCCGAACTGGCCGCCGAGCACGAGGCCGACGCCGCCCGGGGGGTGGGTCCCTCGGAGAGGGGGGCGGGAGCAGGATTGAGCGAGATGCTGACCAAGATCGCCTCCGGGATTCCCGTGGAGGGGATGGAGGCGCTGATACCCGTGCTGCTGCCCGGTGAGCTCGAGTTGCTCACCGACGCGATGCCCGCGGGCACGCACGTGGTGATGGCCGATCCGGAGAAGATCCGGGCGAGGGCGCAGGATTTGGTTCGCACCGGCCAGGAGTTCCTCGAGGCGTCGTGGATGGTGGCAGCCGACGGCGGCAGGGCGCCCATCGATCTCGGCGCTTCGGCCTACCGGGACCTCGGCGAGATCGAGCGGCATGCCCGTGACACCGGCCGCTGCTGGTGGACGCTGAGCCAGCTCACCAGCGAAGGCGCTGGAGTGCTCGACGTCGGGGTGGGCGCGGTTCCCGGCTACCGGGGTGATCTCGCCCAGGTGGCGACGGACCTCAGGGCGCACACCGCGGCGAGTGGCGCCGCCGTGCTGGTCGTCGCGGGCGGCGGGACGGCCGCGCGGGCGGTCGAGCAGCTCTCGGCGGCGGAAGTACCGGTGACGCTGGCGACCGATGGCGTGCCGGAGGCCCCCGCGGCCGGGCTGGTGACGGTGACCACCGGCAACGTCACCGAAGGCTTCACCGTGCCGGACGCGGCGCTGGTGGTGCTCAGCGAAGCGGACGTCACCGGCCGCGGTGCCGCCGCCGGCCGCTCGGCCGCCGACATGGGGATCAAGATGCCGTCACGGCGGCGCAACGCGGTGGATCCGCTCGCGCTCAAGCCGGGCGACTACGTGGTGCACGATCAGCACGGCATCGGCAAGTTCGTCGAGATGGTGCAGCGCACGGTGACTGGCGCGACCCGCGAGTACCTGCTTCTCGAGTACGCGTCGTCGAAGCGCGGCCACCCAGGGGACCGATTGTTCGTTCCCACCGATCAGCTCGACGAGGTCTCGCGCTACGTCGGCGGCGAGCTGCCGACGTTGAACAAGCTCGGCGGGTCGGACTGGAAGAACACCAAGGCCAGGGCCCGCAAGGCGGTCAAGGAGATCGCCGCCGAACTGGTCCAGCTCTACGCGGCGCGGCAGGCGGCGCCAGGGTACGCGTTCGGCGCCGACACCCCATGGCAGGCCGAGCTGGAGGACGCGTTCCCGTTCATCGAGACAACCGATCAGCTGGCCGCGATCGACGAGGTGAAGGTCGACATGCGGCGCGGGGTCCCGATGGATCGGGTCATCTGCGGCGACGTCGGCTACGGCAAGACCGAGATCGCGGTGCGGGCGGCGTTCAAGGCGGTGCAGGACGGCAAGCAGGTAGTGGTGCTGGTGCCGACCACCCTGCTGGCACAGCAGCATCTGAGCACCTTCCTCGACCGGATGAGCGCGTTCCCGGTGACGGTCAAGGGCCTGTCCCGGTTCACGCACGCCGACGAGGCGGAGCAGACCATCGCCGCGCTGGCCGACGGCGAGGTGGACGTCGTCATCGGCACGCACCGGCTGCTGCAGACCGGGATCCGGTACAAGGACCTCGGGTTGGTGATCGTCGACGAGGAGCAGCGCTTCGGCGTCGAGCACAAGGAACACATCAAGGCCCTGCGCACCCACGTCGACGTGCTGACCATGTCGGCGACTCCCATCCCCCGGACGCTGGAGATGAGCCTCGCCGGGATCCGCGAGATGTCGACGATCCTCACCCCGCCCGAAGACCGGCATCCGATCCTGACCTACGTCGGCGCCTACGACGACAAGCAGGTCGCGGCCGCCATCCATCGCGAGCTGCTGCGCGACGGCCAGGTCTTCTACGTTCACAACCGGGTCAAGAGCATCGAGAAGGCGGCCAAGCGGCTCCGGGAGCTGGCGCCGGAGGCGAGGGTCGTCACCGCGCACGGGCAGATGAACGAGGACAAGCTGGAGAAGGTCATCGAGGGGTTCTGGGAGAACGAGTACGACGTGCTGGTGTGCACCACCATCGTGGAGACCGGGCTCGACATCTCCAACGCCAACACGCTGATCGTCGAACGGGGCGACCTGCTCGGCCTGGCGCAGTTACATCAGTTGCGGGGCCGGGTCGGCCGGTCGCGGGAACGCGGCTACGCCTACTTCCTCTACCCGGGCGAAACGCCGTTGACCGAGACCGCGCACGATCGGCTGGCCACGATCGCGCAGAACACCGAGCTCGGGGCGGGCATGGCGGTGGCCATGAAGGACCTGGAGATCCGTGGCGCCGGCAACATCCTCGGCGCGGAGCAGTCCGGTCACATCGCGGGCGTCGGGTTCGATCTGTACGTGCGGCTGGTCGGCGAAGCCGTGCAGGAGTATCGCGCGTTCTCGTCGGATTCCGGCGACGAGCCCGCCGGGGAGGAGTCGCCCGCCGATGTGCGGGTCGATCTGCCCATCGACGCGCACATCCCGCACGACTACGTGCCGGGCGAGCGGTTGCGGCTGGAGGCGTACCGCAAGATCGCGGCCGCCGGCGATCCGGACGCCCTTGCGACGGTGCGCGAGGAGCTCGTCGACCGCTACGGGCGGCCGCCTGCCGCGGTGGGACGGCTGCTCGCGGTGGCGGAGTTCCGGCAGCTGTGCCGCGCCTCGGGGGTCACCGAGGTGTCGGGCCAGGGCAACAACATCCGTTTCGCGCCGATGGAGCTCGCCGACTCGCAGCTGGTGCGGCTCAAGCGGCTCTACCCGAAGGCGACGTACAAGGCGGTCACCAACACCGTCGCGGTGCCGCGGCCGACGGAGGGCCCCGCCGGCGGGCGGATCGGCGCACCGCCGCTGCGCGATAACGAGTTGCTCGACTGGTGCGGCCAGTTCCTCCGGTTGATGGCGCAGGCTCCGGTTCCGGCGGTTTGACCCGCGCGTCGCGGCCAGCGTTATCGATTCGTGAGCGATCTTTCGATGCCGGGGGTGATCGAGACGGCGATGAACCCGATATTAAGGGACTGTGACGAAACGACGGTTGATCGAGACGCTGATAGCGCTGGTCGCGGTGGTAGGGGTGGTCGGCGCCATCGTGGTGGCGGTCGTGGTCTTCCGCGACGACACCGTGCCCGCTCCTATCGCGACACCCACGACACCGCCTCCCACCACGACGCCGACGACCACGACGACGAAGCCGCCCAAGCCGAAGGATCCCCGGTTTCCCGCCGCGCTCGTGGTGAAGATCGACAGCGTCAGCGAGTCCCGGCCGCACACCGGGCTCTACCGGGCGAACGCGATCTTCGTCGAACCGGTGGAAGGCGGCTATTCGAGGATGCTCGCCATGTACTGGGGCAAGCGGCCATCGGCGATCGGCCCGGTGCGCAGCGCCAGGGAGACCGACATCGAGTTGCTCGCGCAGTTCAAGAAGCCGGTGCTGAGCTTCTCCGGAGCCGCGTCGCAGCTCAAGGGTGCGTTGAAGAAGTCCTCGATCGTGCTGGCGTCGCCGGATCAGACATCGGGTGCCTACTACCGCAACCAGTCGCGGCCGAGTCCGCACAACATGTTCGTCAACCCGGCCAAGCTGCCGTCGACCAAGCGCGTCGCCTCGCCGCTGCCGACGGGGGCCGCGCCTGAGGGTGGAAAGTCGACGAAGAGCCGCCGGGTGTCGTATCAGGCCGCGACCTACGACTTCACCTGGTCGAAGAAGCACGACCGCTGGCTGGTCTCGCAGAACGGGTCGCCGCTGACTACCACCGAGAAGGGGCGGATGCTCGCCGGCACGGTCGTCGTGCAGCGAGTTCGGATCGTCAAGGGACTCGGCATCAGCGACTTTGCCGGGTCGCCGTCACCCGTGGCCCGCACGGTGGGCAAGGGGAGGGTGACGGTTCTGCGTGACGGCAAGGCCTACCAGGGGAAGTGGTCGAGGTCCAAGGCCAAGCGCCCGACCACCTACGAGACGACGAAGGGAAAGCCGCTCCGCTTCGCCAAGGGCAAGGTCTGGGTACTGCTGGTGCCGGAGTGATGCCGCGGGGTGGCCTGGTGCGATTGCCACCGTCGAACGGCGTTGTGAGAAAGTACCCGATGTGATGGCCATCATCCGCCGAACTCCGGCCCTGCTCGTAGCGATGACCACAGCACTTGTGCTTGCCGGCTGTGGAACGGGACCGGAGCAGCCCAACGCGGCCGCGATCGTCGGCTCGACCACGATCTCCGTCAACGACGTACAGCAGCAGGTGCAGTCGCTCCTGCGGAGCGAGCCCGCGGCCAAGCGACTCGCCGCGCAGCGCAAGCTGGACCTCGTCTCGCGCAAGGTCGTCGAGCAGTTGATCCGCCACGAGCTGCTCGCCGAAGCGGCGCGCCGGGAAGGCCTGTCGGTGGACGAGAAGCAGGTGGCCGAGTTGGCGCGTGGCGTCGGCGGCCAGCAGCTACCCGAGGATGCGCCGCCGGACCTGCTCTCCGAGGAACTGGCCAACCGGTCGCGTGAAGCCACTGACGTCGTGCGAGATCAGCTGCTCTCCGTGGAGCTGGCCAAGTCCTACCTCGGCCGCGTCACCGTTGAGGTGAACGCCGTCGCGCTCTCCACGATGGACGCGGCACGGAAGCTGGCCGACGACATCGTCGCGTCACCGGAGGAGTCGGCCGACCTCATGACGAAGGCCGCCGACGGGCAGCCGCCGCAGCTCGATCTCGAGCTAGGCGCCAACTCGCTGGACGCGCTGTTCTTCTCGGTGCCCGAGAACTCGGTCATGCTGATCAACGCCAACCGGGGCGAACAGCCCGTCGGATACCAGGTGTTGCACGTGACATCGCGGGATGTCGCCGACAGCGTTGATCCGAGTGTCGATGCCGGGCAACTCGATCCTGCCCAGTTGCAGCAGGTCGGCCCGTTCTTGACCCGGCTCATCGCGATGGAGCTCGGCGTGACGGTCAACCCGCGCTACGGCGGGTGGAACAACGCGCTGCTGACTATCGTGCCCAAGAGCGAGGCCGACGTCGCCGATCAGCTGCTAGTACCGGGTTCGCCTGCTTCGTGACCGCCGCCGTCGTCGTCCTCGCGCCCGCCACGGTGGTGCCCGCCGGGGCCATTGCGGCGGTGCGCCACGCCAATGTGGTCTACGCGGGCGAGGGTGTCGACCCGCGGCCGCTGGACGCGAAGCCCGCGCCCGGGCCTGCCGAGCTGCTGACCGAGGCGGCGACGCGGGCGGTGGTGCTGTTCGCGACCTCGGCCGCCGACCCCGCCGCCGTCGCGCTCCTCGGAGCCGGAGCACAGCTAGTCGAGGCTGAACCTTCGCCGCTGCAGCGTGCGGTCGCCGTCATGGATCGGCTCCGCTCGTCGGGCGGCTGCCCGTGGGATGCGGAGCAGACGCACGATTCGCTGCGCCAGTACCTGGTCGAAGAGTGCTACGAGCTGCTCGATGCGATCGAAACGGGCGACCGGGCCGCGCTGCTCGAGGAACTGGGCGACGTGTTGTTGCAGGTCCTGTTTCACGCCAGGGTGGCCGCCGAGCACGACGTTGAGCCGTTCGATATCGACGATGTCGCCGCTGAGCTGGCCGACAAGCTCGTCGGCAGGCATCCGCACGTTGTCTTCGCCTCACACGCCGGCGAGGCTAGCTCGAGCGCTCGGTGCCCCATCACCACCGCGCGGCGCCAGTCGCTCGGTTTCGCCGATGCCGAGGTGGTGCACACCGCCGAACGCCAGCAGCACCGCTGGGAGGAGCTCAAGCAGGTCGAGAAGCGGCGCGAGTCCGTGGTGGACGGCGTGGCGCTCGGGCAACCCTCGGTGGCGCTCGTGGCCAAGCTGGCGCAGCGGACCGGGCGTGCCGGGCTGCCTGCCGAGCTGTTCCCGCAGGATGACGGCGCTGCCGCCGAACTCTTCCGCATCGCCGCCGCCGCCAAGCGGGCCGGAGCGGAGCCAGAGGGGGAGCTGCGCGCGGTGGCGAAGCGTTTCGCCGCGGCGGTGCGGGCCACGGAAACCGCCGCGCGAGCCGACGGAATCGACCCGGCGAAGCTGGACGCCGCGGGCTGGCGCCGCTACTGGACGTCAGCGTGATCGAATTGCCGACCTTATGATGATCGTCACTCGTCCGGGTTATAACCTGATCGAGTGACGGAACCGGCGGGGAGCCAGCGCGCGCGTTCAGGCGCGGCTGCCGCCGACGCGAACCGGGGAGAACCTGAACGCGACTACGAATCCCGCAGACGGGCCGCGATCGGCCGGTCGGTGGTGGGTCTCGCGCTGGTGGTCACCGGTGTCGTGCTGATACTGACGATCGGCATCTCCAAGCCGGATCGCGGCGAGAAGCCAGACGACGACGAGTCGTTCCGGGTCGCGGAATTGCGGCCTGAGCCCAATACCCGCGTGCCTCGATCGGGGTTGCCGGCGCCGATCGACCGGCCCCACGCGTCGGACGCCAAACAACTCGCGGCGTGGGCGCGCCAGGTCGAGGAAGTCACCGACATTCCGGCGCGGGCGCTGGAGGCCTACGGCCGCACCGAGATGTGGCTCCGGTCCGAATCGCCGCGGTGCCGGCTGTCCTGGACGACGCTGGCAGGCATCGGCAGGGCGGAGTCCCGGCACGGCGGTTTCGGCGACTCGCGTATCGACGACAAGGGCGACATGACCCGCCCCATCTTCGGGCCCGCGCTCGACGGCGCACCCGGATTGCGCAAGATCGGCGACACCGACCAGGGCAAGCTCGACGGCGACACGAAGTGGGATCGGGCGGTCGGGCCGATGCAGTTCTTGCCGGAGACCTGGCTGCGGTGGCGGGCGCGGGCATCGCGGGACGGCGATCCGCCCGATCCGCAGAACATCGACGACGCCGCGCTCACCGCGGGCCGGTTCCTGTGCGGCGAAGGTGAGGACGTCGCGACCCGGAAGGGCTGGTGGCGCGCCGTGATGCGGTACAACAACTCGGTGGCGTACGCGCAGGACGTCTTCAGCGGCGCCGAGGCCTACGCTCTCGCGAGCGATGCCACGACGGTCACGCCGAAGCCGTCTTCGTGAGTGAAACACCTTGCTTGGGCACGCTTGAGCACTCACGACCCAACCTGCCGGGGTCGTGAGTGCTCAAGCGTGCGGGGGCAAGGACTTTCACGCACGACGGCCAGCACGGTGTCCTGCGTTTACGGCCTGGCCCTGTATGGTGCCGATGCTATGAGCGAAGAGCAAGAGACACAGTCACGACCTCGGTATCTCGGGCTCGCTCCCTACCTCTACTACGCGGACGCGGGAGAGGCGCTCGAGTGGCTGGTGCGGGTTTTCGGGTTCGTCGAATGCGTCCGATACGTCGACTCGGCGGGCGTGGTGTTCCAGGCGACGATCTCGGTGGGCGGCGTGGAGATCCAGCTCGCGGGCGTCGGCGACGAATATTGGAACTCCAAGGGCGTCGACGGCCCGGTGGGTCAGCTGAACATCGTTTACGTGGACGACGTCGACGCGCAGCACGCCGCCGTGCAGGTCGCTGTCGGCCCGGATCTCGAGGTCTCGCAACCGCAGGATCAGCCGTACGGTGCGAGAATCTTCACGATGCAGGACGTCGGCGGGAACAACTGGACGTTCTGGCAGCACACCTCGGACACCGTGGAGCTGCCGACCGGCTGGCGTGAGATCCGTGCCGAGGGCGTGTCTTCCGGGCCCCCGCGGCTCTCGGACGAACCCGGCTGAGGACACCCTTGCTCTCAGAGCCGGGCCCGGCCGTTCCGCGTGCCTCGTACGGGTGACCCGCGGCGCCAGCTACGCTGCAGGCAGGCAATTGCTGTAGATCCTTGAGGAGTGTGGCGTGGCGATCATCGATCAGGTAGGCGCACGCGAGATTCTCGACTCGCGTGGCAACCCGACGGTCGAGGTTGAGGTGGCGCTCGACGACGGCACGCTGGCACGCGCCGCGGTGCCGTCAGGCGCGTCGACCGGCGAGCACGAGGCTGTGGAGCTGCGCGATGGCGACCCGAAGCGCTACGGCGGCAAGGGTGTCGAGCGTGCGGTGGCCGCCGTGCTCGACGAGATCGGCCCGGACCTGACCGGTGTCGAGGCCGTCGACCAGCGCATCGTCGACCAGAAGCTGGTCGACCTCGACGGCACGCCGGACAAGTCCCGCCTCGGCGCCAACGCGATCCTCGGCGTCTCGCTCGCCGTCGCGAAGGCGGCCGCCGAGTCCGCCGAGCTCGAGCTGTTCCGCTACCTGGGCGGCCCGAACGCGCATGTGCTGCCGGTGCCGATGCTCAACATCCTCAACGGTGGTGCGCACGCCGACACCGAGGTCGACATCCAGGAGTTCATGATCGCGCCGATCGGCGCGGAGACCTTCCGCGAAGCGTTGCGCTGGGGCGCGGAGGTCTACCACTCGCTCAAGTCGGTGCTCAAGGGCAAGGGCCTCGCGACGGGGCTCGGTGACGAGGGCGGGTTCGCGCCCAGCCTGGGCAGTAACCGGGAGGCGCTCGACCTGATCCTGCAAGCCGTCGAACAGGCGGGCTACCAGGCCGGCCGGGACGTCGCGCTCGCGCTGGACGTCGCGGCGACGGAGTTTCACAACGACGGGGCTTACACGTTCGAGGGTTCGCGGCGGACCGCGGCCGAGATGAGCTCCTACTACACAGAACTGCTCGACGCCTACCCGCTGGTGTCCATCGAAGATCCGCTGTCCGAGGACGACTGGGACGGTTGGGTCGAGCTGACCTCGGCGGTCGGCGACCGGGTGCAACTCGTCGGCGATGACCTGTTCGTCACCAACCCGGACCGGCTGGAAGAAGGCATCGGCCGGAACGCGGGGAACGCGCTTCTCGTCAAGCTCAACCAGATCGGCACGCTGTCCGAGACGCTCGACGCGGTCGCGCTCGCCACGTCGTACGGCTACAAGAGCATGATCAGCCACCGGTCGGGCGAGACCGAGGACACCACGATCGCCGATCTCGCCGTCGCGACCGGCGCCGGCCAGATCAAGACGGGCGCGCCGGCTCGCAGTGAGCGCGTCGCCAAGTACAATCAGCTCCTCCGCATCGAAGAGAACCTGGCAGACGCCGCGCGATACGCGGGTGATCTAGCCTTCCCGCGCTTCAACCCCGGTTCCTGATCGGCGATGGCCGGGCGGGGGAGCGCGCGCAGAGGTGGTCGGACACCGCGCACCGGGTCCGACAGATCACGCCGCCCTGAACGCGTACTGGGGACCCGTCCGGCGCGGGAACGGCTGAGGTCCGGGCTCCGGTCGAAGCGTGTCGCTGGCGCTGCTCGCGCACTCGGGCTCTCGACCACTCGCCGGGCTGCGATCGCCGCGCTGGTGGTGTGCTCACTGGCCTTCACCATCGCCGTGCCGCTGCGGACCTATCTGGCGCAACAGGCCGATGTGGCCGAGCAGGAAGAGCTCCGGGGCCGGCTCGAGCACAAGGTCGCGGAGCTGGAGCGGCGGAAGGCCGAGCTGGAGGATCCGGCGCAGGTGGAGGCCGAGGCGCGCAAGCGGCTGCGCTACGTGATGCCGGGGGAGACGCCCTATATCGTGCAACTGCCCGACAGCGGCCGCGACGCCGAGTATCGGGAGGAAAGCGACGAGGCGGTGGCGAACGAGCCCTGGTACGACCGACTGTGGTCGGGCGTCACCGAGTAGCGTGGCGCTGTGAACGCGCACCAGACCCGCTTCGAGCCGGTGACCGAAGCCGACCGCATGACCGTTGCCGAACAGCTGGGCAGGCCACCGCGGGCGATGCGGGCGATCGCCGCGCGGTGCCCGAGCGGCCACCCCTCGGTGGTGCAGACCAGCCCGCGGCTGGAGAACGGCACGCCGTTTCCCACGCTCTACTACTTGACGTGCCCGCGGCTGTGCTCGCTGGTCGGCAAGCTCGAAGCGTCGGGAATCATGCGGGAGATGACCGAACGGCTCGCGTCGGACCCGGAGCTCGCCGCGGCGTATCAGCGGGCGCATGATTCCTACCTCGCCGAGCGGGACGCGATCGAGTCGCTGGGGCATGAAGTGACCGCGGGCGGCATGCCTGGCCGGGTGAAATGCCTCCACGTGCACCTCGCCCACACGCTGGCAGCCGGGCCGGGCGTGAACCCGTTCGGCGACGAGACGCTGGAATTGCTGCGCGCCGAGTGGCCGTCGGGAGACTGCGCGGCCGCCGAGTAGCCAGGCGCCGTCTACGCTGGCGGCATGTTGCGTGTTGCCGCCATCGACTGTGGGACGAACTCCATCCGCCTATTGGTCGCCGAGCTGATGCCGAACTACGACGGCACGATTTTCCTGCGCGATCTGCACCGCGAGATGCGGGTCGTGCGGCTTGGCCAGGACGTCGACGCCACCGGCAGGCTCGCGCCGGAAGCGATCGAGCGCACCCGGCAGGCGCTCGCGGCGTACACCATCGCCGCGCGGCGCAAGGGTGCGGAGCGGGTGCGGATGGTGGCGACGTCGGCCACCCGCGACGCCGCCAACCGTGACGAGTTCTTCGAGATGACCGAGCAGACCCTTGGCGTGCGGGCCGAGGTCATCAGCGGCGACACCGAGGCGCGGTTGTCGTTTACCGGTGCCGCGGGGGATCAGGACCCCGAGGACGGCCCGTTCCTGGTGGTCGACGTCGGCGGCGGGTCGACCGAGCTGGTGCTCGGCGAATGGGACGGCAAGAAGGCGAATGTGCTGGCCGCGAAGTCGGTCGACATCGGGTGCGTGCGCATCACCGAGCGCACGCTGCGTTCGGATCCGCCGACCGCCGGCGAGATCGCCGAGGCCCGCGAACTCACGGCCGCCGTGCTCGCCGAGGCCTTCGACGCGGTGGACGTGTCGCTGGCCAAGACGTGGATCGGTGTCGCCGGGACGATGACGACCTTGTCGGCCGTCGCGCAGGAGCTGCCCGAGTACGACGCCGAGCGCACCCACCTGTCGAAGTTGACGCCCGCGGATCTCGAGCGCACCGCTCACACCCTGCTGACCTCGGATCACGCCACGCGAGCAGCCAACCCGGTGATTCACCCCGGCCGGGTCGACGTGATCGGCGGCGGGGCGCTGATCGTGCAGGTCATCGCGGAGCAGTTGGCGCAGCGAGGCGGCCCGGCAGACCTCGTGGTCAGCGAGCACGACATCCTCGACGGCATCGCGCTGAGCCTCGCGGAGTAGC
>WHSS01000003.1 GCA_009379975.1 Actinophytocola sp.
ACCCCTGTCAACGCTTCGCTGCGCCCTCACGGAACACCAACGCATGACTCGGGGCCACCGCGGATCGCTACTCCTTCGATGCAGAGCTCTCACATCTCCTTCTCCATGCCGGATTATCCCGGCGCTTTCCACTCGCTCAAGCGCGCACCCGCACCTGCCCCGCCGTGCCCTCGACTACCCTGCCGACCGACGCCGCAGGCAGGTCGTAGCCGCGTAGCTCCGCCACCACGGCGGCCACATCCGCTTCGCCCGGCACCGCGAGCAGCAGGCCGCCCGAGGTCTGCGCGTCGTGCAACAGGATCGCCAGGTCCTCGGGCACGTCCGGGTCGACGGTGATGAACTCGGCGAGGTGTTCGGTGTTGGCCCTGGTGCCACCCGGCACGAACCCGGCGGCGACGGCTTCGCGCGCACCGGGCAGCAGCGGCACGTCGGCCGCGTCGATCTCGGCGGCGAGCCCGCTGGCCCGCGCCATCCGGTGCAGGTGGCCCAGCAGGCCGAAGCCGGTGACGTCGGTCGCCGCCCGTACGCCCGCCCGCATCGCGACCTCGCTGGCCTCGGAGTTGAGCAGCGTCATGGACGCCACGGCACCGGCAACCCACGCCTCCTCCGCACCATCGTTCTTCACCGCGGTGGAGAGCACGCCGGTGCCGATGCCCTTGGTCAGCACCAGGGTGTCGCCCGCTCGCAACGCGTCGATCTGGAACAGCCGATCCGGGTGGGCAAGGCCGACGACGGCCATGCCGTACTTCGGGATCGGGTCGTCGATGGTGTGCCCGCCGACGACGAAGCAGCCCGCCTGCTCGGCGACGGCCGCGCCGCCCCGCAGGACGTCCGCCAGCAGCTCCATCGGCAGGTCGTTGCCGGGCCATGCGGCGAGGTTCACCGCGATGATCGGCTTGCCGCCCATCGCGTAGACGTCGGAGAGCGCATTGGCCGCCGCGACCCTGCCCCATTCGTGCGCGTCGTCGACGATCGGTGTGAAGAAGTCGGTGGTGAGGATCAGGGCGCGCTCGTCATCGAGCCGGTACACCGCGGCATCATCACCCTCGAGCGCGCCGACCAGCAGGTCACCGGAGGCCGCGTCCATATTCGCCCCCAGCGAGGAGAACATGCTCTCCAGCTTGGCAAGCGGCAGCTTGCACGCGCAGCCCGCGCCGCGGGACAGAGAGGTGAGCTTGACGGCTGGCGCTACGGACGAACTCATGCTGAGGTTCTCCTACCGCTGATAATGATCCGGTCGTCACCGACGCTAACAGCGCTTGTGTGGCGTGCGCTATAACGACTTGCGCGCGCCACACGCGACACCCGCCACAGCAGCGCGACCCCGCGCTCGGCGAAGAACCAGATCACGACACCGAGCGCGAGCCCGAGCCCGAGCAGCGTCACCGGCAAGGCCGGGAGCAGGTCGAGTGCATCGGGCAACAAGGCGTAATGCGCGAGGTAGATGTAGAGCGAAGCGCTCGCGATCCATCCGATGGGCGCCACCAACGGCCGCGGCACCCGCAGACCCGCCACCAGCAGCAGGAGCAGCAGCCCGGCGATGATCACGCCCTCGCGGACCGAGTTGTGGAAGAAGCCCGGCACCGTCACCAGCGCGATGGCCGCGACCAGGACTTTCTGCTGGACGCCCCGCGCGCGATAGGCCAGCCAGCCGAGGGCGAAGAACCACAGCATCGCGTGCGTGGTCATGGCCCAGCTGAAGTACTCCTCGATGCCGCCGATGAACAGCCTGCCGCCGAGCGCGCCGCCGAGGAGTAGCAGGGGCAGCAGGAATCGGTGCCGCTGCTCGAAGCGCCGTACCGCGGGCACCGAGAAGAGCAGGCTCAGCACCAGCAGCGTCTGCACCAGTACTTCGACGAACCAGTAGCCGTCGGCCGAGCTCAGCGGCCAGTAGTTGTTGATCAGCAGCATGTTCGTCGGCCCGACGTCGTCGGTCACCACGGCACGCCACCCCAGCCACAACATGCTCGGTATGGCGATTCGCATCGTGCTACGCAGGATGCGGCCGCTCGTGCCATCGGCGGCGCCAGTGGGCAAACAGAACCTCGCGAAGCTCCATCCGGCCAGCACCAGCAGCAGGTGGGCCCCGCCGAGGATCCGGAACAAACCGACGTGCGTGCCGACCACCAGCACGATGGCCAGCGCACGGAGCACGATGTTGGTCTCGATCACCGGGAACGCCATGCGCCGGGCGGGCAGCCGTTCGAGTTCGGCCACCGGCATTGTCGGCCAGCGCGCCGGGAGCCGGCCCTGCATCTTCTCCAACTCCACCGACGCCCGCACGTAGGACATCGAGTCCCCACCCAGCGTCACGAACGTCGCGTCGTCGTCGATGTCGTCGACGGCGGTGCGTGGCAGCACCTTCGCGTAGACCTGCCGGATCGAGCGCGGACCCGGGCGCCGGCCGCGCCAGCGCGGTCGCGGGCGGCTCCCCGGGTCTGTCCGGGCCAGCGCGGCGTAGTCGAGCTTGCCCGAGCTCAGCCGCGGCAGTTCGGGCAGCGCCCGGACATCGATGCTGCCGCGGGGCAGTCCGGTGAGCCTGCTGACGAGCGTGCCCACCGCCTCCACGGCCTCCACGACTACGTCCTCGCCCGCGACCACTCCGGCGATCACCCCGTCGTCGTCGCCCGCACACGCGGCGACATGCCCCTCATCGGCGAGCAGCCGCTCGATCTCATCCAGGTCGATGCGCAGCCCGAAGGGCTTGATGAAGCGGCTCGCGCGCCCGATCACCTGGTAGATGCCGTCGGGCGTGCGGCGGGCGATATCGCCGGTGGCCAGCGAGGTGACGGTGCGGCCGAGCGCGAGGTCGGCCGCCGACGTGGCGTAGCCGAGCATCACATTGGGACCGTGATAGATCAGCTCCCCTTCGGTGGTCTCCCCCGCCGTATCCAGCTGGAACGCGCCACCGGGGATCGGTACGCCGACGGCATCAGGCCGCTCCGCGGCGAGTTCGGGCGGCAGATACGCCATCCGTGCCGTCGCCTCGGTCTGCCCGTACATCACGAACAATCGCCAGCCATCGCGTTGGCCCAGTTCGGCGTACCGACGGACCCGGTCGGGCGCGAGCCGCCCGCCCGCCTGGGTCACGTAGCGCAAGCTCGGCAGCTGCCGGTGCTCGAATCCCGCCCGGTCCAGCAGGTCGAAGGTGTAAGGGACGCCGTGCAGGCTGGTCGCTTGGTGTTCGGATACCAGCGACCAGAACGAGTCGTCGACCACGGAGGCGGAAGTCAGCAGCAATGCGGCACCGGCGAGCAGATTGCTGTTGATGACCGATAAGCCGTAGCAGTACTGCATCGGCAGGGAGGTGACCGCACGGTCGGTGTCGCGGATGCCCAGATAGTCCGCGATCGCCGCGGCGTTGGACTGCAGGTTCGCCACGGAGAGCCGGACGAGCTTCGGCGAACCCGTCGTGCCCGATGTGGATAGCAGCAGTGCCAAATCTGGATGCAGCTCGTGCGACGAGCCGGGGCGGCGTTCGTTCATCCGCCAGTGGCCCGCCACCGTCGAGAACACGACATCGGGATCGTACGCCGAGATCAGCGCGTCCAGCCTGCCGCGATCGTCCGGCCCGGTCAGCAGCACCGGGTGGCCGGATGAGAGCGCGGCGAGATAGCTGACGAGCGAATCGATGTCATTCCTCGCGGCGAGCAGCACCAGCCGGCGTTGGGTGCCGAGCCGCTTCGCGACTTCGGCTACCCACGCTGCCAGCTCCCGGTAGGTCAGCCGGGTGCCCGCCGCGTCGATCAGGGCGGTTCGGCCGCCGTGAATATGCAGGTCACGGGCGAATCCGACACCGATCGCCTGCGCGGGCGCATCGAGCGTCGCCGAGCCGCTCGCCGCGTCTGGTGCCACGCCGGCCTCGCTTCCGACTTCGCTAGGGGCACTGGTTCTTAGGTTTGCCTAATGAAGCATAGGCTAACCAATACCGCGGCGACACCCTTTCGCCGCGAACGAGGCGAACACCACGAACTTACGCAGGAGAGACACCCCACCCGCGCGCCAGTTGCGCTGCGAACGTCGTTATCGTTGCGTTACCATCGAGCCGGCAGGAGAGGGAGAGCTGTGGTCGCCGAGGACACCCGGCAAACACCGGTCGTGCGCCGTGAGGCTACGGCCGTGTCCGCGTCACCGCGAGGGTTTCGCCCCGACGTCGAGGGTCTCCGCGCGGTCGCGGTCGTCCTGGTCCTGATCTACCACGCCGGGCTGACGTTCGTTCCCGGCGGATTCGTCGGCGTCGATGTCTTTTTCGTCATCTCCGGCTTCCTCATCACCAGCTTGCTGATCAGGGAAGCGGAACGCTCCGGCACCGTCTCGTTGCGCAACTTCTATGCGCGCCGCGCGAAACGCCTGTTGCCCGCCGCCGCACTGGTACTCGCCACTACCGCGCTCCTGGCGTTGCTCGTCGTACCGCGGACGCGCTGGGCCGACGTCGGCGGTGACATCGCCGCCGCCGCGTTGTACTTCGTCAACTGGCGCTTCGCCGCCAACGAGACCGACTACCTCGCCGAGGACGCCTCGGTTTCCCCGGTCCAGCACTTCTGGTCGCTCGCGGTCGAGGAGCAGTTCTACTTCGTCTGGCCGCTCCTGCTGCTGCTCGCCGTGCTGATCGCGCGCCGCGTCGGCTGGTCGCTCCGCCGCACGATGTGCCTCGGCCTCGCGGTGATCGCCCTCCCGTCGTTCGCGTGGTCGATCGTGCAGACCGCCGCCGAGCCGCAGTCCTCCTTCTTCGTCACCACGACCCGGATGTGGGAACTGGCCATCGGCGCGGTCGTCGCCATCGGCATCACCCGGCTGCAACGGCTGCCGCGCAGCTACGCCATCGGGCTGGGCTGGCTCGGCCTTGCCGCGATCGTCGTCTCGGGGCTGTGGTTCACCACCGCGACGGCCTGGCCCGGCCACGCGGCGCTGCTCCCGACCCTGGGCACCGCCGCGGTGATCGCCGCGGGCGCCTCGGCGGGGGCAGGCGGCCCACAGGCGCTCCTGGGTACCCGGCCGTTCACCTGGGTCGGCGGGCTGTCCTATTCGCTGTACCTGTGGCACTGGCCGCTCATCGTCTTCGCCTCCGTGTACTTCGACGGTCTCTCCCCCGCCGGCGGCGTCGCGGTCGCCCTGTTCAGCTTCGTGCCGGCGTGGCTGACGCTGCGGCTGGTCGAGAACCCCGTCCGGTTCTCGCCCCGCTTCGCTTCAGATACATCAGCGGTGCGGTCCTGGGTGACGTTGCGCATGGGCGCGGCGCTGACCGCGGCCGGGGTCGTCGCCGGGGTGGCCCTGGTTGGCGCGACGAGCTTCGCCAAGGAGCCCGCGGTGCCCTTCGCGCGCGGCGCCGCCGTCCTCGAGCCCACATCTCGCGAGTACCGGCCCGACACCAAGACCGAGGGCGTCACGCCGGATCCCCTCGATGCGGTCTCCGACGTGCCCGACTCCTACGAGCGCGGCTGCCAGGTCGACCAGACTTCGACCGAGCCGGTCTCCTGCACCTACGGCGACCCGGACGGCGATGTCGAGGTCGCCCTTGTCGGCGACTCCAAGGCGCTGCAGTGGATCCCGGCGCTGGACGACATCGGCGAACGGCGCGGCTGGCGGGTGCGTACCTTCACCAAGTCCTCGTGCCCCTTCACCGAGGCCACGATCGAGCAACGAGGCAAGCCGTACGACAACTGCCGGCAATGGGGCGACAACGTCGAGGCGGAGTTGCTCGACGACCCGCCCGATGCGGTACTCACCTCGCAGATCCGGGCGATCGCGCTGGCCGACCCCGCCGACACGGCGTCGGGGCAGTGGCGCGATGTGATGATCGCGGCGTTGCGGGAGCGCTGGTCGGACCTCACCGCGGCGGGCATCGATGTCGCGGTGCTCCGCGATAACCCCAGGCCGCCGGAAGAACTCGTGCCGGTGTACGAATGCGTTGATCAGCACCGCGACGACCTGATGTCCTGCGCCTTTCCCCGCAAGGCAGGCGAATGGCTCAGCGGCGCCAGGGCACAGCTACCCGCCGCGAAGAACACGCCGAAGGTCAGCCTCATCGACATGAACGACTACATCTGCCCGGGCGACGTCTGTCCCCCGGTCGTCGGTGACGTGCTCGTCTACCGGCAGGGAGCGCACCTCACCAAGACCTACGTCGAGACGCTCGAACCACTGCTCGAGAAGCGGCTGGCACCGGTCGTCGAAAGCTGAAAGACGCCTTCAGTCCGTTCAGCGGAGTGAGTGGCCCATTCAGTCCGTCCAGTGGACTGAAGGCGTCTTTCAGCGCGCGGTGGCGGGATCGGGTCATTGGCGCGACTGCGCCACCGTCGTCACGTCCGTCGCGGTAGAAATGACCTCGGATCCGAGAGTGATCCTCTCCGGGACGCAGTGGTTCGTCCCGCACGGGATCGGCGACAAGGGCTCCGGCAGTCAGAAGCTGCTGGGGCTCTTCTCGCGTCCGTGCCCTTCGGCGCTCCACCACCCGTCTGCCGTAGCATTCTCATGGTCGGCACGGCTACACGTGGTGAGGATCCTCATGTCAGATCAGGAACTCGGTATCCATCTGCGCCGGCTGGGACTTCGCGACGGGGACGTCGAGGTTTACGAGTGGCTGCTCGGCGAAGGACCCGCGGTGCGGGACAAGATCGCGGCGACGCTGGGCATGCCGCCCGAAGCCGTCGCCAAGCATGTGGAACATCTGACAAAGGCCGGCATGGTCGCGATGACCGATGTGGACACCGTCGCGCCCATCGAACCGAGCACCGGGCTGCAACGCCTTGCCAGAAGCCGCGAAGTCGAGCTGCGCACGGCCGAGATCGCCGCGACCAACGCCTACCGCGAGTTCCGCCGATCGGTCTGGCAGCAGTCCCCCGACGACATCGTCGAGGTCATCACCGCGCCGCACATCGCAGAGCGGGTGCAGGTCGAAGAAGCCGCCGCGGCCACCGAGGTGCTCCGGTTCGACTCACCGCCGTACTCCAGCCAGCGCGGGCCGAACGACCTCGAGGTGGAGAACCTCAAACGCGGCGTCGCCTATCGGTGCGTGTACGCCAGGGCCGCTGTCCAGCAGCCCGACTACTACGCGGAGAACATCCAGCCTTGTATCGCGGCGGGCGAGCAGGCCCGCGTGCTGCCGGACGTCCCCGTCAAGCTCAGCATCTACGACGGCAAGCTCGCCATGGTCTCGCTCTCCGACGCCCACGTGGAGATCAGCCGTTCCAGCCTGCTCATCCGGCAGTCCAGCCTGCTCGACGCGCTGCGCGGCTTGTTCGAGACATCGTGGCGCTCGGCGCTGCCGATGCACCTCGGCACCAAGGAGCCGTCCTCGCTGCGGCCCATCGAGCGGCGCATCATCGAGTTGCTCGCCAGCGGCATCACCGATCACGCCATCGCCGAACTGCTCGGCATCAGCCGCCGCACGCTGTCGCGGAACCTGGAGAGCATCACCACCCGCGCCGGCGTGGTCAACCGGTTCCAGCTCGCCGTCTACGCCTGCCGCAACGGCTGGATCTAAAGCCCCGCCGTTGACGCGACGTCACCGAGTTGGGCCAGCTCGGCCTCGACCATGCGGGTCCACTGCGGGACGATCCTGGCACGGCGAGCGGTGTCGTCGCTGAGCAGGCTCGCCAATCCCAGTCCGCGCGCCAGGTCGAGGGTGGCCTGCACGGTCTCCCGCGCCCCAGGAACGGACTCGTCGACCTCGAGCAGCGCGACCGCCATCTGATGCGCCTCCTTACCCACCCGGCGCTCCAGTGGCTGGATCAGCGCCCCGAGTGGCTCCTCGGTCGCGGCCGCGACCCACAAGTGCAGCGCGGCGCGAAACGACGGCCCGGTGTAGAGGTTGAGCAGCATCTCGACGACCGCACGGCGCCGTGAGCCGTCGGTGGGCAGCGACTCCGCCCGCTGTCGCAGCTCGGTCATCTGCACTTCGGATACGTAGTTCACCGCGGCGTTGACCAGGTCTTCCCTCGTTGGGAAATGATGCTGCGCCGCACCCCGCGACACCCCGGCCCGCTCCGCGACGACGACCACGGTGGTGCGGGTCCAGCCGAGTTCGGTCAGGCACTCGACGGCGGCGGAGAGCAGCCGCCGCCGAGTCTCCCGGCTTCGTTCCTGCTGGGGCTCCCGCACCGTCGTCATATCAGCTCCGTTCGACCCAGAGGTCCGGCGACAGGTCCTCTTCGGAGTCGCACAGCCGGTACGGCGAGAAGTCGGTGACGCCGTCTGCGGCCAGCACCTCGTCGTCGATGAGGAACTGGCCGGTCACCTCCGTGCTCGGCTTGGAGATGATGGCGATCGCGGCGTCCGCCATGATCTGCGGCGTACGCGAGGTGTTCGCGAGTTCGGCCCCGACCACGTTGCGGATCGCGGCGGTGTCGATCGTCGTCCTCGGCCAGAGCGAGTTCGCCGCGATGCCGTCCTTGCGCAGCTCCTCCGCCAGCCCGAGCGTCACCAGGCTCATGCCGTACTTCGCGATGGTGTAGCCGACACCGATCATGCCGAACCACTTCGGGTCGAGGCTGATCGGCGGGGACAGCGTCAGGATGTGCGGGTTCACCGCGGCACGCAGGTGCGGAATCGACGCCTTCGCCAGCAGGAACGAGCCACGGGTGTTGATGTCCTGCATCAGGTCGTAGCTCTTCATGCGAATGTGCTCGGTCGGCGAGAGGTCGATCGCGCTGGCGTTGTTGACCACGACGTCGATCCCGCCGAACTGCTCGACGGCCTTCGCGACGGCCGACTCGACCAGTGCGTCGTCACGGATGTCGCCGACGATGGGCAACGCCTGGCCGCCCGCGTCCTCGACCGCCTTCGCCGCGGTGTAGATGGTGCCAGGCAGCTTCGGGTGGGGGTCGGCCGTCTTGGCGATCATCGCGACGTTGGCGCCCTCGGCGGCGGCCCTCACGGCGATGGCCTCACCGATACCCCGGCTGCCACCGGACATGATGATCGTCTTGCCTGCCAGCGAACTCATCAGCGTCTCCTAGTTTGCGGTCGTTTCAGTACGACTTGGGCAAGCCAAGGCTATGTTGCGCGACGAAGTTCAGGATCATCTCCCTGCTGACCGGGGCCACCCGGCCGACCCGCACCGCCGCGATCATGCCGCCCAGGCCGTACTCCGTCGCGAACCCGTTGCCACCGTGGGTGTGCACCGCCTGGTCGACCGCGCGGATCGCGACCTCCGCCGCGGCGTACTTGGCCATGTTCGCCGCTTCGCCCGCACCGAGGTCGTCACCGGCGTCGTAGAGCGCGGCGGCCTTCTGCGTCATCAGCCGGGCGAGCTCGAGCTCGATCTTGATCTGCGCGAGCGGATGCGCGATGCCCTGGTGGGATCCGATCGGCGCACCCCAGACGCTGCGGGACTTGGCGTACTCGGTCGCCTTCGCCAGGGCCAGCCGCGCCAGGCCGAGCGAGAACGACGCACCCATGATCCGCTCCGGGTTGAGCCCGGCGAACAGTTGCAGCAGCGCGGTATCGGTGTTCTCGCCGACCAGCGCGTCGGCGGGAAGCCGTATGTCGTCGAAGAACAGGCCGAACTGCTTGTCCGCCGAGATGATGTCCATCTCGATCTGTTTGGCCTCGAACCCGGGCGCGTCGGTGGGAACGATGAACAGGGCGGGCTTCAGCTTGCCCGTCTTGGCATCCTCCGAGCGACCGACGACCAGCACCGCCTCAGACTCGTCAACGCCCGAAATGAACACCTTCTGGCCGCTGAGGATCCAGTCGTCACCGTCGCGCCGTGCCGTGGTGGTGATCTTATGGGAGTTGGAACCCGCGTCCGGCTCGGTGATCGCGAACGCCATCCGGACCTCCCCGTTCGCGAACCGGGGCAGCCACCGCTGCTTCTGCGCGTCGGTGCCGTAGCGGGCGATCACCGTGCCGCAGATCGCCGGCGAGACGACCATGAGCAGCAGCGGCGTCCCCGCGGCGCAGAACTCCTCACAGACCGCGGCCAGATCGCCGATGTTGCCGCCACCACCGCCATAAGCCTCGGGCACGGCGACGCCCATGTAGCCGAGCTTGCCCGCCTCGTCCCAGAGCTCGTTGGTGTGACCGCCGCTGCGGGCCAGCTTCATGTAGTACTCGTGGCCGTACTTGGTGCCCAGCTCGTAGACGGCCTGCCGCAGCGCCGTGCGCTCCTCGGATTCGGTGAAGTTCACGTTCGTTCCTTCCTCCTGGTTCGGGTCGTGAGTGATTTCCGTTGCCGGAGCACTGCTGATCACTCACGACGCGGTGGCGGCCTGCACTACTGCGAGGACCGTGCCGACATCGACCTGCTGGCCTGCTTTCACGTTGAGCTCGGCTACCACCCCGTCGGCGGGCGCCGCGATCTGGTGTTCCATCTTCATCGCCTCGAGCCACAGCAGCGGCTGCCCGGCCCGCACGTCTTGGCCCGACTCGACGGCGACCCGCAGCACCGATCCCGGCATGGGCGCGAGCAGCGAGCCCGCGGGGAGCGCCGCCTCCGGGTCGGTGTATCTCGGCTGCCGGGTCAGGCTCACCGAACCCAGCGGTGAGTCCACGCAGCGCAGCTCCCCGTAGCGCGCGACGTTGAAGGTGCGCCGCACGCCGTCGACACCGAGCACTACTCGGTCCGGCGCCGCCGAGATGAGCTCGACGCCTTCGTAGTCCGGAGCCACCAGGCCCGATCGGCCGATCCGGTACGCCACGTCGTAGCTCTCGTCGCCCGCCGCATACCTCTTGCGCTGCGGCTGTGACGGCACATTGCGCCAGCCGCCGGGCAGCCCGCCCAGCACCTTCGCGTCCTGACGGCCCGCCGCCGCGTCGGCCAGCGCCGCGGCCAGTGCCCCGAGCTTGCGAGCGGCTTCGTCTGCCAGCGGCGTAGCGAGCACGTCGAGCCCGTGCCGGTCGAAGAACGCCGTGTCGGTCTCGCCCGCCAGGAACGCCGGATGCCGCAGGACGTTGACCAGCAGATCGCGGTTGGTCATGACGCCGTGGATGGTGGCTGCCGACAAGGCCGCCGCGAGGCTGCGAGCCGCTTCGGCCCTGGTTGGCGCCCAGGCGATCACCTTGGCCAGCATCGGGTCGTAGTGCACGCCCACTACGGAGCCGCTCTCAAATCCGGAGTCGAGCCGGACGCCCGACTCGGCCTGAGCGCCGCCCGCCGCGCTCGCGCCGAAGGTGTTCGCGGCACGGGGCACCTCGAACGCGTGCAGCGTCCCGCTCTGCGGCTGCCAATCCTTGGCAGCATCCTCCGCGTAGAGCCGCGCCTCGATCGCATGACCGCGCGTCGCGGGCGGGTCCGCGGGGAGCTGCTCGCCTTCGGCGACGCGAAGTTGCAGCGCGACGAGGTCGACGCCGGTCGTGCACTCGGTGACCGGGTGTTCGACCTGCAGCCGGGTGTTCATCTCGAGGAAGAAGAACTCGCCAGCATCGGTCGCACGGGGGGTGGGCCCCTCGGAGAGGGGGGTGGGAGCAACAATGAACTCGACGGTGCCCGCACCGACGTAATCGATCGCCTTGGCCGCCTTGCGGGCCGCGTCGAAGAGTTCCTCGCGCATGCGGCTATCGACCAGCGGCGACGGTGCTTCCTCGATGACCTTCTGGTGCCTGCGCTGGATCGAGCACTCCCGCTCGCCGATGGCCCAGACTGTGCCGTGTTGATCGGCCAGCACCTGCACCTCGATGTGCCTGCCGGTCGCGAGGTAGCGCTCGCAGAACACCGTGGAGTCGCCGAACGCGGAACCGGCCTCGGCTTCGGCGCTGGCGATGGCGTCGGACAGCGCGGCGAGCTCCCGCACCACGCGCATGCCCCGGCCGCCGCCGCCCGCGGAGGCTTTGACCAGCACGGGCAGGTCCGCTTCGGTGACCTCGTCGGGGTCCAGCTCGGCCAGTACGGGTACGCCCGCGTCGGCCATCAGCCGTTTGGACACCACCTTCGAGCCCATCGACGCGATCGCGGCGGGCGGCGGGCCGATCCAGGTCAGGCCGGCGTCGATGACCGCCCGCGCGAAGGCCTCGTTCTCCGACAGGAAGCCGTAGCCGGGATGGATCGCGTCCGCTCCGGTGTGTTGTGCGGCTCGCACCAGGAGCGCCGGGCGCAGATACGTCTCGGACGGCGTGTTGCCCGGCAACCGCACTGCTGCGTCAGCCGCACTGGCATGCGGGAGTTCGGCATCGGCGTCGGAGTAGACCGCGACCGTGCCGACACCGAGCTCCGCGCACGTACGGAAGACGCGCCGGGCGATCTCGCCGCGGTTGGCGACCAGTACCCGGGCGATCATGCCGCCACCCCCGATGCGCTGAAAGACGCTTTCAGTCCGTTGGACGGACTGAAAGGGCCACTCACTCCGTTGAGCGGACTGAAAGCGTCTTTCAGCGCGGTGGGGTTACATGCGGAAGACGCCATAGCGCTGCGCTCCTTTGAACTCGGCGTTGTGGATGGCGGAGAGGCTCATGCCGAGCACGGTGCGGCTGTCGCGCGGATCGATGATCCCGTCGTCATAGAGCATCCCGGACAGGAACATCGGCAGCGACTCCGCTTCGATCTGGCCCTCGACCATGGCGCGCATCGCGGCGTCGTTTTCCTCGCTGTAGTCCGCGCCCCTGCTCTCGGCGGCGGCCCTTGCCACGATCGACAGCACGCCCGCAAGCTGCTGCGCCCCCATCACCGCCGATTTCGCGCTGGGCCAGGCGAACAGGAACCGTGGATCGTAGGCCCGCCCGCACATGCCGTAATGGCCCGCGCCGTACGACGCACCGATCAGCATGGAGATGTGCGGGACGGTCGAGTTCGACACCGCGTTGATCATCATCGCGCCGTGCTTGATGATCCCCTTCTGCTCGTACTCCTTACCGACCATGTAGCCGGTGGTGTTATGCAGGAACAGCAGCGGCGTGTTGCTCTGGTTGGCGAGCTGGATGAACTGGGTGGCCTTCTGTGATTCCTCGCTGAAGAGCACGCCTCGCGCGTTGGCGAGGATCCCGACCGGGTAACCGTGGACCTCGGCCCAGCCCGTCACCAGGCTCGACCCGTACAGCGGCTTGAACTCGTCGAACTCCGAGCCGTCGACGACGCGAGCGATCACCTCGCGCGGGTCGAACGGGATCTTGAGATCGGTCGGCACGATGCCGAGCAGGTCCTCGGCGTCGTAGCGCGGCTCGGTGTAGCGGGCCTTCGGGCTCGGACCGCGCTTGTGCCAGTTCAGCCTGCGGATGATGCTGCGGCCGAGCCGGATCGCGTCCTCTTCGTCGACCGCGAGGTAGTCGGCCAGCCCCGACGTCCTGGCGTGCATCTCCGCACCGCCGAGCGACTCGTCGTCGGACTCCTCACCGGTCGCCATCTTCACCAGCGGCGGCCCGCCGAGGAAGACCTTCGCCTTCTCCTTGACCATCACCACGTAGTCCGACATGCCGGGCAGGTACGCGCCGCCAGCCGTCGAGTTGCCGAACACCAGCGCCACCGTCGGCACCTGCCTGGCGGACGAGCGCGTGATGTCGCGGAAGGTCCGGCCGCCGGGGATGAAGATCTCCTTCTGCGTCGGCAGATCCGCGCCGCCGGACTCGACGAGGTTGATCGTCGGCAGCCGGTTCTGCGCCGCGATGTCGGCCGCCCGGAAGCCCTTCTTGACGCTCCACGGGTTCATCGACCCGCCCTTGACCGTCGGGTCACTCGCGATGATCATGCACTCGACGCCCTCGACCACCCCGATGCCGGTGACGATGCTGGCGCCCACCTTGTAGTCAGAGCCCCAAGCCGCGAGCGGCGAGAGCTCCATGAAGGGCGAGTCCTCGTCGATGAGCAGCTCGATGCGCTCGCGAGCGAGCAGTTTGCCGCGCTTGCGGTGCCGCTCGGTGTACTTCTCGCCGCCACCCTCGATCGCCTTGGCGTGCTCGGTTTCGATCTCATCGAGCTTGGCGAGCATCGCTTCGCGGTAGGCCGCGTAGTCCTCGGACGTGACGTCGACCGTCGTCTTCAGCGCGCTCATGTCGTGTACCCCAGCAGCTTCGCCGCTAGACCGGTCATGATCTCGTTGGTGCCGCCCCCGATGCCGAGAATGCGCATGTCCCGGTATTGCCGCTCGACCTCGGACTCCCGCATATAGCCGATGCCTCCATGGAGCTGAACGGCTTCATTGGCCACCCACTCCCCCGCCTCCACCGCGGTGTTCTTCGCGAAGGTGACCTCGACCAGCACGTTCTCGCCCGCGACGTAGCGGGCCGCGAGATCGCGCGTATAGACCCGGGCGACGTCGGTCTTGCGGGCCATCTCGGCGAGCTTGTGCTGCACCAGCTGGCGCGAGATCAGGGGGCGACCGAACGTCTCCCGGTTGCGGCACCACTCCACGGTGAGATCGAGACACCGTTGCGCCGCGGAATACGCCTGCACCGCCAGGCTCAGCCGTTCGGTGACGAAGTTCTGCGCGATCTGGATGAACCCCGTGTTCTCCTCGCCGACCAGGTTCGCGGCGGGCGCCCGACAATCCACAAAGGACAGCTCTGCGGTATCCGAAGCCAGCCAGCCCATCTTGTCCAGCTTGCGGGACACCGTGAAGCCAGGCGTGTCCCGCTCGACGACGAGCAACGAGATCCCGTGCGCGCCGGGGTCGCCGGTCCGCACCGCGGTCGTGACGAAGTCGGCGCGGCACCCCGAGGTGATGAACGTCTTCGCGCCGTTGACGATGTAGTCGTCGCCGTCGCGCTTTGCGGTGGCGCGGATGCCCGCGACGTCGGAGCCGCCATCGGGTTCGGTGATCGCCAGCGACCCGATCAGCTCGCCAGCCAGCGTCGGCCGCACCCACCGATCGATGTGAGCGGCCTCGCCCGCCGTCGAGATATGTGGCAGTGCGATGCCGTGGGTGAACAGCGAAGCCTGCACACCGCCGGACGCGCCCGAGTAGCCCATCTCCTCGGCGAGAACCAGCGAGTCGATGACGTCCCCGCCTCCGCCGCCTTGCTCCTCGGGGAAGGACAGCCCCAGCAGGCCGATCGCACCCGCCTTGCGGTGCAGCTCGCGCGGCAGCTCGCCGGTCCGCTCCCACTCGTCCTGGTGCGGCAGTATCTCCTCCCGCACGAATCTCCGTACGGTTTCGCGAAGCGCCTTCCGCTCCGGCGTGTCGAACGGCGTCAAAGCAGAACTCACAGGAGAACCTCCGGGATTTCGATGTGCCGGCTTCTGAGCCACTCGCCGAGTGCCTTGGCCTGCGGGTCGAACCGGGCCTGGGAGGCGACTCCCTGCCCGAGAATGTCCTCGACGACGAAGTTCAGCGCGCGCAGCTTCGGCAGCACGTGCCTGCGTACCGGCAACTCCGCCGTCTCGGGCAGCAGCCGCTGGAACTCGTCGACGGTGAGCGTGTGCGCAAGCCAGCGCCATGCCTCGTCAGTCCGCGCCCAGACACCGAGGTTCGCGCTGCCACCCTTGTCTCCGCTGCGGGCGCCGACGACCGCGCCCAGGGGCGCGCGCCGGGTCGGGCCCGCGGGAAGCGGCTCAGGCAGCCCTGGCTCGTCGACATCGGCCAGGGCACTGGTGCTCGCCGCGGGTTCGATATCGACGCGCGAACCGTCGGGCAGGACCGCGACGTGCGGCACCGCCTTCGCGTCCACGAACGCCGCCGTGTAGACGCCGTACGGCGTCGCGTCCGAAGGCGGAGCGGTCACGTTGAACCCCGGGTAGCTAGCCAGCGCGAGCTCGATGGCGGCGCCGCTGAACGGCCTGCCGACCACCTGCGCGTCCGAATCCTTCACCACGCAATGCAGGAAGGCGCTGGCCTCCTCCTCGGTGCCGGCGTCGGCGTGATCGGTGCGAGCCAGCGTCCACCGCACTTCGGCTGGCGGCTTGTCCCGTAGCGCCCCGGCCATCTGCTCCTTGACCAGCGCGGCCTTCGCGTCGATGTCCAGCCCGGTGAGCACGAAGGTGACCGCGTTGCGGAACCCGCCGAGCGCGTTGAGGCATACCTTGAGCTCTGGCGGTGGCGGCTCACCCTGCACGCCCGTGATGCGCACCCGGCCCGGGCCGTTGTCAGCGACCTCGATCGTGTCGAAGCGAGCCGTCACATCCGGCCCGGCGTAGCGCGCGCCCGCGATCTCGTAAAGCAACTGTGCCGTAACGGTTTCGGCCGTGACGGCGCCCCCGGCGCCCTCGTGCTTGGTGATCACGCACGAGCCGTCCTCGGACACCTCCGCGATCGGGAAGCCAGCATGGAGCAGCGAGGGCAGCTCGGTGAAGAAGGCATAGTTGCCGCCGGTGGCCTGCGTGCCGCACTCGATGACATGCCCGGCGACCACGGCGCCCGCAAGCTCGTCATAGTCGTCCCGGGACCAGCCGAAGTGAGCCGCGGCCGGACCGACGACGAGCGACGCGTCCGTCACCCTGCCGGTGACGACGACATCTGCGCCTGCGTTCAGGCACTCGGCGATGCCCCACGCGCCCAGATACGCATTCGCCGTCAGCGGCGAGCCGAGGTCGAGTTCGTCGGTTCGCGTGCGCAGATCGTCGCCCTCGACATGCGCGATCGCCGCGTCGACCCCGAGCTCGTCGGCCAGTTCGCGCAGGGCGTCAGCGAGCCCGGCCGGGTTGAGCCCGCCCGCGTTCACCACGATCTTGACGCCTTTGTTCTTGGCAAGCGCCAGGTTCTCCCTCATCTGCCTCAGGAACGTCTTGGCGTAGCCACGGTTCGGGTCCTTCATCAGGTCCCTGCCGAGGATCAGCATGGTGAGCTCGGCCAGATAGTCACCGGTGAGCACATCGAGCTCGCCGCCGTTGAGCATCTCCGCGATGGCGGAGAACCGGTCGCCGTAGAACCCGGACGCGTTACCGATACGGATCGGCGTCATGCGAACTGACCTCCGTGCCTTCCTGAACTCGCCGGATCGTCGGCTATCGCGGCACCTTCGATCCGCCCGTCGCCAATTCGACCACTCAAGCGAGCCTCCGGCCCGCCCTCGCTAGGCCGACGACGCTCCCGCGAGGGCCTTCCTGAACCCTCCCGCGTGGGTTTCCTGCCGTTCCCGGGCGGGCCGGCGAAAGCCTGCGCGATACTCAGCCACTCCTCGGCGGCGGCGCCCTGCGCGGTGACATCGGTGTCGTCACGATGCCTGCGCTGCGTCACCAGCAGGCAGAAGTCGAGCGCGCGGCCGGTCACTCGCTCCGACGCGTCTTCCGGCCCCCAGGTCCAGGTTTGGCCGTCGGGAGCGGTCAACACCACTCGGATTTCCTCACTGGGCGCCGGCAGCCCGTTCACCGCGTAGGCGAAGCCCCGTGCGCGGACGCCGATGTGAGCCACGTGCCGCAGCCGGGAGGTCGGCACCCGGACCACACCGAGCGCGTCCGCGACGTCCTGGCAGTGCGCCCAGGTCTCCATGATCCGTGCGGTCGCCATCGACGCCGAACTCATCGGCGGGCCGAACCACGGCACCTTGGTTCCCTCGGGTACCGCGGCCAGTGCGTCATTGAGCTCGGTCCGACCCGCCCGCCAGGCGGCGAGCAGTTCGGCGGGTGGCTGCTTCGCACCCTCGGCGGCACCTTCGTCGACCAGGTCCGCTGGGTTGGCCACCGAAGCGAGGCTCTGGAGCCGCTCGGCGAACTCCTCGGGGCGTGTTACCGCCACCAGCGACTGTTCATCGGTCCACGCCAGATGCGCGATCTGGTGCGCGATCGTCCAGCCCTCGGCGGGGGTATCCAGCGCCCATTGTTCCTCGGCCAACCCGCTGACCAGGTCGTCGAGCTCGCCGCTCTCGGCAGCGAGATCCGGCAGGACGGAACGAACGTCGACCATGCGCACCTCCGTGGGTATCTCTGGCCAGCCTCGCATCCGGTCCAGAAAAAAGCAAGCACGCGTGCTTGTTTCGTTCTACCTCGTAGTCCTGTTTACGTAGCTTCCGGACGGAGCCGAAGGTGGCCTTGGGTGCCATATAGGCACCCAAGGCCACCTTCGGCTCCCCACCCCGCCGCCACCGCCACCGTCTACCGATCGTGCTCTTGACGGCTAGTCAACACGGGAGGACGGTGGGACATACGCACGTATAACCGGTCGTTCGCCGCGCAATCCGCGGGCAACCAGGGAGGGCACCGACGATGTCGCTCACTTACGGTTCACTGGTCGAAGGGCTGCGCGATCGCATCCCGCCGCTGACCGCGGTGCCGCTGCCGCGGTCCGTCGACGACAAGCTGCTCGCGAAGCGCTGGCCGTCGGGACCGTTCGCCGAGCCCCCGCCCGGCAGCGGACTCAAGGCCGTGCCCGGCGACTTCGGCCCGCGCTTCGTCGGCCACAGCCTCGAATACATGCGTTACGGCCTTGACTTCGCGCTGCGCCGCTACGAACGCTACGGCCCTGTGTCCTGGTCCGGAATGTTCGGTCAGCGCATGGTGTCGCTCGTCGGCCCCGACGCATCGCAGCTCGTGCTGACCAATCGCGACAAGGTGTTCTCGCAACAGGGCTGGCACTTCTTCATCGACAACTTCTTCCACCGCGGCTTGATGCTGCTGGACTTCGATGAGCACCGGATGCACCGCCGGATCATGCAACAGGCCTTCACCCGGGACCGGCTCGAGGGATACAGCGGGCCGATGGTCGCCGAACTCCGCGCCGGGATCGACGCGTGGCCGACGCACCAACGGTTCCGGATGTATCGCGCGCTCAAGCAACTCACCCTCGACGTGGCGACGCGGGTCTTCATGGACATGCCACCGCACGACTCCGAACACATCAACCGGGCGTTCATCGACACCGTGCGAGCGGGCACCGCGGTCGTGCGCTATCCCGTCCCCGGCGGCCGGTGGTCCGCCGGGCTGCGCGGCAGGAAGGTGCTCGAGCAGCATTTCGGTGAGAACCTGCCCGCCAAACGCGCCAGCGACGGCGCCGATCTGTTCTCCGCGTTGTGCCACGCCACCACACCGGAGGGCGAACAGTTCACCGACGAAGACGTCGTGAACCACATGATCTTCCTGATGATGGCCGCGCACGACACCTCGACCATCACCAGCACGGCGGCGGTGTACCACCTGGGCAAGCATCCCGAGTGGCAGGAGCGCGTCCGCCAGGAGTCGCTCGCCCTCGGGGACGCGCCGCCCGACCTCGCCGCACTCGATTCGCTCGAATCGCTCGATCTGGTGATCAAGGAGTCACTCAGATTGGTGGCGCCGGTACCGACCTTCCCGCGCAAGGCCGTCGCCGACACCGAGGTTCTCGGGCACTACATTCCAGGGGGCTCGTTCGTCAACGTGTCCCCCATGCTCAACCACTTCCTGCCCGAGTACTGGACCGAACCGATGCGCTTCGATCCGGAACGCTTCGGTGAATCGCGCCGGGAGGACAAATCCCACCGTTTCGCGTGGCTGCCATTCGGCGGTGGCGTGCACAAATGCATCGGAATGCAGTTCGGCATGATGGAGGTCAAGGCGCTGCTGCACGAGATGCTGTGCCGGTACCGGTGGCGGCTGGCCGACGACTACACTGCACGCTGGGATTACGTCGCGCTCCCGGTGCCCGTCGACGGGTTGCCGATCGAGCTCAGGCCACTCTCCCAACGGTGATCACCCAGCGTTACCACCGTAAAAGCCCACGTCACTCATTCAGCCGGTAGACACACGGACTTGGCCATGGTGATTTAGCTAGGTCATAAGGTGCGGCCATACTCAGTGTTGGATGCTGCGACGAAGCCCCCTCGAAATCGGTATCGTCGACCGAGTCGCTATTCGGTCGAAAGCTCTTTGAACGAGGTGCATCTTGAACCAACCTGGTGACCCGCCAGGCGCGCGATATGCGGCAAGCGATCGCTTCGCTGCCCTCTTCTCCCACGCCCCCCTCGGCATCGCACTCACCGACGCCGAGGGAACCATCGCCGAAGCCAACCCGGCGCTCGGCAGCCTGCTCGGCATGGACGCGCAAACCCTGCGCGGCCGGGACTTCGCCGAACTGACGAGTACGCCCCACGACGCCGCGATGATGCGCGCGTTGCTGGCCGCCCACGCCCCCAACTCGGATGATCGCCAGCAGTTCGAAACCTCGCTCGAACACGCCGACGACGGACCGGTCCGCACCAAGATCACGTTGAGCTATCTGCCATCCGACGAGCCGTCTCAGCAGTACCCGGTCGTGATGGTGGAAGACATCAATGATCTGCACCTGCTGCACGAGACGCTGCGCTGGCAGAACGTGCACGATCCGCTCACCGGCCTGCCCAACATCGGGAGTTTCCGCAACCAGCTCGAAACTGCGGTCGCCGACCAGTCCGGCGGCCAGGTCGCGTTGATCTTCCTGGACCTCGACGGTTTCCGGGTGATCAATGACGGGCTCGGCGCGGACGCGGGCGACCGGATGCTGCGCACCGTCGCGTCCAAGCTCCGGTCGGTGTTCGACTCGGCTGACACCGTCGTCGCGCGGCTGACCGGTGACGGGTTCGGCGTGCTGATGCGGGGCGAACTCACCACGCACGCGGTCATCACCCAGGTCGAAGCCGCCCTCGCCACGCTCGGCGAGCCGATCTACGTCGCGGACACCGGGGTCGGTCTCAGTGCGAGCGCGGGCATCGTGCTGCGCGCGGCGGGCACGCTCAGCGCCACCGAGATGGAGCGCGCGGCCGAGATCACGCTGCACCGCGCCAAGGAATCGGGCCGGGCCAAGTGGATGCT
Organism: Actinophytocola sp.; assembly: GCA_009379975.1. Classification (GTDB taxonomy): domain Bacteria; phylum Actinomycetota; class Actinomycetes; order Mycobacteriales; family Pseudonocardiaceae; genus WHSS01. The sequence goes on from WHSS01000003.1 coordinate 20,561, forward strand.
GTTCGAACCCGAGCTCACGTCGCTCGACCGGGAACGCTACCGCCTCAGCGCCAGCATCGCAGGGGCGTTGGAGACCGGCCAATTCGAGCTGCTGTATCAGCCGACCGTGAAGCTGGACGGGTCCAACGAGTTTCCCGTCGTCAACGTGAGCCTGCAGTGGAACCGGCCCGAATCGGCACCGCTCTCCCCCGAGGAGTTCCTGCCGATGGCCGACGCCACCGGGATGACCATGCCGCTGGGCCGGTGGCTGCTGAGCGAGTCACTCTCGGCGTACTCGCGGTGGCGGCAGGCGACCGAGGGCAAGCTGCCGGACCTGTGCGTCCGGCTGCCCGTCCGGCTCGCGATCGATGACGACCTGGTCGGCCTGGTGCGCGGCGAGCTGGAACGCCACAGCCTGCCGTCCGGGACGCTGCGGCTCTGCGCCGACAGCTCCACGGTGCTCGACCCGCGGGGCGAGGTGCTCGACTCGCTGGCTGTGCTCGGCGACCTCGGCGTAAAGCTGGTGCTGGCCGTGTCGGGCGCGGCGGACCTCGAACTCATTCACCGGCACAAGCTCCCGGTCGGCTTCGTGGTGATGACCGGGCGCATCGTCGATGCACTGCTCGACGAGGACAGCAACCCGGCCACCGTCCGGCACCTGGAGCACCTCATTCAGAGTGCCCGGGAGTTGGGCGTACGGATCGGCGCCGAGGGTGTTCGCACCGAGAAGCAGGCGCGTCAGCTCGCCGAGCTGGGCGTCATCGCCGCCAGGGGTGAGTTCTACCGCGAAGCGCTCTCAGCTGACGACATCCAGGCGCTGCTCGCCAAGACCGCCCCCACCGCCACCACCTGATACTTCGACGCCACCTCGCCCGCGCGGTGCCGCCGCGGCGGGTAGGGCACGATGAACGCATGAAAATCGGAGACCAGGTAGCCGAGTTCACGCTGCCCGATCAGCACGGTGACCCGCGCAGCCTTTCGGAGTTCCTCGCCAAGGGCCCGATCGTGCTGTTCTTCTACCCCGCCGCGATGACGCCGGGCTGCACCGCGGAGAGCTGTCACTTCCGCGACCTCGCAGCGGAGTTCGACGAGGTCGGCGCCTCGCGCGTCGGGATAAGCCAGGACTCCGTCGACAAGCAGGCGGAGTTCTCCGGCAAGCACGCCTTCGACTACCCGCTGCTGTCCGACTCCGAAGGCGAAGTCGCCCGGAGCTTCGGGGTCAGCCGGAAGATCGGGCCGATGCCGACCAAGCGGCACACTTTCGTCATCGACACCGACGGCCGGGTACTCGAAGTCATCAAGAGCGAGATCAGGATGGCCGTGCACGCCGACCGCGCACTCGAGGTGCTGCGCGCCCGCGCAGCTTGAGCGAGTGTGACGTTCGGCCCGACCTACGGGCCCGAACGTCACACTCACCAGTGCGTTTGCGGCTAATCTTCGATCAGGCTGTCCGGCACCTCGGTGTCGTTGCGCAACGCTTCGAACAGCTGCTGCGCCTTCGCCTGGTCGAAGCTCGTGGCGGCCCCGGAGCTCACCGGGACGGTAGTGTTGACCATCCCGCCCGAGGAGATACCGCGTAGCGCCCAGCCGAGGCCGACCAGGTTGTGCAAGTGATCGCCTTCGTCGATGCTCAACGCGTCCGGCGCCGCACCGAGCAGCGGGAACAGGTCGAACGGGTTGAGCAAGGTCGCCGGGCTCGCCATCTCACTGGCCATCGCGCCCATGAACTTGCGCTGGTTCACCACCCGGTCCAGGTCGGAACGCGGAGTGGCCTCGCTCTTGCGCATCCGCACGAACGACAACGCCTGCGACCCGTCGAGCTCCTGCTTCCCTTCCGGGATCTCCACGCCGTTGGAGCCGTCCACCATGCCCGGCGGCACGTCCATCGTCACGCCGCCGATGGCATCCACGACATCGGCGAACCCGCCGAAACCGATCTCCGCGTAGTGATCGACATGCAGCCCGGACGCCTGCTCCACGGTTTGCGCCAGCAACTGTGGCCCACCGAGGGAGAACGCCGCGTTGATCTTGTTCACGCCATGGCCCGGGATCTCCACGTTCAAATCACGCGGGAAGCTCAGCAGGGTCGGCTTCGTGTCGTTGTCCGGGATGTGGGCCAGCAGGATGGTGTCGGTGCGGTTACCTTCCGGCCCGCCGGTGTGCAGCCGCTTGCGCGCCTCCGCGTCGAGATTTTCCCTGCTATCCGAGCCGACGATCAGCCAGTTGGTGCCCTCGGCCGCCGCGGGCCTGCCCTCGTAGTCCGCCAGCGCATCCACCCGGTTGATGGAGAACTCCAGGTACAGCCAGACACTCGCGATGAACAGCAGGAACACCAGCATGATCACGCCGACGACCCGGCGGAAACCCCATCGCTTCCGCCTCGGTGGCCTGCCCGGCGGGGTGGGATGTCCCCGTGGCGGCCCACCGGCGGGTGGTCTGCGTGGCGGCGGCTGATGCCCGCCGCGCCCCGGCATCGGCATCATCTCCGTCTGCTGATGCCTGTTGCCTCTGCCATATGCCCCGCGCATGTCAGCCATCGTCGACTCGCCGTCTCCTTCCGCCCGCCGACCACATCACCCGCAGCCGGCGGCGCGCGTCACCTGCGTTTGGTTGGGGCGCATCATTGCACCACCATGGTGACGGGGTGGTAAGCGACCCGGGGGTCGGACCGAATTACACCCGTAAGCGAATTCTATCGCCACTGGGCAGCTGCGCAGCTGATGCGAGCAACGGTTCATACTGCGTGATCCCGAGCGACTCGAGGGCGAACGCCCGTACCAGCCGGGTCCAGGTCTTGGGCCGCCGCAACATCGCGTGTGCCTCGTCGGCGAGCTCGAACCGCAGCACCGTGGTCACCTCACTCGCTCGCTTCGCGTACTCGAACGAGCTCTCTGGCGTGGTGATCTGGTCCTCGGTACCGTGCGCGATCAGCACATTCACCCCCTCGACCGGGCTCACCCAGTCCTTGTCCGTCGTCCACGGCGCGAGCGCGCACACGCCGACGACGCGCGGGTCGTCGGCCACCCGCAGTGCGACCCGGCCGCCCATGGAGTGACCGATGAGCACGATCGGCAGGCCGGGATGACCTTCCGCCAGCCGCCGCAACGCCCATCGGCCGTCCTGGACCGGATCCAGGTCGGGCTTGTTCCAGCCCCGCACGCGATTGCGGAGCAGGCACACCTCGATGCCGTGCTGCTTGCCGGCGTCGCGCAACGCCCGCGCGAACGGCAGCATGCGCAGGTACGGGCGGGACCACCGGCGGATCCGGCCGGTCCCGTTCTCCGCCCCACCGTGCAGCACGAGGACGACGGCCTTGGTCTCGCCCGTCGCCGGCAAGATCTTCATGCTCGGCAGGTGGGTCATGGTCGGCTGGGAGTCAGTCACCCGATCATCTTCACGCAGCGGCAGGCTGATCGGCGAACTGGGTGCGGTACAGGTCGGCGTAGCGGCCGTCGGCGGCGAGCAGTTCCTCGTGCCTGCCCCGCTCGACGATCTCGCCCGCCTCGACCACGAGGATCTGATCCGCGGCCCGCACCGTGGACAACCGGTGGGCGATCACCAGCGACGTCCGGCCGCTCAGCGCGTCGGACAGCGCTTCGGCGACCGCGACCTCGGACTCGGAGTCCAGATGCGCGGTGGCCTCGTCGAGCACCACCACCCGCGGCCGTGCCAGCAGCAACCGGGCTATCGTCAGCCGCTGGCGCTCCCCGCCGGAGAGCCGGTAGCCACGCTCGCCGACCACCGTGTCGAGCTGATCGGGTAAGCCGCGCACCAGCTCGCCGAGCCGCGCGCGGGTGAGCGCATCCCAGACCTCTTCCTCGGTCGCCTCCGGCCGCGCGTAGACCAGGTTGGCGCGGATCGAGTCGTGGAACAGGTGGCCGTCCTGGGTGACGACGCCGACGACATCGCGCACCGAGTCGAAGCTCAGCTCCCTGACATCTACTCCGGAGAGCCGGACCGAGCCGCTGTCCACGTCGTAAAGCCGTGGCACCAGCGAGACGATCGTCGACTTGCCCGCCCCCGACGAACCGACCAGGGCGATCATCTGCCCCGGCTCCGCGCGGAAGCTGACACCGTGCAGCACCTGCTCGCCGCCCCGGTTGTCCAACGTGGCGACTTCCTCCAGCGAGGCGAGCGAAACCTTGTCCGCCGCCGGGTAGGCGAAGCGCACATCGCGGAATTCCACCGAAGCCGGGCCATCGGGCACCGTGCGCGCATCCGGCCGCTCGGTGATCATCGGCTTGATGTCGAGCACCTCGAAGATGCGCTCGAACGAGACCAGCGCGGTCATCACATCGACGCGCACATTGGCCAGCGCGGTGAGCGGCGTGTAGAGCCGGGTCAGCAACAGCGCCAGCGCCACCACCGTGCCCGGCGCGAGCTCACCACCGACCGCCAGCCAGCCGCCGAGGCCGTACACCAGGGCCAGCGCGAGCGCCGAGACCAGCATCAGGCTGGTCATGAACCACCGGGTGAGCATGGCGGTGCGTACCCCGATGTCACGCACCTTGCTCGCCCGCTCGGCGAAGTCGTCGACCTCGACCTGTGGCCGCCCGAACAGCTTTACCAAGGTGGCCCCCGGCGCGGAGAACCGCTCGGTCATCTGCGTGGTCATCACCGCGTTGTGCTCGGCGGCCGCACGCTGCAGTGTCGCCATCTTGCGCCCGATCCGGCGTGCGGGCAGCACGAAGATCGGCAGCAGGACCAGCGCCATGGCGGTCACCTGCCAGGACAGCGTGATCATGACCGCGAGCGAGAGCACCAGTTGGATCACGTTGGTGACCAGGCCCGACAGCGTCGCCGTGAACGTCCGCTGCGCGCCGATCACGTCGTTGTTGAGCCTGCTCACCAGCGCACCGGTCCTGGTGCGGGTGAAAAACGCGATCGGCATCCGCTGGACATGCTCGAACACCGCCCGCCGCAGATCGAAGATCAGCCCTTCCCCGATGTGCGCGGACTGCCACCGCTCGGCGAGGCCGATGCCCGCGTCCGCGATCGCGATGCCGGCGATGATCAGCGCGAGCACGACGATCGTCCCGCCGCCCTTGCCGCTGACGATCACATCCACGACCCGGCCTGCCAGCAGCGGGGTGCTCACCGCGAGGAAAGCGGCGACCACCGTCAGCAGCAGGAAGATCACCAGGCGGCGCCAGTGTGGCCGGGCGAACCGGGCGACCCGCCGCACCGTGCCGCGGTGCAACCCTTTCGGCGCGTCCGCTTCGTGCATGCTGCTCCGCAGCAGCATCCAGGTGTTGTCCATCCCGCCCACCAACTCCTCACGTCGCCGGAACCTCAGCCTACCCCCGCAAACCTCGCCATTACTCGAGGTTTGATGAGCATCTATGCTGCATAACGCGACGGCATACGTACGCCATTCCTCATCCGCTCGCTTCCGGCGGATCTATTACACACCGACGGACCGACAGCCACCGCCACGATGGCCACCAGTAGGCTGCGGAGCTGATCAGCACGTGTCGACGAGGCAGGAACGAGTGAGCCAGCCAGCGCAGGCCGCACCGAGCGTGGCCGGAACACGCACGCTCGGCCTCGACCTGGCGCTCTACCTCGGATTCGCGCTGTTCGCCCTGGTCACCGCCCTGGTGTCGGAGTTCGCCACGCACCGGATCTGGGGATGTTATGCGGCCGTGGGCTATGCCCTGGCCGCGGCGCACACCACCTGGCAGTTCCTCCGGCAACACCACGGCGATGCCCGCTGGTGGTGGTCACGCTGGGCTGCGATCGCGACCAGCTTCGTGCTGGCTCTGCTCGCTCCACTGGTCCACCTGATTCTCCGCAGGCGCGGTGGCGGCGACTGGCACCCCGATGCCGCCGCCTGGGGTGCGCAGCCCGAGGTCTGGGTGATCGAGCGGTCGGCGAGCCTGCTGCTGCATACCGGCACGCCCTACGCCGACGTCACCGCACTCGGCCGCCCACCGGAGGTCAACGACTACACGCCCTACGGCCCGGTGATGGCGGTGTTCGGGTTACCGAGGGCGCTGATCGAGGCGACCGGGCTCGACACGTCCTCGATCGCGATGGCACTGACCGACGCACGACTGGTCTTCGCCGCCGTCGCGATAGCGTGCGTGTTCGCGAGCCTGCGGCTGCTGGGCCGCCCCCGGGTGCCGATCGCCGCCGCGCAGCTCGCCGTCGTTTCGCCCGCGACGGCGCTGACCTGGGCGGTGGCCGGGCCGGACCTCGCCGTCCTCGGGCTGCTCGTGCTCGCGCTCGTCTTCGCGGTGCGCGGCAACACCGTTCTCGCCGGGCTGTGCCTGGCGCTGGTGATCAGCGCGAAGCTCACCGCGGCTCCGGCGATCCTGGTCCTGCTCGTACTGCTCTGGATCAACCGCGGCGCCCGGGCGGCGCTGGTCTTCACCGGCGCGCTCGCGGGCATGACCGCGGCTGCACACCTGCCGGTGATCCTGCTCGACCCGCGTGCCTTCGTCGAGCACGTCATCGCGTTCCCTGCCGGTGCGGGCGTGGTCGAATCACCCGCTGCCAGCCCGCTGCCCGGTCATCTCATCGCGGACACCGGCCCTGCCGGGCATACCATCGCACTCGTGCTGCTCGCGGTGGCAGCGGTCATCATCGCGGCGTGGATCGTGCTACGGCCGCCAACGACCGGATCCGATGCCGCGCTGCGCATCGCCGTCGGGCTCGGCACCGCGACGTTGCTGACGCCTGCTACGCGCTGGGGATACTTGGTCTACCCGCTGGTACTGCTCGGGGCGAGGTTGTGCATGCCTGACCTGACCAGCACGTCGAACGTGCCGGACACCCCGACGGCCAGGAGCACGAGACCCACCCGCGCGGGTGAGTAGAGCAGCGGAGCTACTTCTTCTTCTTGGTGGTCGCTCCACCGCGGCCGCGTAGCTGCACGCCGGATTCGCACAAGACGCGGTGAACAAACCCGTACGATCGGCCCGTCGATTCGGCGAGGGCACGGATGCTCGCGCCCTTCTCGTACTTCTTCTTCAGGTCGGTCGCCAACTTGTCGCGCGTGTTCCCGGTAATACGCGCGCCTTTCTTCAGATCGGCCACGATTGTCACGCCTCCCGCCGGAGAGTGTTCCAGGCCACGGTGTGGCCCCTTGTAGCGCAATGATCGAACACTGCGCGGCGGAACGCCAGACGGAAGCCGAAATACCCAAAAACCGCACCACGGACGGCCTAATCTCCTGGCTTGTTCTAGGCCAGCTGCACCAGTTCGAGATAGTCCGCCGACCAATGGTCCTCGGTGCCGTCCGGCAACAGGATCACGCGTTCCGGCTCGAGTGCTTCGACCGCGCCAGGGTCGTGCGTGACCAGTACGACGGCGCCCGCGTAGCTGCGCAGCGAATCGAGCACCTGTTGCCTGCTCGCCGGGTCCAAGTTGTTAGTCGGCTCGTCGAGCAGCAACACATTCGCCGCGCTCGAGACCAGCCCGGCCAGTGCGAGACGGGTCTTCTCGCCGCCGGAGAGCGTCCCCGCGGGCTGATCCAACTGCTCCCCGGTGAACAGGAAGCCGCCGAGCAGGGTGCGTAGCTCCTGCGCACCGGTGTCCGGTGCGAGGTGCCGGATGTTCTCCCACACCGAAGCTTCCAGGTCGAGCGTCTCGTGTTCCTGGGCGTAGTAGCCGAGCCGCAGGCCGTGGCCAGGGACGCACTTGCCGGTGTCCGCCTTCTCGATACCGCCGAGCAGCCGGAGCAAGGTCGTCTTGCCCGCGCCGTTCAGCCCCAGTACGACCACCTTCGAACCGCGGTCGATCGCCAGGTCGACGCCCGTGAAGATCTCCAGCGAGCCGTAGGACTTCGACAGGCCCTCCGCGGTCAGCGGCGTCTTCCCGCACGGCGCGGGCGCGGGGAAGCTGATCCTGGCGACCTTGTCGGCCTGCCTGGTGTCATCGAGATCCGCCAGCATCTGCTCGGCGCGGCGGGCCATGTTCTTCGCCGCGACGGCCTTGGTCGCCTTCGCGCCGAGCTTCGCCGCCTGCTGCTGCAGCGCCGAAGCCTTCTTCTCGGCGTTGGCGCGCTCGCGCCTGCGGCGCTTTTCGTCGGTCGCCCTGGCTTCGAGGTATCGCTGCCAGTTCATGTTGTACGGATCGAGCTCCCCGCGCGTCGCGTCGAGGAACCACACCTTGTTGACGACCTCGTCGAGCAGTTCCACGTCGTGGCTGATGACCACGAGACCGCCATCGTGCTGTTTGAGGAAGCCGCGCAGCCAGCTGACCGAGTCGGCGTCGAGGTGGTTGGTCGGCTCGTCGAGCAGCAGGATCCGGCTCGACTTGCCGCCTGCTCCTGCTTCCGAGGCGGCGAACAGGATCCGTGCCAGCTCCACCCGCCTGCGCTGGCCGCCGGAGAGCGTGCGCAGCGTCTGCGACAGCACGCGATCTTCCAGGCCGAGGTTCGCGCAGATCCGCGCCGCCTCACTTTCGGCTGCATAGCCCCCGAGTGAGTTGAAGCGCTCTTCGAGCCTGCCGTAGCGGCGGATCGCCTTGTCCCGCGCGGTGTCGTCGGCCAGCTCCGCCATCGCGACCTGGGCCTTCTCCATGTCGCGGGCGATCTGGTCGAGACCGCGGGCGGAAAGCACCCGGTCCTTCGCGGTCACCGACAGGTCGCCTTCGCGGGGATCCTGGGGCAGGTAGCCCAGTTCGCTGCCGTGGCGGACTTCGCCCGAATACGGCTCGCCCTCCCCCGCCAGCACCTTCAGCGTCGTCGTCTTGCCCGCGCCGTTACGGCCGACCAGGCCGATGCGATCGCCGTGCTGGATACGCAACGTGGTGTCGGCGAGCAGGATGCGCGAGCCGGCGCGCAGCTCCAGGCCGGAAGCCGTGATCACAGGGAACTCCGTAGAAATCGGGGTCGAGGGAAACGTCGCCGTCGCCCGCGCTGCGACCGGAGCACTCAGCTCCAGGAGCGGCGGGCATGACGAAGCTATTCCAACCGAACGACCATAGCCTTGAGTGTAGGGGTTCACGTCCAGCGGTTTTCAAGCACGTGTGCAGAGTCACGATGACGAGGCCCCAGCTTCGCTCGTGCGTGAAAGTCGTTGCCCCGGCACGCTTGATCACTCACGACCCGACCGGCTGGATCGTGAGTGATCAAACGTGCGGGAACACGGACTTTCACGCACGACGACTATGGCGGATCACGATCTCGACCGCGCGGGCCTGCACCGCCGCTTCGTCGAGCACCGAGCGCCGCGGCTCCCCCAGCTCGAGCAACCGGGGCTCCGCCCGCGCGAACAGCGGCCCCAGCTTGGCATCGGCGCGTAACTCGTCCACGGCCTTCCGATCGCCGCCGAGCACTACCGCGTCCAGCGTGGCCAGTTCGGGGACGAGCACCTCATACGCGTCCCGCGCCACCCGTTCCAGCGCCTCCCGCGCCTGCTTATCCCGTCGCCGGGCGAACCGGTGCTGTGACCAGCCACCGGCCGCGTTGCGCCCGTGCACCAAGTGCCGGTCCGTTCGCGAGATCACCACCCGGTCCCCCTCTGCGACGCCCATGCTGTGTGCGCCAAGCCGCACCAGCAACAGGCCGATCCGACGTGGCCGGGTGACGTGCTCGACCAGAGGCTCGATCGCCAGCGAGGCATGGTCTCCGGAAACGTCGAGCGGGCCGAACGGCACCGCGACGGTGGCGGTCGTGCCGTCACCGGCATGCACCACCACCTCGTCGGCGGCGAGCACGGTGCGAGCGACGCCGCCATTGCGCCGGGCGAAGCCCTCGAACCACCGCGTCAGGCGTTCGGGCGCGACCTCGACGGCACGGCCGCCACCGGCGACCTGGCGGACCCTCATAGCACCAGGGAATCCGACCACGGCGCCGACGCGCGCCCGGAGAGCGCGTCGAGCAGGGTCAGCCCTTGTTTGTCGGTCAGCGATGCGACGAAGTCGACGATCGCGCGCCCCCGCACGAGCGACTGCACCCTCCCGGCCTCGATGCTGCCCCCGCCGGTCAGCAGCTCGGGACGCTGGGTGGCCAGCACCGAGTACTCGTGATCGGCCAGTTCGACGAGGTCATGCAACCTGCGGGGTATCCGGGTCGCTTCCCGCCGGTCGCGCAGCCAGTCGTCGAGCTCGTCGACCAGCGTGGTGAGCATCGCGGCCTGCCCCCGCTGGTGCAACGCCAGGTCCGGCCTGAGCAGCACGAACCGCCGATGCACGAACTTGAGCACCTGGACCTCGTGCCACTGCTCCGCCCGCAAGGTGACATGACCCGAGCGCGTCGACGGCGAAGCCACCACCACGACGCCATCGACCAAGCGCGCGGTCCAGCGCGACGAAAACGCCGCGATCGCCTGCTCGGACTCGACGGATCCGTCGAACACCGACGCCAGCAAGCCGTCGACCAGCTCAGCCTGCACCCGCGTCACCGCCGAGACGAACACCTCGTCGTCGACCAGCGCCGCGTCCTTCTCGTGCATCCGGCGGCGGAGTCGCTCCAGTGAGTAACCCGGAGTATGGCTGTGCGTGCGCAGCATCGACTCGTCCAGTTCGGACAGTTCATGCGTGTTGCGCAGCCACCGGCCGAGTTCGGCGGCGACCGAGGCGTGCTGCAACACCCCGATCCGGTGGAAGTCCTGCAGGTCGTGAATGGCGTAGGCGATGTCGTCGGCAGTGTCCATTACGGACGCCTCCACTGTCTGCTGCCACGAGTCGATCTTGCCCGCGAACGGTTCGCGTGCCTGCTCGAGGTCGTCGAGCTCGGTGACGTAGGCCGAGAACTTGCTCGACCCGGTCCCCAGCGCGTCCGCCGGCTCCGCCGCGCCCCTCGGCGGCACCGCCATCCGCGCGGGATGCGGCCTGGGGTGATACACCCGCGTCCACGGGTACTTCAGCACGGCGGCCCGTACCGCGGCCGTCAGGTCGAGTCCGACACCGGATGGCCCTCGCACGTCGGTCGTCGTGAGGATGCGAAAGGTCTGGGCATTGCCCTCGAACCCATCCGCGAGACCGAACTTCTCGCGGGCGATCCGGTCGAGCACCTGTTCGCCGAGATGACCGAACGGCGGATGGCCTAGATCGTGCGCCAGCGCCGCCGCTTCGGCCACATCCGGATCGCACCCGCCGAGCTTGTCGGCGAGCACGGCGTACTCGGCGGACCCGATGACCCGCTCAGCGAGCGTCCTGGCCACCTGCGCGACCTTCAGGCTGTGGGTGAGCCGGTTGTGCAGCAGGCCGGCATCGGTGGCCGTGACGACCTGAGTGACACCGCCGAGCCGGGCGAAGAACGGCGACGCCGCGATCCGGTCACGATCGAGGCGAAACTCGCCCGCGAGACTCCCCGCGGCTGACACTGGGCCATCACGCCTGCGCCCACGGTGATCATCAACATCGCTCACGTTTACACCGTAGTCCCCGGCTGCCGTCACCCCGCGCGAGCAATCGGTTTCACGCTGTTCAACCGGCCTTCTCACTCCGTGGACGACGTTGCTCCATTCAGGGTAAACCGGGGTCGTGCCAAGTAAACACTGGTCGACATTACTGCTTTTCAGCGGACTGATCGGGCACCATCGAGGTCGTGGCTGATTACTCCAATGAGGTGCGTTTCGCGCTCCAGCCGCTCTACAGCTTGCACACCGGAGACGCGATCGCGGTCGAAGCTCTCGTGCGCCCGGTGGGCTGCACGACGCGGCAACTCATGGGCCGCGCCCGCAAGGCGCGCCGGCTTGTCGAGGTCGACGTCGACCTCGCCGCTCGCGCGATCGCGAGTGAGTCGGAGAACCCGACGCTGCTCCCCCTGCACATCAATCTGCTCGCGCTCTCAGCCGCGGCACCGCCCGAGTCGCTGGCACCGATCCTCGACACGCTGTCCCGGGTCGGCAGGCGGACGCGGCAGATCGTCATAGAACTCGGCCCGCCTTACACCGACGCCGCCCCGAAGGAAATCGTCGAAGGCGTCGCGCGCCTGCGAGAGCTCGGCTTCCAGGTCGCGTTCGACGGGCTGGGCTCGGGCGATTTGCCCCTGAGCCTGCTCGCCGCCACACCCGTGGACATGCTCAAGCTCGACCGGTCGGTGCTGCGCATGCTGCCTGGCAACCCCGCGGCCGAGTCGTTGGTCAACGCCCTGCTGCACGTCGCCGCCCGCACCGATGCCCGCGTGGTGGCGACGGGCATCGACACCGAAGAGGTGTTCAAGTCCACCCGCGAACTCGGCTTGCGGCTCGTGCAGGGCGATCTCTTCCCGGCCACTCACCTCAGCGGCCTCGCGGCGCCCGCCATACCGAGCATCGGAACCTTTGACCCCGTGACGTCCGGCCAGCAGGTCGAGCCGGCGGCACTGTCCAACATCGCGGCGCCGACCATCGCCGACTTCATCCGGCAGCCCGTCGTGATGCGCGCCGATGCGACCTGCGACGACGCCCGGCACGCGCTGGCCGACGACGGCAAACCCTCCGCGCTGGTCGGCCTCGACCCCGAGGGCCGCCCGCGCTGGACCATCGACAAGAGCCGGTTCCTGCTCGGCATCTCCGGCCGCTACGGCCACGCCCTGCACGCGAACAAGCCGGTGGAACGCTTCGCCGACGCGCCACACACCATCCCTGCCTACGCCGGCGCCCTCGACCTATTGGAGCAGGTCGCCGACGCCGACGCCGACCGGATGAACGACGACATCGTCGTGATCGACCGGACGGGCGCCTGCCTGGGCATCGTACGCGTCGCCGAGGTCATCCGCGGCGTCGCGGCGGCCAAGATCGACGAGGCCGCGTCGCTCAACCCGCTCACCGGGCTGCCCACCAGCGACACCATCGCCAAGGACGTCGAACACCGGATCGCCGCCGGTGAGCCGTTCATCGCCGCCTGCCTCGACGTCGACGAGTTCAAGAGCGTCAACGAACGCGTCGGTTTCGCGGCGGGCGACGATCTCATTCGATCGCTGGGCCGCACGCTGACCGAACTCGGCGGGACGCTGCCCCGGATGACGGTGAGCCACGTCGGCGGTGACGACTTCCTCATCGCCGCCGATATGGACGAGATCGGCACGCTGGCGCCGGTGCTCCTCGATACCCCGTGGCAGACCGAGGGCGTCACGGTGAGCGTCTCGCTGGCCGGGCTGGTGTGCGCGCCCGGCACCGTCGCGTCCTACCGGGAGGTTTCGAGTCTGCTGGCGGGCTTGAAGCAGCGCGCGAAGGCCATCAGCGGCACGAGCTGGGTGCTCGGCAGGCCCGGCGTGGAGAGGGTGGACGTCCTGCGCGGCAGGCTCGCCCAAGGGGCCGCCTAGTAACCGCGCGTTGAAAGACGCCTTCAGTCCACCCAGCGGAGCGAAAGACGCTTTCAGTCCGTCCAACGAACTGAAAGCGTCTTTCAGCTCGCGCTTACCGGGACGCTCAGGGGCGGCATCGGGCTGTGCAGCAGCGCGCAGACGGTGCGCAGCAACTCGATCTCGGCGATGGTCATCACGCCGTCGTGGCTGATCACCGCCACCAGGCTCTCGATCAGCTGCGACTTCTCGCGGCCCTCGAGACCGTCGAGCACGGGCCACACCTGATCCAGCGTGACCAAGCCCTGCTCCGGCGGCACGAACGGAATCACGGCATTCGGCAGCACCCTGGCCAGCCCGGCGCGGAAGGCCGCTTCGCCCTGGCGCGGGTCGTCGTTGCCGATCCGCGCCAGCACGGCGAGCAGGTTGGCAACGGGCGCCCAGCTCTTGACGAGGGTATGACGACGCTGACCCCATGGCGGCTTGTGGTGCATGACCTCGTGCAACTCGGTGTGCAGCAACGTCGACAGGCAGTACTCGAACACGTCGATCACGCCGTCGGCCCTGATCAGCTCGCCGAGGCTCTCCATGATCTCCTGCAGTTCGGCCGCGTCACGATGACGCAGCGCGGAGAACGCCACCTCGGACAACGGCAGGCGGAGTGCCGGATCGAGCCGCCGCAGCGCCGCGCCCTCCCGCAGCGCCGCATCCGCCAGCGGCTGCCCGTGACGCCGGGCCAATGCCGCGTACTGGTGCGACCGCGCCTGCTCGTGCTCGGCCAGCAACAACCCGAACACCAGCGGGACCACGGTGTCGCCGCGGCGCGCGCGGTCCTTGAACTCCTCGGGGATCCGGCGCAGGATGCTCTCGCCCTGCTCGTACGAGGAGGCCGACGGATCACCGACGCCCGCGACAACCGCCTCGGGACGAACTGTTATCCCCGGTGGTGGCGGCCCGGGGACGGGGGCGCCTTGCGGCGGTGCGGCAGGTGGCCGCGGCCCGCGCGCCTCGCTCACCCCGGAGGTCAGGCCGAGCGCGGCGTCTTCCTGCAAGCCCGACGGCGGCGTCGATGCCCACTGCTGGCTGAGCCGCTCGATCTCGTCGGGGTCGAAGCGCGGATCCAGTTGCTGGATGCGCTTGGGCAGCGGCGGGTGGGTGGCGAACATCGAGGAGAACCGCATGCCCTCACCGAAGAGCATGTGGCTGACGTCTTCGGTCTTGCCCGCGGCCAGCTTCGAGCCTTCCGACAGCCCGCCGATCTTCTTCAGCGCACCGGCGATGCCTTCGGTCTGCCGGGTGAACTGCACCGCGGAGGCGTCCGCCAGGTACTCGCGCTGCCGCGACACGGCGGCCTTGATGAGCCGCCCGCAGAACACCCCGATGTAGCCTGCCACGATCGCGAACAGCCCGATGACCACCAGCGGGGCGCCATTACGGCCGCGGCCACTGTGCAGCAGGATCCGGCCGACCACGGCGAGCGCCAAGATGCCGAACAGCACGCCCATCAGGCGCACGTTCAGCCGCATGTCGCCGTTGACGACGTGGCTGAACTCGTGCGCGATCACACCCTGCAGTTCGTCGCGGTTCAGGCGCTCGAGCGTCCCTCGCGTCACCGCGACGGCGGCGTCCGCCGGCGACCACCCAGCGGCGAAGGCGTTGATGCCGTGCTCTTGCGGCAGTACGTAAAGCTCCGGCACCGGCGTGCCCGACGCGATCGCGATCTCCTCGACCACGTTGCGCAGCCGGCGCAGCTGCGGGTCGGTGGTGTCCTCGGGGACGTAGACTCCGCCGAGCGACCTCGCGACCTTGCCGCCTCCGCCGTTGCGCAGGCTCGCCATCCGCACCAACGAGGTCAGCACGATGATCGCGAGCGTCGCCAGCGTGATCGTCACCAGCGTGTTCACCACCGAACTCGTCGGCTGGGTATACAGCTTGAAGCCGATGAAGGCCGCTAGATCGACCACGGCCACGATGCCGATGACGGCGATGATGAAGAGGACTACAAGGCGCTTGGAAACCTTGCGGACCTCCATTTGACGCTCGAAGAAGTTCATAGACCTATTTCCACGGGCGAGAACGGTGGGAGGAGGGTGTCACTCAGAACGAGATCTCCGGGGCCTTGCGCATTTCGGGGCGCTCGACCTCGAGCAGCGCGGCCTCCTTGAATCCGAACATCCCGGCGAAGAGTTTGGCCGGGAAGACCTCGCGCTTGTTGTTGTAGGCCATCACCGAGTCGTTGTAGGCCTGGCGGGAGAACGCGACACGGTTCTCGGTCGAAGTCAGCTCTTCGGAGAGCTGCATCATGTTCTGATTCGCCTTGAGGTCCGGGTACGCCTCCGACAGCGCGAACAGCCTGCCCAGGGTCTGATCCAGCATGTTCTCCTGCTGGCCCAGCTGCTGCATCGCGGCCGGGTCGCCGGGGTTCTGCCTGGCGGTCTGCTGCGCGTTGACGGCGCCGGAACGGGCCGCGATCACGGCTTCGAGCGTCTCCCGCTCGTGCTTGATGTAGCCCTTGGCGGTCTCGACCAGGTTAGGGATCAGGTCGTGCCGGCGGGTCAGCTGCACGTCGATCTGCGCGAAGGCGTTCTTATAGCCGTTGCGGCGCTTGACGAGCCCGTTGTAGATCGAGATGGCGAAGATCGCCAGCAGCACGATCACCCCGACGACCACAAGGGTGATGATCAATCCGGTACCCACGTGGGTCCCTCCTCAAAATGTGGCGTCGACCGGCACAGTCAATGCCCGGCCTAGTTGACGCCAGCATACTCAGAGTCACCCGGCCCGCGTGGCGAAACCGCCAAGCCGGTGAACCTGCGGCCTTATGCGCAAGCCGGGCTCACCTATTCGTCATCAGGAGCTCTATCCCTGGCAATCGTGTCTTCGCTCGGGTGCGGCTCAGCTTCCGTCAACTTCCGCTCCAGCCGCGCCTGCGTCTCCGCCAGTTCAGCGCGGGCCGCGGCGATCTGCGTTTCCAGGCTCTCGTTGCGCGACTCGGCCACCCGTCGTTTCGTACGTTCTTCGCCGATAAGGGCTACCGCCTCCTCCCGTTCCGCGCGCTGGCGTGCGGCTTCCGCGGCGGCCCCCGCGGCGTCTTCGCGTGCCCGCTGCGTTTCGTGGCGCGCGTATTCGACGGAGCGTTCGGCGGTGGTCAGTTGTGCGCGTGATGCGGTCAGCCGTTCGTCGAGTACGGCAATCTCGGTTGACCGTTCTCGCAGCTCCGCACGCGTCTGTTCCAGTTCGGCGGTCAATGTCTGGCGCGCAGTGCGTAGATCATCGAGTTGCTCTTGTGCGACGCGCATCGACGCGATGAGCTCATTCCGTGCGTTCTCCGCGGCAGTACGCGCCGCTTCCGCCGCTCCTGTCGCGCGCTCGTGTTCTGCGACCTTGGCCCACGCGTTACGGGTGATCTGCTCGACCTCAGCGGCCATGCGTTCGGCCGCCTTCTCGGCCTCAGCCCTGGCCTGCCGGTCCTCACGTGCCTGCACCAGCGCCTTATCGCGGGCGCGTTCGCTCCGTTCGGTCCTGCGCATGGCCTCATCGGCCTCGGTACGAGCCTCGATCGCTTCCTCTTCCGCACGACGCAGCTGTGCCAGTGCGCCCTCTTCCGCCCGGCCGAGCAGTTCCCGGAGCTCGCCGATGGTGTCGGCCAACGGCCGGGTCGCGGCGTCAAGCCCCTCGCTCGCACGGCCCAGTTCGATCAGCGGGTCGATGACCGCGGCGGTCTGTGCGGCTCGCCGAGCGCGCGACGCCGCATCGGCGTGCGCCTTACCGCAATAGGAGGACGGCCGGCCACCCTTGCGCCTGCCATGAGCGTCGACCGGCCGAGCAGGCAGCGGGTTCTCACAGCCGTCCAGCGCGCAGATCTGCCCCTCGTCGTTCTCGTCCTCGACCGTCTCGTCTGCCGCGTTTTCGCCCGCCACCAGCTCCGTTGTCATGGGTTCAGTTTCGCGTCGCCTCCGCGCGTTTTCGTTTAGCGACACGCCAAACTGCTCAATACTGATGAGATATCTACCGGTGATAATGCCCCTTATGACCGAGCATCTGCCTGTAGGGCCACGCCAAGAAGCCGCCCTCGGCTCGCGACGCCTCCCGGAACTGAGCGCGGCCGACCCCGCCGCGTTGCGGAGCACGCTCGCCGCCGCCGTCGAACTACTCCCCGCACTGCCGCCGGTCGACCCGCTCGACCGTTACGGCGTCCGGCAGGTGACGGTGCTGTGGCTGGAAACGGACAAGACGACGCACACCCGGCGCGCCTACTACGCCGACCTCGCGGCGTGGCTGAGCTGGTGTGACCGGACCGGATTGGATCCCCTGCGGGCGCGACGGGCCGATGTCGACGCGTGGAAGAACGGGCTCACCGTGACCGATAAAGACGGCGCCGCGCGGCCGGCTTCCCCGTCGACGGTGGCACGGACGCTGGCCGGGGTGTCGAGCTGGTACCGGTACCTGCAGTCCAATGACGTCACCGAGCGCAACCCGGTCGCCGCCGTCTCCCGCCCCAAACTCGGCACGGCGTCGCCGCTGCCCGCGCTCGACGCATCCGGCGCGGCGAGCTTGCTCAATCACATGGAGCAGCGCGCCAAGACCAACGGCAGCGAGGCATCTTGGCGTGACGCCGCCGTGGTGGCGCTGCTGTTCTATACCGGTGTCCGCGTCTCGGCGGTCACCACGGCTCGCGTGTCCGACATCGACAACGACGCCGGGCACACCATCCTGCGGTATTCGGGCAAGGGTGGTCAGCGTGACCTGGTACCGCTGACGCCCGCCGCCCTATACCCGCTGCGCCGCTACCTCGAACTGCGCGCGGCGCGTCTCGGAGTGCGAGCCGATGAGCTGACCGGGCCGCTGCTCGCGACGGCGCCGCATCCGTACGACAAGACGAAAGCCGGCGGAAAGCCGCTGTCGCAACGCCACGTCTGGCATCTGCTGCGGACCCAGGCGAAGGCCGCCGGCATCGCGGGCGCCGCCGCGATCAGCCCCCACACCGCGCGACGCACCACCGGCACCCTGCTGCTGGCCAACGATGTGCCGGTGCAGAAGGTGCAGGACCTGCTCGGCCACGCGGACATCAGGACCACCCGGGATCACTACGACGCCCATCGCCACAAGCTGGAGACCTCACCGGTGCACGCGCTGGCCCAATTGCTCGCCGATGCGCGGCGCGAGCCGAAGTAGTGAGCCGCCACCGTGGTCGTGCACGCCTGGCGCGTGGTGGTCACATCCCCGAGTCCCGCCACAGGTAGCTGTGCTCCGGCCTGCCCGCACGTCCGTAGCGTGACTTTCGCTCGACCAGCCCGCGTTCGGCGAGATGTTCCAGGTAGCGCCGCGCCGTGACGCGAGCGATGCCGAGTTCGGCGCTCACTTCGTTCGCGGAGAGGCCTGCAGGAGATTCGCCCCGGAGCCGGTCTACCACGGCGGTCAACGTGTCACCGCTCAGCCCTTTCGGCACCGGCCCGCCCGCGCTGCTACGCAGCGCGCCCAATGCCCGGTCCACGTCCTGCTGCGCCGCCGACCGGTCCGAGCCGAGCAACTGCTCGCGGTAGTCGGCGTAGCGTTCCAGCTTGTCGCGAAAGGCGGCGAACGTGAACGGCTTGAGTAAGTACTGCACGACGCCGTAGGCCATGACCGACCGCACCAGCTTGACGTCTCGGGCGGACGTCACCGCGATGATGTCGACCACGCTGCCTCGCGCGCGCAGGCCGGTCGCGGCGAAGGCGATCGCCAGCATCAGGCTGGGTGGCGAAGTTCTTGGTGTCGGAGTCGGTCGCGCCATCACCAGCCGCTCCCCCAGCCGTCACCAATGCGAGCACGCTGATGCCGATCGGCAGCATCATCAGCGTGGTGGCGGTGTTGCTGACCCACATGCTCAGAAACGCCGTCGCCACCATGACACCGAGGATCAGCTGGCGCGGCCTCGTGCCGATGAACCGCATCACGATCAGCGCCAGCCGCTTGTGCAGGTCCCACTTCTGCATCGCGAGCGCGAGCATGAAGCCGCCCATGAACAGGAAGACGGTCGGCGAGGCGTACGGGGCGGTCGCATCGCCGACCTCCATCACGCCCAGCAGCGGGAAGGCCACGATCGGCACCAGCGCGGTCACGGCGAGCGGCAGCGCTTCGGTCATCCACCAGACGGCGATCATCACCACGACGGCGGCCGTTGTGCGCGCCGCCGATGACCGGGCTCGCGCTTCCGCCTCCTTGACCGTGGTAGTCACGTGCTCTCCTCCGTTGGCTTCCGGCCCGCCGGTTCGGCGGCCGTGCTCCTGAAGGTGACACGCGTCACGGGAGGTGTCGTCGTTATGGTCTTAACGGTCCCGAAGTACCGCGTTAACGCGCGAGCTCAGACGGTGAAGCCGAGCGCCCGCAGTTGTTCGCGGCCGTCGTCGGTGATCTTCTCCGGCCCCCACGGCGGCATCCAGACCCAGTTGATCTTGTAGTCGTCTACCAGTCCGGTGGTGCCGACGAGCGCCGAGCGCGTCTGGTCCTCGATGACATCGGTCAGCGGGCAGGCCGCCGATGTCAGCGTCATGTCGATGGTCGCGGTGTTGGACTCGTCGACGCGAATGTCGTAGACAAGCCCGAGGTCGACCACGTTGATGCCCAGTTCGGGGTCGACGACGTCGCGCATGGCTTCCTCGACGTCCTCGATCTTGGCGGTCGACTCGCCGCCGGAAGCGCCCGGCTCCGGCAGGTCCGCGGCGGTGCGCCCGGCGCGGGGGTCGGTTTGCTCGGTCTCGGTCATCTGCTCGTCAGTCACTGAACCTCAGCTCCATTCGGCTTGACTCCAGCATCGGCCAAGGCGGCCTTGAACGCCATCCATCCCAGCAGCGCGCACTTGACGCGGGCGGGGTACTTCGCCACGCCCGCGAACGCGACGGCGTCCTCCAGCACGTCTTCGTCGGGCTCGACCTGGCCACGCCCCTGCATCAACTCGACGAACGCGGTCATCGTGGTCATGGCTTCGTCGACGGTGCGGTCGACGACGAGGTCGTTGAGCACTGAAGCCGCGGCCTGGCTGATCGAGCAGCCCTGGCCGTCGTAGGAGACGTCGGTGACCTTCTCGCCTTCGACCTTGACCCGGAGCGTGACTTCGTCGCCGCACGTCGGGTTGACCTGGAAGGACTCGCCGTCGTACGGCTCCCGCAGGCCACGGCCGTGCGGGTTCTTGTAGTGATCCAGGATGATCTCCTGGTACATGCTCTGCAGGTGCATGCCTAGGCCGTCCCAAAGAAACGTTGCGCCTCACGGACACCCTCGACGAGGACCTCCACCTCGGAGAGGTCGTTGTACAAGTAGAACGACGCCCGCACCGACGCGGGAATTCCCAGCCTGCGGTGCAGGGGCCATGCGCAGTGATGCCCGACGCGCACCGCGATGCCCAGGCTGTCGAGCACCTGGCCGACGTCGTGCGGGTGTACCCCGTCGACCACGAAGGCCACCGCGCCGCCGCGGTCGACGACCTCCGCCGGACCGACGATCCGGACGCCGTCGATCGCCTGCAAGCCACTGATGGCCGCTTCGGTGAGCGCGTGTTCGTGGGCCGCGACCCGGTCCATGCCGATCGCGTTGAGGTAATCGATCGCCGCGCCGAGCCCTACCGCCTGCGAGGTCATCGGCACGCCCGCCTCGAACCGCTGCGGCGGCGGGGCGAACGTCGTCTCCTCCATCTTGACGAGCTCGATCATGGAGCCACCGGTCAAGAAGGGCGGCATCGCTTCGAGCAACTCCCGGCGGCCGTAGAGCACGCCGATGCCCGACGGGCCAAGCAGCTTGTGCCCGGAGAACACCGCGAAGTCGACGCCGAGCTTGGCGAAGTTCACCGGCCCGTGCGGCACCGACTGGCACGCGTCCAGCAGCGTCAACGCGCCGACTTCGCGCGCTCGCGCGACGACCGGCGTGACCGGGTTGACCGTGCCGAGCACATTGGACTGATGGGTGAACGCCACGACCTTGGTGCGCTCGTTGACCAGCTCGTCCAAGTTGGCGAGATCCAACCGGCCTGGATCAGACCCCTCGGTGACCCCGAGCCAGCGCAGGGTCGCACCGGTGCGCTGGCACAACTGCTGCCACGGCACCAGATTCGCGTGGTGTTCCATCTCGGTGATGACGACCTCGTCGCCGGGACGTAGCGTGAAACGCTCCATCTCCGAACCAGCCGTGGCGGCGTTGCTCAGCGCGTAGGCGAGAAGGTTGACGCCCTCGGTGGCGTTCTTGGTGAACACCACCTCGCCCACCCCGACACCGACGAACGCGGCGATCTTCGCGCGCGCCTCTTCGTAGGCGTCGGTCGCTTCCTCGGCCAGCTGGTGCGCGCCCCGGTGCACCGCCGCGTTGGCGGTCTCCAAGAACTTCCGCTCCGCGTCGAGTACCTGGCGGGGCCGCTGCGATGTGGCCCCCGAGTCCAGGTACACCAACGGCTTGGCGTCCCGCACCGTGCGCGCCAGGATCGGGAAGTCAGCGCGCAGCGCGGCCACGTCGAGCGGCTGAGTTACCGGTGCCGTCGTGGTCATGGCGCTGCCTCCTCTCGGGTTGGCTCAGATGCTGGCGGGCTCGGGCTTTCCGGCGTACTTGACGTAGCCGTGCTCCTCGAGCTCGTCGGCGAGGTCCTTGCCGCCGGACTGCACGATCTTGCCGTCGGCGAACACATGCACCACATCGGGGTGAATGTGCTTGAGGATCCGGGTGTAGTGGGTGATCAGCATGACGCCGGCGTCGGTGGACTGCGCCACGTGGTTGACCCCCTGCGACACCACGCGAAGCGCGTCGACGTCGAGGCCGGAGTCGGTCTCGTCGAGGATGGCGAACTTCGGCCGCAGCAGCGCGAGCTGCAGGATCTCGTGCCGCTTCTTCTCGCCGCCGGAGAAGCCCTCGTTCACGCTGCGATCGGCGAACTCGCCGGAGATCTCCAGCTTGGCCATCTCTTCTTTGACTTCCTTGACCCAGAGGCGCAGCTTCGGCGCCTCGCCACGGACCGCGGTGACCGCGGTGCGCAGGAAGTTGGACATCGAGACGCCAGGCACCTCGACGGGGTATTGCATCGCGAGGAACAGGCCGGCGCGGGCGCGCTCGTCAACGCTCATCTCGAGCACGTTCTCGCCGTCGAGCAGCACCTCACCGGAGGTCACCTGGTACTTCGGGTGACCGGCGATGGCGTAGGACAGGGTGGACTTGCCGGAGCCGTTCGGGCCCATGATCGCGTGGATCTCGCCCGACTTCACGGTCAGGTTCACGCCCTTGAGGATCTCCTTGTCGCCCTCGTCGGTTACGACGCTGGCGTGCAGGTCCTTGATTTCCAAAGTCCCCGTCGTGCGTCCCGGGCGGGGTTCGTGGGGGGTGGGTGGCGGGTTCAATGTCACAGTGTTTCCTCTTCGTGTGGCGGGAAGTTCGAGTGTTACGCGATGGCGGATTCGACCGCTTCGAGCTCGGCCTCGATGGCCGCTTCGAGGCGCTCGCGCACTTCGGGGACATCGATCTTGGTCAGGATCTCGTGGAAGAAGCCACGCACGACCAGCCTGCGGGCCTGCTGCTCGTCGATGCCGCGCGACTGCAGGTAGAACAGCTGCTCATCGTCGAATCTTCCGGTGGCGCTGGCGTGGCCGGCACCCTCGATCTCACCGGTCTCGATTTCCAGGTTCGGCACCGAGTCGGCGCGGGCGCCCTCGGTGAGCACCAGGTTCCGGTTCAGCTCGAAGGTCTCGGTGCCTTCCGCGGCCGCGCGAATGAGCACGTCGCCGATCCACACCGAATGGGCACCGTTACCTTGCAGCGCACCCTTGTAAACGACGTTCGACTTGCAGTGCGGGACCGCGTGGTCGACGAACAGCCGGTGCTCCTGGTGCTGGCCCGCGTCGGCGAAGTACAGCCCGAGCATCTCGACGTTGCCGCCCGCTTCGGTGAACCGCGCCGTCGGCGAGACTCGCACCAGGTCACCGCCCAGCGTCACCACGGTGTGCTTCAGCGTCGCGTCACGGCCGAGCGAGAGATGCTGCTCGGAGACGTGCACCGCGTCGTCGGCCCAGTCCTGCACCGACACGACCGTCAGCTTCGCGCCTTCGCCGACCACGAACTCCACGTTGTCGGCGTAGGTGCCGGAACCCACGTGGTCCAGCACGATCGCGGCGTTGCTGAACGCCTCGATCCGGATCTGCAGGTGGCCGTAGGCGATCTTGCCTTCGCCGGGGCCGGTGATGCGCACCAGCGAAGGCTTCGACGCCTTGGTGTCGGTGGGCACGGTCAGCACGGTGGCCTCGGTGAACGACGAGTACGCCTGCGCCGCGATCCGGTCGCTGGGTACGCCGCCCTTGCCGAGGCGCTCGTCGCCCCGCTCAACCGTCTCGACGGTGACCTCCGGCGCGGCGTCGACATCCACCGTGATCTTGGCGTCGGCGACCGCGGTGCCGTTGTGCAGCCCGCGTAGGCGCTTCATCGGTGTGAAGCGCCAGTTCTCCTCGCGGCCACCGGGCACCTCGAACGCCTCGACGTCGTAGCCGGTGAATCGCTCCGCGCGGGAGGCCGCCGGGATGGTGGCCTCCACTGCGGAAGCGGTGTTGGTGCCTCCAGGGCCGGCGGGCCCGGTGTTGTTTTCCACCACCGTCACCCGACGGCTCCTTCCATCTGCAGTTCGATCAGGCGGTTCAGCTCGAGGGCGTACTCCATGGGCAGTTCGCGCGCGATGGGCTCGACGAACCCGCGCACGATCATCGCCATGGCCTCTTCCTCGGCCAGCCCGCGCGACATCAGGTAGAACAGCTGGTCCTCGCTGACCTTGGACACCGTCGCCTCATGCCCCATCGACACCTCGTCGTTGCGGATGTCGACGTAGGGGTAGGTGTCCGAGCGCGAGATGGTGTCGACCAGCAACGCGTCGCACACCACGTTCGACTTCGAGTGGTGCGCCCGCTTGGCGACCTTCACCAGGCCGCGGTAGGACGTCCGGCCACCGCCGCGCGCCACCGACTTCGACATGATCGTCGAGGAGGTGTACGGCGCGAGGTGCTCCATCTTGGCGCCCGCGTCGGTGTGCTGGCCCTCGCCCGCGAAGGCGACGGAAAGCACCTCGCCCTTGGCGTGCTCACCGGTCAGGAACACCGACGGGTACTTCATGGTGACCTTGGAGCCGATGTTGCCGTCGATCCACTCCATGGTCGCGCCCGCCTCGGCCCTTGCCCGCTTGGTGACCAGGTTGTAGACGTTGTTCGACCAGTTCTGGATCGTCGTGTAGCGGCAGCGGCCGCCCTTCTTCACGATGATCTCCACGACCGCGGAGTGCAGCGAGTCCGAGTTGTAGATCGGCGCGGTGCAGCCCTCGACGTAGTGCACGTAGGCGTCCTCGTCGACGATGATGAGCGTCCGCTCGAACTGGCCCATGTTCTCGGTGTTGATCCGGAAGTAGGCCTGTAGCGGGATGTCGACGTGCACGCCCGGCGGCACGTAGATGAACGACCCACCGGACCAGACCGAGGTGTTGAGCGCGGAGAACTTGTTGTCCCCGGCGGGAATCACCGAGCCGAAGTACTCCTTGAACAGCTCCGGGTGCTCGCGCAGGCCGGTGTCGGTGTCGAGGAAGATCACGCCCTGCTTCTCGAGCTCCTCGTTGATCTTGTGATAGACCACCTCGGACTCGTACTGCGCGGCGACGCCCGCGACGAGGCGCTGCTTCTCCGCCTCCGGGATGCCGAGCTTGTCGTAGGTGTTCTTGATCTCGTCGGGCAGGTCCTCCCAGCTGGTGGCCTGCTTCTCGGTCGACCGCACGAAGTACTTGATGTTGTCGAAGTCGATACCGGAGAGGTCGGCACCCCAGTTGGGCATCGGCTTGCGGTCGAACAGCTTGAGCCCCTTGAGGCGCTGCTCGAGCATCCACTCCGGCTCGCTCTTCTTGTCGGAGATGTCGCGCACGACATCCTCGTTGAGGCCGCGCTTCGCCCCTGCGCCCGCGGCATCCGAGTCGGCCCAGCCGTACTCGTAGTTGCCCAGCGAGGCGATGGCCTCTTCCTGGGACAGCTGCTCCTGCCCAGGCTTGGTCGGCACCGTGGTGGGGGTGCGCTGCTCTGCAGCGGCAGTCATGCGGAGTTCCCTTCGTTACGGGTTCCTGGTTTCCGGCCCGTGGCTCGGGCGGGGTTCGCGGGGTGTGGGTGGTGGGCTGATGTCTCCCTCACGGGAACGTGTGTGGTGCACGCGGCGTCGCCGCGTGCGATGGTGGCCAGCCGCTGTACATGGGTGCCCAGCAACTCGGCGAACGCCGCCGTCTCCGCCTCGCACAGTTGCGGGAACTCGGCGGCGACATGGGCGACCGGACAGTGGTGCTGGCAGAGCTGACCGCCGATGCCGACCCGTTCGGTCGAGGCAGCGTAACCCTCCCTGGTCAACGCGGTCGCCAGGGCCTCCGCACGCACGGTGGGGTCCGGGTCGCGCATGATCGCGTCGTGATGCGGCCCGACCAGCGTGGCCACCCGGTGTTCTGCGAAGGCCCGGATCGCGTCCTTGCCACCGTGCTCGGCGAGGAAGCGAATGGCCGAGACCGCGAGGTCGTCATAGGCATGCCCGAAGCGTGCCCTGCCCGCGTCGGTGAGGATGAAGGACTTAGCCGGCCTGCCACGGCCCCGGGGGGCCCGGCTCGGCGCCTCCCGTGACTCGGCTTCACCGTCGGCGAGCAAGGCATCGAGATGCCTGCGCACCGCCGCCGGGCTGATGCCGAGCCGTTCGGCGACCGCGGCCGCCGTGATCGGCCCCTGCTCCAGCAACTGCCGGGCGACCTCGTGCCGGGTCCGGCCTTCCTGGCCCACCTGTACGGGCACCGCGACGATCGGCAGGTCACGGCCCTGAATACCGGGAGAGCCGCCACCTTCCGCAACTTCGTCGAAGGGCCAGTTCTTTTTCACAACACAAGTGTGTCTTATTTCGGTCGCGGGGGCAAAGAAGACCCGCCGCGGGGTGAGCCGTGTCACTCACGAACACCCGTCCAGGCACCGCGGGGGATCGCCGGAGCGCCGCCGGTGAGGCCGGTTGCCCACCACGACCCTCGGCGGCCCCGGCCGCTCGATACGCTGCTCAGGTGGCGGTCGGTGAGCGGGAAGCTCGGATAACGGGGACCGGGGATGCCCTGCCCTGGCTCCACTCCCCCGCGCCGCCGCTCGACGCCGCCGAACGGCGTGCGCTGCGCACGATTCGCAGGCTCGGCATCGTGGGCGCGCTGTTCCTCGCGATCGGCTCACTCGGCGCGGGCGCAGCCCCGGTGCTCAACCCCGCGCAGGTAATCCCGGTGCTGCGGCTGTTCACCCGCGTCACCACGGTGTCCCTGGCCATCGCGGTCGCCGGGATGCTGCTGCTGGTCACCGCATGGTTGCTCTTCGGCAGGTACGCGCGGCCGGCGCGAGTACGGATGGCGACGCCCGCGCAGACCATCCGCACCGTGGTCATGTGGATCACGCCACTGCTGTTCATTCCCCCGCTGTTCTCCCGCGACGTGTACAGCTACCTGGCGCAGAGCGAAATCGTGCACCGGGGCATGGACCCATACTCGCTCGGTCCGGCGCAGGCGCTCGGCGTCGGCGACCCGCTCACCATGGGCGTGTCGAACGTGTGGCGCGAGACGCCCGCCCCGTATGGCCCGCTGTTCCTCGAGCTCGGCAGCTGGATGTCGAGCATCAGCGGCACCCACATCGTGCTCGGTGTCATGTTGCAGCGGCTGATCGCCTTGGCAGGGGTCATCCTCATCATCTGGTCGCTGCCCCGGCTGGCTCGCCGGTTCGGGGTCGAGCCGACGACCGCGTTGTGGCTGGGCGCCGCCAACCCGCTGCTGATCTTCCACCTGGTCGCCGGGGTCCACAACGAAGCGCTCGGCATCGGCCTGATGATGGCCGGGATGGAGATCGGCCTGCGCCGGCTGCCGATCCGCGTCGCGGGTGATTCGCCGCCGCCCCTGGCGAAGGGCGAACTGAGCTTCATCGTGCTGGGGGCCACCGTCATGACCCTCGCCGCGACCGTGAAGATCAACGCCGCGCTGGCCCTCGGCTTCTTCGGCGTGATGATCGCCAGACGCTGGTACGGCCGTTTCACCGACCTGCTGCGCGCCGCGACCGGGCTGGCGCTGGTGTTCATTCCGGTGCTGGTCGGGGTCTGCCTCATCACCGGCCTCGGCTTCGGTTGGATCGGCGCGCTCGGCACCCCGGGCATGGCAAGGACCTTGATCTCGCCGGTCACGCTGCTCGGCTACCTCAGTGGCGGGCTCGGCATCATGCTCGACCTCGGCGTGCACACCCACGCGATCATGGACATCTTCAGCATGCTCGGCCTAGCCGTCGCGGCCGCGATCACGCTGCACCTGCTGTGGCGCAGCTTCACCTGGCAGCTGCGACCGATCATCGGCCTCGGCGTCGCGATGGCCTTCGTGATGGGACTGCACGTCGCCCTGCATCCGTGGTGGATGCTCTGGGCCTTCATCCCGCTCGCCGCGTCGGCGGGTACCTCCCGCTTCCGCGTCGTGGCCACCGTCGGCAGCGCGGTGCTCGCCGTGGTGATCCCCCCCACCGGCAGCCCGTTCGACGGCCGGGGTTTCGTGCTGCCGCAGGCGTATCTCGCCGCGATCGTCGTCGTCGTGCTGGCCATGCTCGTCGTCCGCCGGACCGTGCCGCTGTGGCGCGAACCTCCCGCGGGCGCCATGCCTGCCGAGGGCAACGAGGAACCGGAAATCGAGTCCCCGGTGCGGGGTTCTACCCTTGATGGTCGTGAGTGAGTCCCATCGGCGCGCCGAGAGCGATGATGCCCGGCCCGCGCTGGAGATCAAGGGATTGATCAAGAAGTTCGGCGCCACCACCGCCGTCGACGGTATCGACCTGCACATGCCGCGTGGGCAGCTGCTCGCCCTGCTCGGCCCCAACGGCGCGGGCAAGACCACCACCGTCGAGATCTGCGAGGGGCTGCGGCGGCCCGACCACGGCACGGTCCGCGTGCTGGGCAAGGACCCGCGCACCGAGGGCGCGTCGTTGCGGCCGCGGATCGGCGTGATGCCGCAGGGTGGCGGCGCCTACCCGGGGATCCGCTCCGAAGAGATGCTCCGGCTGGTCGCGAGCTGTGCGGCGAACCCGCTCGACGTCGGCTGGCTGCTCGACATCCTCGGCCTCGCCGGGGCGGGCCGCACCCCGTTCAAGCGGCTTTCCGGCGGGCAGCAACAGCGGCTCTCGCTGGCCTGCGCCATCGTCGGCAGGCCCGAGCTGGTCTTCCTCGACGAGCCAACCGCGGGCATGGACCCGCAAGCCCGGCGGCTGGTCTGGGAGCTCCTCGGCGCGCTGCGCGCGGACGGGGTGAGCGTGCTGCTGACCACGCATCTGATGGAGGAGGCGGAGTCGCTCGCCGATCACGTCGTCATCATCGATCACGGCGAGATCGTGGCCTCCGGCTCGCCCACCGCATTGACCAACGGCGTCCCGGAGAACGCCCAGCTACGATTCCGGGCGCGTAAGGGACTCGACACCACCCTGCTCGCCGCGGCGCTGCCCGAGGGTTACCTGGTTTCCGAGACGGCACCGGGCACCTACCGGGTGGACGGCAGCGTCGACCCGCAGGTGATCTCCGCGGTGACGGCCTGGTGCGCACAACAGGGCGTGCTGGCCGAACACCTCCAGGTCGGTAAGCGCGACCTCGAAGAGGTCTTCCTCGAGCTGACCGGACGGGAGCTCCGGAATTGAGCACGCTGCGACCGCCGCGCTTCGAACCGGGCACGTTCACGCCGGATCCGGCCAGGGGCCCCGTTGGCCGCATGCTGCTGACCCACGCCCGGATCGAGACCATGCTCACGCTGCGGCACGGCGAGCAGGTGCTGCTGACCCTGCTCATCCCGCTCGCGCTGCTGATCGGGCTCAGCGTGCTCGACCTGCTGCCGGCGAGTCAGCTCGTCGCAGGGGACGGCGGCAGCGTGGCGAAGGTCGACTGGGTCGCGCCCCGGATCCTGGCGCTCGCGGTGCTGTCCTCCGCCTTCACCGGGCAGGCGATCGCGCTGGGTTTCGACCGGCGGTACGGCGTGCTGAAACGCCTGTCGGCGACGGCGCTGCCCCGGTGGATGCTGGTCACCGGCCGGATCATCGCCGCGCTGGTCGTCGTCACTCTGCAGGTGCTCGTACTCGGCGGGGTGGCCGCGATACTAGGCTGGCAACCCGAACCCGCGGGCGTGCTGTTCGCCGTCGTGCTGCTCGCCGTCGGGACCATCAGCTTCGGCGCCCTCGGTGTGCTGCTCGGCGGGGCGCTGCGCGCGGAGGCCGTACTTGCGCTGGCCAACATCGTGTGGTTCGCGCTGTTGCTCGCCGGGGGCATCCTGCTCGCCCCTGCCTCGCTGCCCGCCGGGGTGGCCGCGGTGGTCGAGTTCCTGCCGTCGGGCGCGCTCGCCGAGGGCTTACGCGCCGCTCTGCTCGACGGCTCGTGGGGCTGGGGCCCGCTCGCGGTGCTCGGCGGGTGGGCGGTCGCGGCCGCCGCGCTCGCCACCCGCACCACGAAGCTGACCTGAGTCACACTGCGCCTCACCTGGAGGGCTGGCAGGTATGGACGCCACATACCATCGACGCGTGCAGTTAGCCCGCCTTATCGCCCGCCTGCCGTATCCGTCCCGCTCCGCGCAGCGGGGAGTCGCCCTCGCCGCGATCATCACCCAAGCCGGCATCGGCGTTACCGGCTCGGTCGTGCGGGTCACCGGCTCCGGGCTCGGCTGCTCGACCTGGCCGCAGTGCCACGAAGGCTCCATGTTCCCGGTCGAACACCCCGAGTACGAGGCACTGAACCAGTGGATCGAGTTCAGCAACCGGATGCTGACCGGCGCCGTGGTGTTCGTCGCCGCGCTGTGCCTGCTTGCCGCGCTGCGGATCCGGGTCGATCAACCCGGGCGCAAGCGGTTGCTGCTGCTCGCCGCCGCCATGCCGGCCGGGGTCTTCCTGCAGGCGGCGATCGGGGGCGTCACGGTGCTCACCGAGTTGTTGTGGTGGACCGTCGCGGTGCATTTCCTGACGTCGTCGTTGCTGGTCTGGCTCGCCGTGATGCTGCTCCACGCCTTCGACGAAGGCGATGAACCGCCGCGATGGCTCATCGGGACCACCGGGCGCACCCTGCTCGTGCTGCTCGCCGGGTCGCTGGCGTCGCTGCTGACCGCGGGCACCCTGGTGACCGGGGCCGGACCGCATGGCGGCGACCCGGACACGCCAAGGCTGCGAGCACCGATCGGCGTCCTTGCCACATTGCACGCCGGGTTGCTGGTCGGGTTCCTCGTCGTCCTCGTGCTGATCGGGCTGTCGCTGCTGCGTACTCCCGCGCCCCCTCGGTTCGTGCGCCGCTATGCCGTGCTCTGGGCGGTGGCACTCGCTCAGGGCGGGCTGGGTTCGCTGCAGTACCAGCTGGGCGTGCCGGAGGCGCTGGTGTCGTTCCACGTGCTCGGCTCGGCGCTGGTCGTGATCGCCACCGCGGCGCTGTGGTGCGCCGCCCGGGATCGCGGGCCGGTGCCTACCCCCGTGGCGCGCGAACTCAGCGCCGCCGCTGGATGAGCGCGGCGACGCCGTCGAGCACTCGCGCCAAGCCGAATTCGAAGGCACGGCCCGGGTGGTAAGCCCCGCCTTGCGCCGCTCCCGCCGCTGAACCCACGCGTACCGCGACGGGGTAGCCTGCCGGGTCGAGCACGGCGTCGAACGCGGGCTGATACGCCGCCCACCACTGCTCGTCGCTCATTCCGGTGCTCCGCTCGGCGCCCGCCGCCGCCAGCCCCTCCCGGACCGCGCTCTGCACGTAGCCGATCAGCAGGGTGAGGACCGAATCCATCTCGATGTCGTCGAGGCCGATCCCGTCGATGGCTCGCAGTTCCCGGTCATACTTGGCGATCACCCCGGGGCCCATCACCGGACGGCTCATCGCGATCGAGAGCAGCCACGGGTGCCACTCGAGCAATGCGCGGTTCTCTCGCGCCAGCGTCGCCAGCCGGTCGCGCCAGCCCTCGCCGGGGACGTCGCCGGTCGGCAGCTCGGCGTACACCCCGTCCAGCATCAGGTCGATCAGCTCCGCCTTGCTCGGCACGTAGGTGTAGAGCGCCATCGCCGAGACACCGAGCTCTGCCGCCACCCGGCGCATCGAGAGCGCTGCCAGACCTTCGGCGTCGGCCAGCGCCACACCCGCCTGTCTGATGTCGGCAACGCTCAGCCGCGGCTTCGGCCCCCGTTTGCGGCGCGGTGGCACTCCCCACAGCAACTCGATACTGCGCCGCGGATCCCCGCTGCCGCCGTACGCCACACCATCGGATTCGCGCTCCTGCCGGGCCGTCACTCCGTACATCGTACGGTGTGCGGCTGGCGGCTTCAGCGAGTGTGACACCCGGCCCGACCCACCGTCCGAACGTCACACTCACCCAGCGGCGTCGCCTAGACCACCGCACCCACCGCGGCGGCGAGGCGATCAGCGGCGCGCTCCCCCGCCAACTTGAGGCCCAGCGACGGCTCAGCCAGTTCGAACTCCAGTAGCGTCGGCGCGCCGTCGGCGCCCCGCACCACGTCGACGCGCGCGTAGAGCAGATCGGTGCGAGGCATGCCCAGCACCGAAGCGGCGGCGTCCATCGCGTCTTCGGCGAAGCTACGCAGCGCGGCACCTGGGTCGGCGACTTCGAGCCGCTCGGACACGAAGAGTCCGGACGCGTCGACGGCGGACCCACCGAGCATGGCGCCCTTGGTGAAGGCGTGCGAGTAGCGGCCCCCGATGAACACCATGGCGGTCTCGCCGTGGGTGTCCACATCGGATTGATAAGGCTGCACGAGGACCGAGTACCCGCCGTCGTGCAGCGCAGCGAGGTGTTCTCGCGCATCGGCCATCGCGCCAGCCGAGAACCGTTTGGCCCCACGGGAGCCCGCCCCGACCGAGGGCTTGACCACAAAGTCGTCCTCGGGCCACTCAGGCTGCCCGCCCGGCGCGACCAACTGCGTAGGCACGACCGACAGCCCGGCACCCGCCAGTTCCAGCAAGTACGCCTTGTCGGTGTTCCACCGCACCACATTGGCGAAGTTGCGCAGCCGCGGCACGGATTCGCACCAGCGGAGGAACTCCGCGCGCCGCGCCGAGTAGTCCCAGGTGGCCCGCAGCATCACCAGGTCGGCTTCCGCGGCGGCGTTGCCGGGGTCGTCCCAGACGATCCAGTCGGCGTCGAAACCGAGCCGTGACAGGGCGGGCAGCAGGATGTCTTCGTCGCCGTCGCCGCGGGGCAGCGCCTCGCAGGCGGCTAGCAGTACTCGAGGCGGCATCGCTCAGCCGCGGAGCAGCGAACGGCCCATGCGCCGCCGGTGCGCCGAGCCGATCGCCGTCCGGTTCACCGTTTCGGCGTCCCAGTCGGCCCTCGCCAGTTCGTCGACGGCCTCGGTCAGCGCTTCACCGGAACTGATCGACGACACCATGACGTCCCCCATCGCGCCGTCGCCGCCAATGAGGGCGACGCGGGCTCCCCTGCGACCCACCGGCGCGACAACAGCGCAGGCAGGCGTGCCGTGCGCGGCGATGAAGGCACGCACGGCGGAACGTTGCCGCCGCGTCGGCGCTTCGGTCCTCGATTCCTTCGGCTCGTTCACGGCCGCGAGTCTAGATCGAAATGTGGGCCGTTAGGGCGCGCACCGGCGTGGCGATCGCCATAATGTGAGGTAGGCACAGGAACAGCGCACCGCCCCGAACCTAGGAGGAGTTAGCATGCCTATGGCCATCGCGGTCCGCACCACCGGTGGGCCCGACGTTCTGGAACACACCGACATCGAGACGCCCGTGCCGGGCTCGGGTCAGCTGCTGGTCGATGTCGACGCCGCGGGGGTCAACTTCATCGACACCTACCATCGCAGCGGCCTGTACCCGCTCGACCTGCCCTTCATCGCCGGCCTCGAGGGTGCGGGCACGGTGCGCGAGGCCGGGCCCGACGTGTCCACCTTCCGCGCGGGCGATCGGGTGGCGTGGGCCGCGGCGCCCGGTAGTTACGCGGAGCAGGTGCTGGTCCCCGCCGCCGTCGCGGTCGCGGTCCCGGACGGCGTCAACAGCGAAGCGGCCGCTGCTCTGCTGCTGCAAGGCCTCACGGCGCATTACCTGGCCACCTCGGTGTATCCGGTGGCCGAAGGCGATCAGGTGCTGGTGCACGCGGCGGCCGGCGGCGTCGGCCTGCTGCTCACACAGGTGATCCGCGCCCGCGGTGGCCGGGTAATCGCCACCGTGTCGACACCGGAGAAGGAACGTCTGGCCATCGAAGCGGGCGCGGAGGCCGTCCTCGGCTACGACGACTTCCCGGAGCGGGTGCGCGAACTGACCAAGGGTCAGGGCGTCGCCGCCGTCTACGACGGAGTCGGCCGATCGACCTTCGACGGCAGCCTCGAAGCAGTGGCCGTGCGCGGCACGGTCGCGCTCTACGGCGCGGCCAGCGGCCCGGTGCCACCCGTCGACCCGCAGCGGCTCAACAGCGCGGGCTCGATCTTTCTGACCCGGCCCACCCTGGTTCACTACGTCGCGAAGCGGGAGGAACTGGAATGGCGAGCCGGTGACATCCTCGACGCGGTCCGGGACGGCGCGCTGAACGTGCACATCGGAGGCCGGTACGCGCTGGCCGACGCCCAGCGTGCTCACTACGACCTCGAAGCGCGCCGGACAACGGGAAAGCTCCTGCTCCTCCCGTGACCCGCGCTGAAAGACGCTTTCAGTCCGTTGAACGGACTGAAAGCGTCTTTCACTCCGTCCAGTGGACTGAAGGCGTCTTTCAGCGCGCGGGGCTTACGTCGATGACCAGCACGAGCGTCTCGTCGGCGGCGAAGCCGAGGCCTTCAGTGCCTTCTCCGCCTTCAGTGCCTTCTCCGCCGTCGCCGGAGCCCGGCGGGATGACGACCAGGGTGCGCGCGCCCTGCTGCATGCCGACCAGCGCCTCGTCGACACCCGGGGCGATCTCGCCCTCACCGACGGTGATCTGGCGCGGTTCGCTCTCGGTCTTGGAGCTCCAGGTGGACTCTTCCTTGCCCCCGGTGAGCCCGACGATGACGTAGTCCACCTCAACGGTGTCGCCTTCCGCGACCTCGGGGCCGTTACCCTCTTCCAGCACCTTGGTCAGCACCTTCTCCGGCGGAGTACAGTCCTCCGGCACGACGGGGGTCGGCTTGCTGCCGAGCTTCCCCTTGACCTTGAAGGCATCCACGGCGCATTCGCCGCCTTCCGCGCCCTCCCCGTGATGGGCGTCCGACGGCTGGGCGCTGGCAGGCGCCGAAATGTTGAGCGTCGGCTCCGCACCGGGCGGCAGGTCGGAGTCCTGCTCCAGCGACGGGCTGCAGGCGGCGATCGCCATGACCGCCACACCCGCGATCACGGCGGCACCGGTGCGGGACGTCCGCACCTTGCCCACGCTCACACCCTGCTCCGACACGACGTTCTTACCTCGAATCCGCATGCGAAGCAGACTAACGACCCGCTTCGTGGCCGCTCACACCGCCTTACCCGCAGGCGAGGGCTTCATCACGCCCTCTGCGGGCCGCTGTCCCGGCACACGATGCCGAGCCGCTGGGTGGCCCGCGTCAAGGCGACGTACAGGTCGGAAAGGCCGCGCGAGGAAGAGGCCACGATCTGATCCGGCTCGACGACGATGACCGAGTCGAATTCGAGCCCCTTCGCCCGCTCAACGGTGAGCACCGAGACCCGGTCCAGCTGCACCCCGGCCCTGACCTCGGCTGCCAGTGAAGACGGACACAGTACGGCCACCGTCCCCTCCGCCACGACGGCTCGCTCCGCGTCGGCCAGTTCCCGCAGCCGCTCGACCATCGTGTCCGGCGCGAGGTGCTCCCGCCACGGCGGTACCCCCGTCTCCCGGACCGAGACCGGCGGCCGCAGCCCGGCGTCGAGTTTCGCGAGCACCTCGGCAGCGACATCCATGATCTCGGCGGGTGTCCGGTAGTTCACGGTGAGCTCAGCCAGCCGCCAGCGATCTGCCACATACGGTTCGAGCGCCTGCTGCCACGACGCCGCGCCGCCCTCGGCACTGGTTTGCGCGACATCGCCGACGATGGTCATCGATCGGCTCGGGCACCGCCGCATGATCATCCGCCAGTCCATCGCGGTGAGTTCCTGCGCCTCGTCGACGATCACGTGTCCGAACGTCCACGTCCGGTCAGCCGCGGCACGTTCGGCGGCGGTGAGCTTGCTGCGCTGTTGCTCACGCTCGGCGAGCAGTTCCGCGTCGAGCACATCGGCGACCCGCAGCCGCTCCTCATCGGCGATCTCGTCATCCTGGTCGAGCACGTGCAGCACACCCTGCGCATAGGCCAGTTGCTCACGCTGCTCCCGCTTCTCGGCGTCCTCGGTGTCGTCCTCGCCGAGCAGTTCCGCAAGTTCATCCAGCAGCGGCACGTCCGACGGCGTCCAAGCGCGTCCCCGGCCGCGGCGCAACACCGTGCGCTCGTCCGCGGTCAAGTACTCGCCCGCGGCCCGGTCCAGCCTGTCGGCGCGGGTGTAGAGGTCGGCCAGCACCTCTGCGGGCGTCAGCAGCGGCCACAGCGAGTCCAGCGCACGCCGCGTCGCCGGATCCGCGGCCAGCTCCGATCTGATGTCGGCGAGATCGCGCTGGTCCAGCATCTCGGTGTCCGGGTCCTCGCCCTCGGCGTAGCTGATCTCGTCGACCGGATCGAGCACGTCGTGGGTCAGCCGGTCGGCGACCTGGTCGGCCAGCGCGTCCACCATGGCATCGAGGAATACCCGGCGCGCCAGGTTGTGCGGCTTGTCCGAGCGCCGCGCCTTATCCCGTGCGGCCGCACACGCCGCCGGTGCCAGCGTCACCCGGTCACCGTCCACCTCTACCTCGACCGGTTCCTCCGGCACGCGTTGCCGATCGGCGATCGCCGCCCGCAGCACATCGGCCATCACCGTCCTGCCCTTGATCTCGGCGGTCGCCCGTGCGTCGGCACCTCGCGCCCGCGCCCCGGGAAACAGTTCGCCGACCGTCGCGAGCAGGACGCCGGTTTCACCGAGCGAGGGCAGCACGTGGCCGATGTAGCTCAGAAACGTCGAGTTCGGCCCGACGACCAGCACTCCCCTGCTGGCCAGCCGGTTGCGGTGTTCATAGAGCAGGAACGCCGCGCGGTGCAGCGCGACGGCGGTCTTACCGGTACCCGGCCCGCCCTGCACCACCTGCACCCCGCTGAGCTCGGCCCGGATGATTTCGTCCTGCTCGGCCTGGATCGTCGCGACGATGTCGCGCATCGCATCACCGCGTTGCCGGTTCAAGGCGGCGAGCAGCGTCGCTTCACCCGCGAGACCAAGATCACGACCGGTCCTCCTGGCAGCCGCGGCGTCGAGGTCGAGCACCTCGTCATCCATGCCGACCACCCGCCGAAGCCGGGTCCGCAGGTGCCTGCGCCGCCGCACGCCCAGCGGCGAGGCCGCGGTCGCGAGGTAGAACGGCCGGGCAGCCGGAGCGCGCCAGTCGATGAGCAGCGGCTCGTAGCCGTCGTCCTCGTCGAACAACCCGATACGCCCGATGTGGCTGATACCGCCGTCCTCGAAGTCGAGCCTGCCGAAGCACAGCCCGGCCTCCACGCCCGAGAGCTGGGTCAGCCGCTCCCGGTACATCGTGGTGGCGACGTCCCGCTCGGTGCGCGCCTGCGGGGTGCCACCGGTATCGCGCAGCGCCCTGGCCAGCCGCGCGGACGTGGCCTCCCGTTCGGCGTCGAGCTTGGCGTAGGCCTGGGTGACGTGGCGTTGTTCCGATTCGAGGTCGGACTCCGTGATCTTCATGCTGTCGGTCGTGCGGTCGTCACCGGACGCGGACAAAGGCGGGCCCACTCTCTCTGGCAGCTGGTGAAGTTCCCCTCGCCGAATGGCGGACCATCCACGTTACCGGGGGAATCCGGTCGCCGCCACGCGCCAGGAACGGCTCAGAACGGCAGGCCGAGCACCGGCAGGCCGATGGCCGAATCCACCGCGAGCGCGCAGAACACGATCATCAGGTAGGTGTTCGACCGGTGGAACAACGCCATCGGCTTGGTCTTCTCCCCCGCCCGCACCGACGCGTAGAGACTGTGGGCGTAGAACAGGAACCAGCCGCCGGCCAGCACGGCGAAGCCGGCGTAGAGCCAGCTGGTCGCGGGCGCGAGCAACAGCGTCCAGCCGACCATCACCCACGAGTAGATGACGATCTGCCGCGCGACGTGCTCGGCGGACGCGACCACCGGCAGCATCGGCACGCCTGCCCGCTCGTAGTCCTCCCGGTAGCGCATCGCCAGCGCCCAGGTGTGCGGCGGCGTCCAGAAGAAGATCACCCCGAACATGACGAACGCCGGCCACTCCACGGTGCCGGTCACCGCGGCCCAGCCGATGACGACCGGCATGCAGCCGGCGGCGCCGCCCCACACCACGTTCTGCGCGGTGCGGCGCTTGAGCACCAGGGTGTAGACGAAGATGTAGAACAGGATCGTCGCGATGGCCAGCGACGCCGCGAGCAGGTTCACCGTCGTATAGAGCACGACGAACGACGCGATACCGAGCGTCAGGCCGAAGATCAGCGCGCCCCGCCCCGACACCGAGTCGCGCACCAGCGGGCGACGCTTGGTGCGGTTCATCACCTTGTCGATGTCGGCGTCGATCACGCAGTTCAGCGCGTTCGCACTACCCGCCGCCATGGTGCCGCCGAGCAGCGTGGCCAGCACCAGCCACGGCGAGGGGAACTCCCTGCCCGCCAGGAACATCGCCGGAATGGTCGTGACGAGCAGCAACTCGATCACGCGCGGCTTGGCCAGCGCGGCGTAGGCGCCCATGCGTCGCTTGATCAGGTCGAACCGGGAGCGGGCATGTTCTACCAGCTTGACGTGCTCCCCGGCGTGAACACTGGGGATTCCCACGCGGCTATGCCGCGTCTGGGGCGCTTCCTGCTTCTTCACCGACTGCCTTCCCGAAGGATGGTCTTACACCGGCTCCACAGGCGTTTCGCCTCTCCGCCCGCCCGGCGGCGAGGATATTGCGTGCGGCGTTGTGGTCCCGATCGTGCACCGCAGCGCACTCGGGGCATCGCCATTCGCGGATCTTCAGCGGCATCTCGCCCACCACATGCCCACAGTCCGAGCACGTTCTGCTCGACGGCAACCAGCGAGACACCTTGTGCACAATCCGACCGAAGCGTACGGCCTTCTTCGCCCGCGCCAACTTGCGGTTGCGCACCATGCCCGCCACGTTCAGATCCTCCACGTGGACCGCTTGGTTCTCGCGGACCAGACCGAGGGCCTGCTTGTGCTGATAGTCCCGTCGAGCACGGGCCACCTTGCCATGTTGCACGGCAACCTTGCGCCGGGTCTTGTCCCGGTTCTTCCCGCCCTGGGCGCGGCGCGCCTTCTCTCGCTCCAACCGGCGCAGCTTCCGTAGCTTGCGCGCCAGATGTTTCGGGTTCGCCACATCCGTGCGGCCACCAGTCGTGTCGGCCACGGTCGCCAACCGGGCGATACCAAGGTCGACCCCAGCTTCCTTCTCGATAGCCGGTAGCGGTCTCGGCTCCACCTCGACCACGAAGCTGGCGTAATAGTGCCCGTCCGGCTCGGCGATGACCGTGACCGAACTGGGCTCCGACGGCAGCTCCCGCGACCAGCGCACCTTCACGTCGCCGACCTTCGCCAGATACAGCCGCCCGTCCGGCCGGATCGTAAACCCGTTGCGGGTGAACCGGACGGACTGTCGGTTGTCCTTGCGCGACTTGAACCGGGGTTTGCCGACCTTCCGGCCCCGCCGCCTGCCTTTCACCGAGTCGAAAAAGTTCGACAACGCACTGTGCGCGTCCCGCACCGACTGCACCAACGCCACCGATCCAACCTCGGACAACCAAGCCCGCGCCTCGGTCGTTTTGGCCTCGGTGATCACCCGTCGCTGCACCGCGGCCGCACAAACAAGGTTCGGCTATCTCCCCTCTTAAGGACGGGGCTTGCGCCGATGGAATCCAGGTCATCTCTGAATCCAGCGTCATCTCGCTCCCACGGGAAGAATGGACATCAATCGTCGTATCGACTAGTAACAGGCCTCGACAGATAGTAATCGCGTCGCCGGCCCCCGCCCCAGCCGGGTGGTGAGACCCGAACCACAACGGAACGCCCCGGAGGCGCTCCGGAGGCTCCCTGGAAGCACCGCAGCGGGCAAACCGTTAGGCTAGAGGCTGTCTGGCCAGCTTGCCACGCCGGGATCGCCGTCGCGGGCGTGCGCGCAAGCACCACGACCCAGCCGAGCAGTTGCCCACTCATCGCAGTAAGCCGCGAAACGGAGTTCGAGTTCCCGTGCCCAACACCGCCGACCCTTCCGGGACCCAGTCGCTCGTTCGACGCAATGTGCCATCGGATTGGACCGAGCTCGACACGCGCGCTGTCGACTCCGTCCGCGTGCTCGCGGCCGACGCGGTCGAGAACTGTGGCAGTGGCCATCCCGGCACCGCGATGAGCCTCGCCCCTGCCGCGTACAGCCTGTTCCAGCGCGTCATGCGGCACGACCCGGCCGACCCGCACTGGGCGGGGCGTGACCGCTTCGTGCTCTCCGCCGGGCACAGCAGCCTCACCCTCTACATCCAGCTCTTCCTCGCGGGCTACGGCCTCGAGTTGAACGACCTCAAGCAGCTGCGCACGTGGGGCTCGCAGACTCCCGGTCACCCGGAGCACGGCCACACGGCGGGCGTCGAGACCACCACCGGCCCGCTCGGGCAGGGTCTGGCCAACGCCGTCGGCATGGCGATGGCAGCCCGCCGCGAGCGCGGCCTGTTCGACCCGGAAACCCAGGCGGGCGAGAGCGTCTTCGATCACCACATCTACGTGATCGCTTCCGACGGCGACATCGAGGAAGGTGTGACGTCGGAGGCGTCCTCCATCGCCGGGCGCCAGGAGCTGGGCAATCTCGTGGTGATCTACGACGACAACCAGATCTCCATCGAAGACGACACCGCCATCGCGCTGTCCGAGGACACCGCGAAGCGCTACGAGTCCTACGGCTGGCACGTCCAGACGGTCGAAGGCGGCGAGGACGTCGTGGCGTTCGAGACGGCGATCGCTGCCGCCAAGGCGGAGACGAGCCGACCGTCGATCATCTTGTTGCGCACGGTCATCGGCTACCCGGCACCGAACCTGATGAACACCGGCGCCGCGCACGGTGCCGCCCTCGGCGCCGACGAGGTGGCCGAGGTGAAGCGCATCCTCGGCTTCGACCCGGACCAGCACTTCGCCGTCGACGATGAGGTGCTCGCGCACGCCCGCCAGGCGGTGCAGCGTGGCAAGCAGGCGCACCGCGACTGGCAGCAGCGTTTCGACGCCTGGGAGAAGGCCAACCCGGAGGCCAAGGCACTCGCCGACCGGCTCGCCACTCGTGCGCTGCCTGAAGGCTGGGAATCGAAGCTGCCGAGCTGGGAACCCAGCGAGAAGGGCGTCGCCACTCGCAAGGCCTCCGGCGAGGTCCTCAACGCCGTCGCCGACCTGCTGCCCGAGCTGTGGGGCGGCTCGGCCGACCTGGCGGGCAGCAACAACACGCTGATCAAGAACGCCGACTCGTTCGGCCCACCCAGTTCGAGCACCGGGATGTTCACCGCTACCCCGCACGGCCGCAACCTGCACTTCGGGGTTCGCGAGCACGCCATGGGCTCGATCCTCAACGGCATCGCGCTGCACGGCGGCACCCGCCCATACGGCGGCACGTTCCTGATCTTCTCCGACTACATGCGCCCGGCGGTCCGGCTGGCCGCGCTGATGAAGCTGCCGGTGACCTACGTCTGGACGCACGACTCGATCGGTCTCGGCGAGGACGGCCCGACACATCAGCCGATCGAGCACCTCGCCTCGCTGCGTGCCATCCCTGGCCTCAGCGTCGCTCGGCCTGCCGACGCGAACGAGACCGCGGCGGTGTGGCAGCGGGCGCTCGAAATCACCGACGCGCCCACCGGACTGGCGCTCACCAGGCAGAACGTGCCGGTGCTCGAGGGCACCGACGCTGCGGGCGTTGCCAAGGGAGGTTACGTACTCGGCGATTTCGGCAACCCTGAAGACGAGCACGTGGTGCTCATCGCCACCGGGTCCGAGGTGCAGCTCGCCGTCGAGGCCGCGAAGGCCCTCGCCGAGCAAGGCGTCGCGGCTCGCGTGGTGTCGATGCCGTGCGTCGAGTGGTTCGACGCGCAGGACAAGGGGTACCGCGATTCGGTGATCCCGCCGTCGGTCAAGGCACGGGTCGCCGTGGAAGCAGGCATCGCGCAGCCGTGGCACCGCTTCGTCGGCGACGCGGGCGAGATCGTCTCGCTCGAGCACTTCGGCGCGTCGGCGGACTACCAGACGCTCTTCCGCGAGTTCGGGATCACGGCGGAAGCCGTCGCCGAGGCGGCACGTAAGTCGCTGGCCGCAGCGCATTAGGCAGCAAGCACCGAACAACCATCAAGGGGATGACTAAGGCATGACAACAACTGATCGTCTGGCCCAGCTCTCCAACGCAGGTGTGTCGATCTGGCTCGACGACCTCTCGCGCGAGCGGCTCAACTCCGGCAGCCTCGCGAAGCTGATCACCGACCAGCACGTCGTCGGTGTGACGACCAACCCGACCATCTTCGCCAATGCGCTCGCCAACGGCCAGGCCTACGATCAGCAGGTCACCGAGCTCGCCACGCGGGGTGCCGACCTGCAACAGGCCGTGCGTGACCTCACCACCACCGACGTCCGCAATGCCTGCGGCCTCTTCCGGGAGACCTACGAGGCGACGGGCGGCGTCGACGGCAGAGTCTCCATCGAGGTCGACCCCCGGCTGGCGAAGGACACCGAACGTACCGTCGCCGAGGCGCTGGACCTGTACAAGACCGTCGACCGGCCCAACCTGCTGGTGAAGATCCCCGCGACGGTCGAGGGCCTGCCCGCGATCACCCGCACGCTCGCCGAAGGGGTCAGCGTGAACGTGACGCTGATCTTCTCGACCGAGCGCTACCGCGAGGTGATCGACGCCTTCCTCGCCGGGCTGGAACAGGCCAAGGAGAACGGCCACGACCTGGCGGGCATTCACTCCGTCGCGTCCTTCTTCGTGTCCCGGGTGGACACCGAGGTGGACAAGCGGCTCGAAGCCATCGGCACCGAACAGGCCACCGCGCTGCGAGGTCAGGCTGCCATCGCCAACGCCCGGCTCGCGTACGCGGTGTTCACCGAGGAGTTCGCGGGCGGCCGCTGGCAGGCCCTCGCCGAGGCGGGGGCACGCCCGCAACGCCCGCTGTGGGCGTCGACCGGCGTCAAGGACCCCGCCTACTCCGACACTCGCTACGTCGATCAGCTCGTGGTCGACGGCACCGTGAACACCGTGCCGGAGAAGACACTGCACGCGGCCGCCGACCACGCCGAGATCACCGGCGACACCGTATCCGGCACCGAATCGGCCGCCAGGGCGGTCTTCGACGGGCTGCGAGCGGTCGGCATCGACCTGGAGGACGTCTTCAGCGTGCTCGAGGAGGAGGGCGTCGCCAAGTTCGACAAGTCGTGGGTCGAGTTACTCGAGACCGTCAACAGCCAGCTCGTAGCGGCGCAGGGCTGATCGCGGCGTGACACCGGTAACCATCACCGTCGACGTCAACGATTCCCACCTCGCTTCATCGGCCTCCACGGTCGCATCCACGCTGGTCGCCGACCGAGCCGCGTCGCGGCTGACCGCACAGGACGCCACGCTGTGGGGCGCCGAGGCGGAGGCGGAGGCCTCGATCCGGCTCGCCTGGACCACGCTGCACAGCACGTCCCGTCACCTCATCGGCGAGATCGCCGAGCTCCGGGCGCAGCTGCACGGTGAAGGAGTCACCCGGGTCGTCCTCGCGGGCATGGGTGGCTCATCGCTGGCGCCCGAGGTCATCGCGGGCACCGAGAGCGTCGCACTCACCGTGCTCGACACCACCGATCCCGGCCAGGTCGCCGACGCGCTGGCAGGCGATCTCGGCAGGACGGTGCTGGTGGTGTCGTCGAAGTCGGGCGGCACCGTCGAGACCGACGCCCAGCGCCGGATCTTCGCCGAAGCCTTCGCGACCGAAGGCATCGACGCCGCGAGCCGGATCGTCGTGGTGACCGATCCCGGTTCGCCGCTGGCCGAGCTCGCCGAGCAGGAGGGTTACCGCAGGACCTTCCTCGCCGATCCCCACGTCGGCGGCCGGTACTCCGCGCTCACCGCGTTCGGCCTCGTCCCCGCCGGGCTCGCGGGCGCGGATATCGCACGCCTGCTCGACCAGGCCGCGGGCACCGTGGCCGCGCTGGCGGCCGATTCCCTCGATAACCCCGCGATCCAGCTCGCCGCCGCGCTCGGCGCCGCGCACGAGGCAGGCGCCGAGAAGCTGGTGCTCGCCGACGCCGGGTCCGGTATCGCCGGGCTGCCCGACTGGATCGAACAGCTCGTCGCGGAGTCGACCGGTAAGGAAGGCACGGGGCTGCTCCCGGTCGTGGTCGAGTCCGTCGACGCCCCGGGATTCGCCGACGCGGGCAAGGACGCCACCACCGTCAGCATCGGCAAGGGCGAGGCGGCCAGCGCGATTTCGGTCGACGGCGGGCTCGGCGGACAGTTCCTGCTGTGGGAGTACGCCACCGCGCTCGCCGGCAGGGTGCTGGGCATCAACCCGTTCGACCAGCCCGACGTCGAGGCGGCAAAGCAGGCGGCCCGCGCACTGCTCGACGGAGCCGATGATGCCGCTATCGCGCCGTCGGCCGCAGTGGGGGCAATCGAGGTCTACGCGCCTGTATCTTCGCCTCACACGCCGGCGGGGCTGGATCCGCGCTCGGTGCCGGGTCACCTGGCGAGCGGTGCGGGTCGCGCGAGGGGTATCACCGGCGAGGGATCGCTGACCGACATCCTGCGCGAGTTCGTCGGCACGCTGCCCGCTGACGGCTACCTCGCCGTGCAGTCCTACCTCGACCGGCTCGACGACGCCTCGGCCGCGCTGCTGCGCTCCGAGCTCGCCAAGCGGATCGGCGCACAGGTCACCTTCGGCTGGGGTCCGCGGTTCCTGCACTCCACCGGCCAGTACCACAAGGGCGGGCATCCCAATGGCATCTTCCTGCAGGTCACCGGCGCGGCCGAGTA
Source organism: Actinophytocola sp. (assembly GCA_009379975.1). GTDB lineage: Bacteria > Actinomycetota > Actinomycetes > Mycobacteriales > Pseudonocardiaceae > WHSS01. Next base: position 64,770 of record WHSS01000003.1, read on the forward strand.
CGATCTGGCGGTGCCAGGCCTGCCGTACAGCCTCGCCGTGTTGCAGCTGGCGCAGGCTCGCGGCGATGCCGATGTGCTGACCGATCGGGGCAGGCCGGTGCTGCGGCTGCACCTGACCGACCGGGTGGCCGGCCTCGCCGAGCTCGTGCGGGCCGTGCAAGGGTTGTAAGCGTGGCCCGATCATGGCAAAACCCCCTACGTGACGAGCGAGACAAGCGGCTGCCCAGGATCGCGGGCCCGGCGAGCCTGGTGATCTTCGGCGTGACCGGCGACCTCGCACGCAAGAAGCTCATGCCCGCGATCTACGACCTGGCCAACCGCGGGTTGCTACCGCCGGGGTTCGCGCTGATCGGGTTCGCCCGCCGGGACTGGGCGGATCAGGACTTCGGCGAGATCGTGCACGATGCCGTCGCCGAGCACGCCCGCACCCCGTTCCGCGAGTCGGTGTGGCAGCGGCTCGCCGAGGGCATCCGGTTCGTGCCGGGCAGCTTCGATGACAACGAGGCGTTCCAGCGGCTGGCCAAGACGGTCACCGAGCTCGACGACGAGCGCGGCACCGGCGGCAATCACGCGTTTTATCTCTCCGTTCCGCCGGGGGCGTTCCCGGTGGTCACCCAGCAGCTGGCGAAGGCGGGGCTCACCGGCGGCGACGGCTGGCGCCGGGTGGTCGTGGAGAAGCCCTTCGGGCATGACCTGAAAAGCGCGTGCGAGCTCAACGCCATAGTGAACTCGGTGTTCGCCGAGGAGTCGGTGTTCCGCATCGATCACTACCTCGGCAAGGAGACGGTGCAGAACATCCTCGCGCTGCGCTTCGCCAACCAGCTGTTCGAGCCGATCTGGAACGCCAACTACGTCGACCATGTGCAGATCACCATGGCTGAGGACATCGGCCTCGGTGGCCGCGCGGGCTACTACGACGGCATCGGCGCCGCCCGCGACGTCATCCAGAACCACCTGCTGCAGCTGCTGGCCTTCACCGCCATGGAGGAGCCGCTGTCGTTCGAGCCGTCGCAGTTGCGGGCCGAGAAGGTGAAGGTGCTGCGCGCCACCAGCCCCGTCGAGCCGTTCGACGAGACCACGGCCCGCGGCCAGTACGGCGGCGGCTGGCAGGGCGGCGCCAAGGTGCCGGGCCTGTTGCAGGAGGAGGGCTTCGCGCCGGACTCGACGACCGAGACTTACGCCGCGGTGACGCTGGCGGTGCAGAACCGGCGCTGGGCGGGCGTGCCGTTCTACCTGCGCTCCGGTAAGCGGCTTGGCAGGCGGGTCACCGAGGTCGCCGTGGTGTTCAAGCGCGCGCCGCACCTGCCGTTCGACTCGACGGCGACCGAGGAGCTCGGGCAGAACGCGCTGGTGATCCGGGTACAGCCGGACGAGGGTGTCACGATGCGGTTCGGCTCCAAGGTGCCGGGCACGACGATGGAAGTTCGCGACGTCACCATGGACTTCGGCTACGGGCACGCGTTCACCGAGTCCTCCCCCGAAGCCTATGAGCGGCTGATCCTCGACGTGTTGCTCGGCGAGCCGTCGCTGTTCCCCGGCAACGACGAGGTGGAACTGTCCTGGCAGATCCTGGACCCGGTGCTGGAGCATTGGGCGGCGAAGGGCGCCCCGGAGACCTATCCCCCGGGGAGCTGGGGGCCGCCGTCGGCCGATGCGGTGCTGGCCCGGACCGGGCGATCCTGGAGACGGCCGTGATCATCGACCTCCCTTCGACGACGACGTCGCAGGTCAACAGCAAGCTGGTCGAGCTGCGCGAGCGTGGCGGTGCGGTGGCACTCGGGCGCGTGCTGACGCTCGTGATCGTGGCGGATGACGGTGCCGGCCTCGAGCACGCGATCGAAGCGGCCAACGCCGCCAGCCGGGAGCACCCCTCGCGCATCATCGTCGCCGCCCGTGGCTCCCGGACGGCGGCGGCGCGTATCGATGGGCAGATCCGCATCGGCGGCGACGCGGGCGCGAGCGAGGTTATCGTGCTGCGTCTCTACGGGCCGCTCGCCGGGCAGGGCAAGAGTGCGGTGATCCCGCTGCTGCTGCCCGACGCGCCAATCGTGACGTGGTGGCCGGGCGCCGGGCCCGCGGTGCCGGCGGACGATCCGCTCGGAGCGATCGCGCAGCGCCGGATCACCGATTCGGCCGCCGCCCGCAACCCGGTGAGGACGGTGCGGGCGCGCGCGAAGAACTACGTACCCGGTGACACCGATCTGGCGTGGACTCGGTTGACGAACTGGCGCGCCCAGCTAGTCGCCGCGCTCGACGTGCCGCCGTTCGAGCCCGTGACGGGTGCGACCGTGACGGGAGAGGCGGATTCGCCGTCGACCGAACTGCTCGCCGGCTGGCTCGCGGCGTACCTGCGGGTTCCGGTAAAGCGAGTCACGACCACCACGGCGGAAGGCATCGTGGCGGTGTCGCTGCAGCGTCCGTCCGGCGACATCGAGTTGCACCGGCCCGACGGCAAGGTCGGCACCCTCACGCAGCCAGGCCAGCCCGCGCGCCGGATCGCGTTGCAGCGCAGGTCGGTGTCCGAGGCGCTCATAGAGGAGCTCCGCAGGCTCGACCCGGACGAGGTATACGAACGTGCGTTGCGCGGGTTGAGCCTGTTGCGCACCAAGAGCAAGGTGATTTCAGCATGAGTGGCAAGCACGTTGTCGTCCAGCGCAATCCTGAGCTGCTGGCCGCGGCGACCGCGGCCCGGCTGGTGACCAGACTGGTGGATGTGCAAGCCACGCGGGGCACGGCCTCGGTGGTGCTCACCGGCGGCGGCGTGGGCATCGCGGTGCTCGAACAGCTGCGCCACTCCCCCGCCTGCGACGCGATCGACTGGTCCCGCATCGACTTCTACTGGGGCGATGAACGCTTCGTGCCCGCCGACGACGAGGAGCGCAACGAGCTGCAGGCTCGCCGGGCGCTACTCGATCATGTGCCGGTCGACGAAGCCCGGATCTTCCCGATGGCGGCCGCCGGCGGCGAGTTCGGCGATGATCCGGACGCCGCGGCGGCGGCCTACCAGCGGATTCTCGCCGAGCAGGCCGCGCGCGAGCATCATGCCGAGGTGCCCGCCTTCGACGTCCTGCTGCTCGGCATGGGCGGCGAGGGGCATACCGCGTCGATCTTCCCCGAGGCGCCGGCCGCGTATGAGGACGAGCGCGCGGTCGTCGCGGTGCGCAACTGCCCGAAACCGCCGCCGACCCGGGTGTCGCTGACGCTGCCCGCCATCCGGCATGCCATCGAGGTGTGGGTGATCACCGCCGGCGAGGCGAAGGCCGACGCGGTGGCCCTCGCGCTCTCCGGTGCGGGTGAGGTGCAGCTTCCGGTCGCGGGAGCCACCGGGCAGGTTCGTACGCAGTGGCTGCTCGACCGTGCGGCCGCGAGCAAGCTCTCGGGGAACTACCTCCCACCGCTGGGGTGAGCGTGGGTGCCGCGCGCCTTTGAGCGAGTGCGACGTTGAGCCCGACCTATCGTCCGAACGTCACACTCACCGAGTGCATTCATGCGGCGGGTTGCAGGCAGCGCACTGGAGGCCGCGGTCGCCCGCTCGCTTGCTCGTAGGCGCTTCGCAGTTCGGCGATGACACGATGCGGGTTCGTCCGCAGGTCCCCGGGAAGCGTATGCAGCACGACGATGCCGGCCGCTGTCAGCAGGTTGTGCCTGCGCATCGTGCGCGCGTAGTCGGCAGGCGAGAGGTGAAACTCCAGGGAGTCGATCTCCCATGCCAGCGCGACCTCCTCGAACCATGCGTCGACGATCGCGAGCTGCACCCCGGAGGCGCTGAGGATCGGGACGTTCCAGCGGGGCGCGGGCAGGCCACTCTGCAGCGCGAGCCGGTATGCGCGCCCTTCCGATGCGGAACGGACGCCCGCGCAGATCTCCCGGAGCATCCGCCGCGGCAGGGCGGACCCGCGGCTCGACCCGGCGTTCAGCTCGGCGAGCAAGTCGCTGGGGAGCACCAGGCCGCGTTGCACCGGTTCGGCGAGCAATGCCTGGATTTCTTGCCGGTCGCCCAGGCGGCGCACGCCGTCCAGCACCGCCCGTGGCAGCGGGGCGAGCGGCAGGTCATCACGAAGCACGGGCTCCGGTAGCCGCTTGGTGCGCTCTACTACTACGTAGCCGCAACTGTTCGGCTGCGCGGGTTTGGGCACCAACACGTGCACGTTGTCGCAGGACGGCATGCGCTTCAGGCCGTGCGCTCGGGCTGCGGCAAGGCCGGTGATCATCGATTGCGGTCCGGCATAGCGCACGGCGCCCGCCAGGAGCTGCTCCCGCGTTGGCGTACCGGAACGCATCAGGTAGACGCCGGGCAGTAGCCGGTTCCAGGGCCCGCCGGTGCGTACCCGGTGCGAGATGGTGGTCGCGGGCACGCCACAGGCGAGCAGTTCACGGCGCGAGACCACCCCGTGCGGGGCGAATTCTTGCAGCTGATCTTCGTCGATGGGAACGCGTCTAGGCATAGCTTCATATTTGCCAGTCTCAAGCAGCCAACACCAGACTTTTGGCGCATACCGGTCGCGAGTGGACCATTGGTGCCGAACAAACCCGACTCGGGGTGACATATCGGACGCAACATCGTTTGAACGTGGCGTTGAGCCCAACCTACGGGCTCAACGCCACACTCACACCGCGAAAAACGGTGCGGGAGAGGCTCGTGTTGCACATGTTGCGGAGCG
>WHSS01000127.1 GCA_009379975.1 Actinophytocola sp.
CACTCGCACAACCGCGCACCCCACCCCGGGCATGGCACGCGCCACTAGATTGCCCTGACTCACCGGTAACTAGATAGCCTGCTCAAGACGGGACTTCAGCGCTAGGGAGAACAAGCACGTGGCACGTTCGGTACTGGTCACCGGGGGAAATCGAGGCATCGGCCTCGCCATCGCACGCGATCTGGAGGCGAAGGGGCACCGCGTCGCGGTCACCCACCGCGGCTCCGGCGCGCCGGACGGCCTGTTTGGGGTGCAGGCCGATGTCACCGACGCCGAGCAGATCGACGCGGCCTTCAAGCAGATCGAGGAACACCAGGGCGCGGTCGAGGTGCTGATCTCGAACGCGGGTATCACCGACGACACGCTCCTCATGCGGATGAGCGAAGAGCAGTTCACCCGGGTCATCGACGCCAACCTGACGGGTGCTTACCGGGTCGCCAAGCGCGCCTCGCGGGGCATGCTGCGTGGCAAGTGGGGCCGGTTCGTGTTCATCTCGTCGGTGGTAGGGCTCTCCGGCGGTGCCGGTCAGGTCAACTATGCCGCGAGCAAGGCGGGGCTGGTCGGTCTCGCCCGGTCACTGGCTCGTGAGCTCGGCTCACGCAACATCACCGCGAACGTCGTCGCGCCCGGCTTCGTGGTCACCGACATGACCGACGCGCTCACCGACGACCAGCGCGCGGCGGCGCTCGCTCAGATCCCCGCGAACCGCTACGCGGAGCCTGCCGAGATCGCCGCCGCGGTGGGCTTTCTCGCCTCCGACGAAGCCGGCTACGTCAACGGGGCGGTGCTGCCGGTCGACGGCGGCTTGGGTATGGGTCACTGATAGCCGTCAGCCACGGCTGGGAAACCATCGAACGGGAGGTGTGATCTAGTGTTGCTTTCTTGCTCACATATGTCTACTTCTAGCCAAGATGCTGGACATGTGCCGGATTGGCGAGTTCGCGTGGTGTGTCGGCCGTTTGTCGTCGACTGTTCGCGAGTGGGAGTGGGAAGGTCGGATCACGGCTCGGGGGATGGCGTCTGGTCAGAGGTAGTTCACCGGTGTCGACGTCCGTCGTGTGTTGCAGCCCGGGTTCGGCGAAACAGTCCGTCAGACTGTTGTGTGCTGCCGGGTTTCGGCTTCTGGGCGGAAGGCCGACCTGGACTCTGGAGGTTCAGATCGTACGAGGGGAGGTGGGGACTTCGGTGATCGCGCACAAGGATCGGCTGGCCCCATTCGGGTTCGACTATGTGGAGCACGTGGCCGAACTGGGCGGTGGTGGCCGGTGAAGGTTACCCGCATCGCCTACTCGGCGGATCTCAACACCGGGAAATACGTCCAGCTCGAAGAGCAGGCACGCCGTCTCGGCCGGGTCCGGTCGAAAGTGTGGCGCCAGTTCGGCTCTGTCAATGGTGCCGGTGTCTCGGATCGGGCCATCCGCGATGAGTGGATGGCTGACGGCACCGCCGGGTCTTTCGCGGTGTTGGCGAATGCGTGGAAGGAGACGGTGCGGGACGCGGTCGCGGACATCACCGCGAACCGGGAGGCCGCCAAGGCCAAGGTCCGCAAAGCCATCAACCGCCGCACCCAGGATCCGGCGGGACGGAAGCGGTTGTTCACCGCGTTGAGACGCGACACGTGGACCGGTGATCCGTATCTGCGCCGGTTGATGCGCCAGCACTGCAAGCGTGGCCGCAACCGCACCCACAACCAGATCGTGGTCCGCTCCGACCAGCACAAGACGTTCACCCTCACCGAGGGCGGGAACGTGTGGCTCGCGATACCCGGGCTGCAGCGCCGGCAGCTGGTCACGATTCCACTGAACACCACCATCGCCCCGGTGGGGACGCTGCGGCTGATCCTGCGCGGCAACCGGGTCGAGGTGCACCACGGCAGCGGACTCGGTGAGCTGCTGAGTAGCGAATCGGATCACCGGAAGGTGAAGAACGCGCGCCGCGCGAAACTGCGCAGTATCGCGGAGCACGCCACCGAACGCGGCGACCATGCGAAGGCCCGGCGTATCCGGGACAACAACCTCGGCGGCATCAAACGCAGGCGCCGCTCCAGTGCGTGGCAGCGCCGGGTCCGCGACGTCACTTTCAAGGCCGCGCACGCGGTGATCGACAAAGCCGCCGTGATCGTGGCCGAAGACCTCACGAAAACCTTCACCGGCCGCACAAGGCTCGGGAAGAACACCAACCGGCGCCTGGCGGCATGGACCAAGGGTGTCACCGCCGAGGCGCTGGCGAACGTGTCGGAACGCCGTGGTTCTGCCTCACTCGCCGGCGGGCTGGTCAGGCGCTCATCACGCTGTTCACTTTGCGGTCGGCGCCGGTCGCGCCGTGGTTCTGCCTCACTCGCCGGCGGGCTGGTCAGGCGCTCATCACGCTGTTCACTTTGCGGTCGGCGCCGGTCGCGCCGTCGTTCTGCGTTGCGGCTGGTCAACGCCGCCTACACGTCACAAGTCATCCCCGGAACCGACTCCTTCGGCAAACGGGCCGGGGACCGGCTTCACTGCACATCGTGCGGGGCCGTGTGGCAGGCTGATCACGCCGCCGCGATCAACATCCTGGAACGAGCAGCCGATCCCGACATCGGCCTGCACACCCCGCACATCGTGGTGAAGCAGATCATCCAGGACCGCGATCGCCAACGGTCCAGACTGCCGGACCAGGACTCCAACACCAAAGGCCACCGCTGGTGTGGAGAGCGAAACATCCGAAACCGATCAACCCTGCTCAAGGAATAGGAAGCAGACATGGTGCCTGGACTTCTCGAAGGCAAGCGGCTGCTGATCACCGGAGTGATCACCGACGCGTCGATCGCGTTCCACGCGGCCAAGGTCGCACAGGAACAGGGTGCGCAGGTGGTGCTGACCGGCTTCGGCAGGCTCCGGCTGGTCGAACGCATTGCCAAGCGATTGCCCGCCGAGGCGCCGGTGATCGAGCTGGACGTGCAGAACCAGGAGCACCTGGACACGCTCGCCGACCGGGTGCGCGAGCACGTCGACGGCCTCGACGGTGTGCTGCACTCGATCGGCTACGCCAACCCGGAGACCTGCCTCGGCGCACCGTTCCTCGACGCACCTTGGTCCGACGTCGGCCCCGCGCTGGAGATCTCGGCGTATTCCTATGCCTCGCTGGTCAAGGCCGCCCTGCCGTTGCTGGTCGAGGGCGCGTCGGTCATCGGCATGGACTTCGATGCCAGGGTCGCCTGGCCGTCGTACAACTGGATGGGCGTGTCGAAGGCGGCGCTGGAGTCGGTCAACCGGTACCTGGCGCGTGAGCTCGGCGCGCAGGGCATCCGGGCGAACCTGGTCTCCGCCGGCCCGGTCAAGACGATGGCGGCGAAGTCGATTCCCGGTTTCGCCGAGTTGGAGAACGGCTGGCACGGCCGGGCGCCGCTGGGCTGGGACACCGAGGACCCGACGCCGGTGGCGAAGACGATCTGCGCCGTGCTGTCGGACTGGCTGCCAGCCACCACCGGGTCGATGATCATGGTGGACGGCGGGGTGCACGCGACCGGTCAGTGACGGTTGCGGGAAACTGACCGCGTGAACTACGACGCGCTGCTCTGGCTGTCGTTCGGCGGCCCGGAAGGCCCCGACGACGTCATGCCGTTCCTGGCGAACGTCACGCGGGGCAGGGGAGTGCCGCCCGAGCGGCTGGCCGAGGTCGCCGAGCACTATCAGCACTTCGGCGGCGTTTCTCCGATCAACGGGCTCAACCGGTCGGCGATCGCGGCCGTCGAGCGTGAGCTGGACTCCCACGGCATGTCACTGCCGGTGTACTTCGGTAACCGGAACTGGCAGCCCTACGCCGAAACCGCGGTGGCCCGGATGGCGGCGGACGGGGCGCGGCGCGCGTTGGTGTTCGCGACCAGTGCGTACGGCGGCTACTCGGCGTGCCGGCAGTACGACGAAGACATCGCACGGGCTCGCGCCTCGATCGGGCCGGACGCGCCCGAGCTGGTGAAGCTCCGGCAGTTCTACGATCACCCGCTGTTCGTGGCGTGCTTTGTGGACGCGGTAGTCGGGGCGCGGGAGACGCTCGATGACGCGGTGCGCGATCACGCCAGGCTGGTGTTCACGGCGCACTCGATCCCGATCGCCGCGGACCGCGTCGCCGGGCCGCCCGGCGAAGGCGGCGAGCTGTATTCGCGGCAGCTAGCCGAAGCCGCCCGGCTGGTGGCCGCCGAGGTCGGTGCGTCGGACTACGACGTGGTGTGGCAGTCCCGTTCGGGGCCGCCGCAGGTGCCGTGGCTCGAGCCGGACATCGTCGATCACCTCGATACGTTGCACACCAAGGGAGTTCCGGCCGTCGTGGTGTGCCCGATCGGGTTTGTCTCCGATCACCTCGAGGTCGTGTGGGACCTGGACAACGAGGCCGCGACCAAGGCGGCCGAACTCGGCATGGGGTTCGCGCGGGCGGCCACGCCGAACGGCGACCGGCGCTTCGCGGAACTGGTCACCGAGTTGGTCCGTGAGCACGTGGCCGGTGCTCCCGCTCGTCGGCTCTCGGCGTTGCCGAACCTGGGGTGTACCGCCAACGGTGCGGCCTGCGCCGTCGGCTGCTGCGAGCGCTGAAAGACGCTTTCAGTCCGTTCAGTGGAGTGAGTGGCCCCTTCAGTCCGTTGAGTGGACTGAAGGCGTCTTTCAGCGCGGGTATTTCTCGGCAGGCGCTGTCAGGACTCGGACGGCCTCGTTGACGGCCGCACTGCGGGCGTTGCGGACCGCCCCCGCGATCGGCCGGAGCGCCTCGGCCCGCTGGGCGGCACTCCCCGCGGAGAGCGCCCCGCCGGGGTCGTCGGCGTTGGCGAGTTCCAGGATGCCCGCGATCTCGGTCGCCCGCTGCAGCACGCGCAACGACCTGCCGGGCATGCCGCTGGGCCATGCGGACCTCGGGATGGCACTCAGATGCGCCTTGAGCGCGTCGTGTGCGTCGGCACGGTCACGCGCCACGTCGAGCGCCGCGAGCGTGGCGGCACTGGTCCGCACGGCCTCGGTGAGTTCGTGCTCCGCCTCGCTGATCCCGACATGCTCCACCGGCGCGTTCCGGGGGATCGGATACACCGTCCAGCGAAGCACACCTTCGGCGACCGTGTGGGGAACCAGGCCGATCCCGATGTCGGCGAACAAGGTCGCCTCTCCGGAGTCGAGAGCGGCGTCGACGAGCGGACCGGGCCCGCCGAGGCCGCGAACGTCTCCGGGTGCGGGTAAGGCCAAAGTCGCGGTTCGGGCGCCGCACTTGCGTAGCGTGGCGAGCAGTTGTGCGGGCGGCGCGGGCGGCTGCGGCCATGCCGGCAACTGCAGCGCGTCGGCCACGGTGTCGGCGGCTACGACCTCGTGCCGCTCACCCCAGACCGCGAGCGAGTCCAGGACGTCATCGGACGCGGCCCGGCCGCTGAGCCATGCCGCCGTCCACACGGCGAACGTCGCACTGGCAACACACATGCCGCCCTACGTTACCCACCATGACCGCGGTGTGAGGAGAGGCCCGCACCGCGTAAGCCGAGTGTCATCGTAATCCCGCCGGGAAGGCCGGCTTCTCGCCGAGAATGCGGAACTCGTTTCACTTTTCTCTTGTCACTCGAATGGGTTATGCGGTACTAAAGGTGAGGCCGGTAACGGACTAGCCCGAACAGCGGCGGAACGCTCAGCCGATCGCAGTAGGCCCCAAGCGGGACATAGTGCCCCGCGGCCGTCTGGTGGAGGAAAGGACCTTGACCCATGAAGCATTGGCTCCAGCGCACGGCGGCCGTGGCGGCGAGCGCACTGCTGGCATCACTGACCATCGCCGGAATCGGACATGCCCAGGAGGCTGCCCCCATCCAACCGGGCGTCTCCATCTCGAGCGGCGGCGGCTACTGCACGCTGAACTGGATCTACGACGGAGAGGGGCCGCTGGCGGGCAAGGTCTACGGCGGAACCGCGGCGCACTGCGTCACCGAGGTCGGGGAGCGGATCTCGCTGGCAACGGGCAGCCTGGGCGAGAACATCCAGGAGTTCGGCTCGGTCGCCTACATCGATGACGACCTCGACTACGCGTTCATCGAGGTCGACGCGGACGCCGTGGGGCAGGTCAACCCGGCGCTGAAGGGGCACCCCGCCATCCCGACCGGCGTGTCGACGACCGAGACGTCCGGCACCGGCGACGTCATGCAGTTCTCCGGCAACGGCGTCGGCTTCCACCTGCTGCCCCTCACCCAGGAGCAGCGGGTGGGGATCCTGCATTCCAACGACGGCACCCAGCACTACGTCCTCGGTGCGGTCAGCCCAGGGGACTCGGGTGGCCCGGTGGCCGATGTGACCGACGGCAACAAGGCCTTCGGCCTGGTCAACACCGTGGGTGCCGGCGTCGTCAACGGGCTACCCTATGCCGGTGAAGGCGGCGTCTCGCTCGAGGGCATGTTCGCCGACGCGGCGGCGGCGGGCTTCACTGTCTCGCTTCGCACCGTCTGACAGCGGGCAGGGCGAGCCGACGGAGGCTTTCGGCTCGCCCTGTGCTCGTTTTCAAGCGCTCACTGCGGTTCGTCCGGCGGCGGTAGCTGATACGTCCGCTGTGTCTCGACCCCGACCACACCTGGCACCGCCTGGAGCGAGCTGACGGCGGCTTCGTCACAGGTCCCGGTGATCGTCGAGAGGGTTTCGAGAATGTCGTCCACCTCCAGGCCGATGGCGCCGAGGCGTGCCGCGATGCCGGAGACCGCCTCGGGCTCGTCCGTGTCGACGGAGATGATCACCTTGCGCTGGTGCGCCACGGCTACCTCCAGGTGCTCGCGCTCAAGGTGCCTGCACCAATCCTGTCCCAACATCGGTTGACGGCAAAGGCAGCCGGAGCGCGGTCTGGCTCAACCGTGCCCACAGCTCCCAGGCATTGCCCTGATGCGCTTGCGCGGCGAGCGCGGCGGCACCGGAAACGTGGGGCGTGGCCATGCTGGTTCCGCTGATGGTGTTGTGCCGGTCGGGCATCGGCCAGCTCGAATGCACGTCTACCCCCGGCCCGACGACGTCGACCGCACCGTTCGGGTCGACCGTGCCGCTGGAGAAGTCCGCGATCGCGTGATCGGCGTCGATCGCACCGACCGCCATGATGGTCGGGCAGTTCGCCGGATGGCCAACGGGCGCGATGACGCCCGCGGAGCGCCTGCTCTCGTTTCCGGCGGCAGCGATGATCAGCGTGCCTTTGTCCATCGCCCGCTTCGCGCAGCGTTCGAACGCGACCGAGTGCGGCTCGCCGGGCTGGGTCGGGGCGCCGAGCGACATCGACACCACCGCGCACTGGTTCTGCACCGCCCACGCGATGCCGGCGAGTATGCCGCCGTCGGTGCCGGACCCCGCGTTGCTCAGCACCTTGCCCGCATAGATCTCCGACTCGTGCGCGACGCCGTAGCCGGGACCGACCTGCGGCTGCCGGGGCCCGCATGCGGTACCGATGACGTGCGTGCCGTGCCCGTGCCCGTCGCGCACGTCCTCGCCGTCGATGAACGAACTGGTGACGACCGCGCGGTCGGCGAAGTCGGGGTGGTCGACATCGAACCCGGTGTCCAGTACCGCGACCCTGACGCCCGCACCGGTCGCCGTGCTCTCCGGCGCGTTGAGCGCCCGCAAGCCCCAGGTGAAATCCTGCTCGCCTGCCTCGCCGGGCACGGCGTCGGGCGCGGGCGCCGAGATCGCATACACCGTCCGTTCCCGCTCGACCAAGGCGATCGGGCCGTGCGCGGCTATCTCGCGGGTCAGGGCATCGATCTGATCGGCAGCCGCCGTGACGACGGCGACGCCGAGATCCAACCAGAACACACCATCGGCCTGCCCGGCCAGTTCGCCACTGAGTTGCGCAGCGACGTCGCGATCGCGAACCGTGCGGAGCCCGGCGACGTTCGCCATGCGTTGGGCGCCCTCGTCGGCGGCGTCCTCTTCGAACAGCACGAGGTAGCGTGCCGTGCCGCTCACACCTGTCTGCATCGAATGCGTCATGAACGCCACCCGCCCGGGATCGATGGAGTCGTTCGGTGACTCAATGATCGCGCGGTGTGGTCACCCAGGGCCAGGTTTCCCGGCGAATTGGGCGTTATTGACTGACGAATAGTGACTACCTGCTCAGTTCGGCGTGACGATCAGCCGTGCGCCGCGGGCGGGAGCGAAGGTGATGTTCCGGGGCTTGACCCGCTCGCGGCGTGCTCGATCTGGCTCGATCCGGTGGCGCCGCAGCACGACGCGCAGCACCTCGACGGCCTCCAGGAGCGAGAATCCCGCGCCGAGGCACCGGCGGACACCGCCGCCGAAGGGCAGCCAGGTGTTCGTCGTCGCGCTGCCGTCGAGGAATCGCTCCGGCCGGAACGTCTCCGGCGCTTCGTGATGATCCGGCGACGACTGGACGACACCGATCGCGGGCATCACGGTGGTGCCTGCCGCGACCTCGAACCCGCGGATCTCGACCGGCTCGGTGGTGCGCCGCGCGACCTCGTAGATGACCGGGCGCAGGCGCATCGCCTCCTTGATCACCGCCTCGAGATAGCGATCCTCGCCGTCCCGGGCGGCCTGGACCGCCTTGGCGAGGGTCGCGGGGGAGTGTGCGAGCTCATGAAGCGCCCACGCGAGCGCGGTCGCCGTGGTTTCGTGCCCGGCGAGCAACAGCGTGATGAGCTGATCGCGGAGTTCGGCGTCGGTGAGCGTGTCGCCATCCTCGTCGACGGCGAGCAGCCGCGACAGCACATCGGTCCGGTCGGCCAGGTCGCCCGCGCGGCGCCGGTCGGCGATCTCGGCGTAGATCAGCTCATCGGCGCGGCGGAGCATCGCCGCGTTGCGCCGCCAGCGGCCGAGTCGCTGTAACCGCTCGCTGTGCCAGCCGAAGATATCCAATGCGCTGATGGCGATCACGCCGCTCAGTGCTTCACGCAGTTCGTCGACGCGAGCGCCGTGGCTGACGCCGAACACCACGCGCAAGATCACTTCGAAGGTCAGCCGCTGCATGCTCTCGTGGCTGCGGAACGCGGTGCCGGTCGGCCAGCCCGCGACTTCGTCTTCGGCGATCTCGGCGATCATGCTCCGGTAACCACGGAGCGCCGCCCCGTGAAACGGCGGCATCAGCAGCTTGCGAATGCGGCGGTGCTCGCCTTCGTCGGTGGTCAGGACCGAGTGCGCGCCCATGACCGGCTTGAGTACCTGGTTGCCTTCGCCCGCGTGGAACACCGTGGCCGATCCGCTGAAGACCGCGCGGATGTCCGCGGGATCGGAGATGCTGACGACGTTGCGCTCGGGAAAGAGCCGCAGCTTGAGCACCGGGCCGTATCGCCGGTGCAACACCGGTAGCAGCCGGTGGCGCTGGGTCGCGAAGAGGATCGTTTGCAGCGTCAGCGGCAGCCGAGGCCCTGGCGGCGCGGGGAGCTGGTCCGTCGCCGATGCCGAGGAGCGTCGGTTCGTCAGCGAGGTCATCAGCACTCCGTTCGTCGCGGCTTCTATACGACCGTTTTATACGCCCGTATGACATCGCTGTCCACCAACGGAGCTAGGCTGACACAGTGGGACATCGCGAACAGTTGCTCGGCGCCGCGCGGCGCTTGCTCGAAGACAAGGGCTACGCGCACATCACCGCACGCGACCTGGTGGCCGCGTCCGGGACCAACCTCGCCTCTATCGGCTACCACTTCGGGTCCAAGGCGGGGTTGCTCAATGCCGCGATCGGGGAGATCTTCGACGAGTGGACCGAACAGCTCGCCGAGATCGCGATGCACGCCGCGGTGTCCACCCCGGTCGAGCGGGCCCACGTCACATGGTCGGCGTTGCTCGACGGCCTCGACAGCAAGCGTGCGCTGCTGCTGTCGTTCATGGAGGCGTTCGCGCAGGCCGACCGTACGCCGGAACTTCGCGCGCAGTTCGCCTCGCAGTATCAGCACATCCGGGAGCGGGTGGCGGAACTGGTGGCGACGTCGCTCGAAGGAGAGTCGCCCGAACGAGCCCTGAGCCCGGACGATCCCCAGGTGAAGGCGGTCGCGAGCTTCGTCATCGCGGTATGCGACGGCCTCGCGATGCAGTGGCTGCTTGACCCGGTCAACTCGCCGACCGGTGAGGAGTTACTCGGCGGGCTCGGCATGCTCTGGGCCGCCTCGCTCCCGCCGCGCGAGTCCTGACCGCCACCTTTCCAATAACCGGGATCGCCGGTGCTCGCGCCCGTGTTCCCCGTACCCTCGGAGCCATGCATACATGGTCCTCCCTCGCGGTACCGCAGGTGCCGGGAACTCCTCGGCAACTCCGGCTGCACGATCGCGCAACCGGATCGGTGCGCCCGGTCGCGGCCGGTAAGACCGCACGGATGTACGTCTGCGGAATAACCCCGTACGACGCAACCCACCTCGGGCATGCCGCCACCTACCTGGCCTTCGACCTGGTCTACCGCCAATGGCTGGATGCCGGCCACGAGGTGCACTACGTGCAGAACGTTACCGACATCGACGATCCGCTGCTGGAACGCGCCGCGCGCGACCAGGACGACTGGGTCGTGCTCGGGATGCGGGAGACGGCGCTGTTCCGCGAGGACATGACGGCGTTGCGGGTGCTGCCGCCGCAACAGCTCGTCGGCGCGGTGGAGAGCATCCCCGAGATCGTCGAAGTGATCGACAAGCTGCTGGCGAGCGGCGCCGCCTACCGGGTGGACGACGCGGAATACCCCGACGTGTACTTCGACCACAACGCCACCGGCAGCTTCGGCTACGAGTCGAACTACGACGAGCCGACGATGATGGAGTACTTCGCCGAGCGCGGCGGCGACCCCGGCCGGGCGGGCAAACGGCACCCGCTCGACGCGCTGCTGTGGCGGATGGCAAGGGAGGGCGAACCGTCGTGGGAATCCGAACTCGGCGCTGGCAGGCCCGGCTGGCACGTCGAGTGCAGCGTGATCGCGGTGAACCGGCTGGGCTTCGGCTTCGACGTGCAGGGCGGCGGTTCGGACCTGGCGTTCCCGCATCACGAGTACAGCGCGGCGCACGCCGAAGCGCTGGCGGGAGACCATCCGTTCGCGCGGTTCTATGTCCACGCGGGCATGATCGGGCTCGACGGCGAGAAGATGTCGAAGTCCCGGGGAAACCTGGTGTTCGTCTCGAAGCTCCGCGCGGCGGGCGTGGACCCGGGCGCCATGCGGCTCGCGCTGTTCGCCGGGCATTATCGCGCCAATCGGGCGTGGACGCCCGCGCTGCTGGCGGAGGCAGAGGCGAGGCTCGCCCGCTGGCGCGAGGCCGTGTCGCTACCGGGCGGGCCGCCAGCGTCGGAGACCATCGGCCGGTTGCGTGATCACCTCGCCGACGATCTCGACACGCCGAACGCGATCGCGGCGGTGGACGCGTGGGTGGCGGAGGCGCGCACCCGCCGGGGCGCTGACGTGACGTCACCGCGGTTGATCCGCGACGCCGTCGACGCGCTGCTAGGTATCGCGCTGTAGTCGGGCAGGGTTTTCGAGCGGCAGCACGCCGAACATCTCGGCTACCGCTCTGTGCCGCTCATGCCGTCGGCGGCTTTGCGCGCCATGTGCTGGATTCGCGCCACCACGAACTCGGGGCGTGAGGAACAGATCCGCGAAAAGTGGCGCTAAGCGGTTACCGCAGATAGCGGCACTATCTGCGGTAGCGCGGGAGGCGGGTCGGATGGGCGCGGTCCTGACGCTGCCGACATCGGTGGCGAATGTGCGGCTGGCGGATGCGGTGGCGGCGTTCCTGAACACGATCACGGTGCCGAACACCCGCCGCGGCTACGCGATCCAACTGCCCGGAGCTACTTGTCGGCTCGGGCTAGCTTCTGGTGTCCCGGGCACTGATGGTGAGAACGATCGGCGAGTGGCCCCCGAGTCGCGCGACGCAATCGGCGAGGACCTCGGCAAGCCAACCGATAGCATCCAACGACCACTCGGCGAGTTCCCCACGGAACGTCACGCGTTGTGCGGCCGGCCCGTTCCAAAAGCTGTCGTCGAATGGAGGAGAAATACCAGTCCCCTCACCGCCGACATCGTAGGACGTGTATTCGAACACTTTCTGGTCCAGGTGGCCAAGGCGATCCTTGAGCTGCTGGGCAACGACGGGATTCGACCGATCTTGGCCGCTGTCGAGGCAGACCTCCACCGGTGCCCTCGATCGCGGGTCGCGCTCAGCGAACCAATGGACCGTTCCTATTGACGGCACGGGTGCGTATGGCGGGCGCGATGAGGGGTCGAGACCCTGAACCGGCAGGAGGACCTGTACCGCGGACAGGTTCAGCGTGCCGGCGCTCGCTGTTGCGTCTTCGGCGCACCGCAGGAACGGTTGCACCGGTAGCGGCCGGTCGTCGGCCACCGCGCTCACCTCGACCTGGAACCACGAAATCAGTTTCGCACCGGGAACGGCGAGGGGGTGGTTCCACCCGGCGTCGTTCATGCCCCACAGCCCGGGTGCGCGGCGCATGCGGTCCTCCGAGCCGCCCCCGGCGTTGCGGTCGTCGAGCCAGCCCATAGCTAGCGACCGCTGATGGAAGAGCTCGTAGGCGTCGAGCTTCGACTCGGGATCGCGCCAGGCGTGCGGGACCAACTCGCCGTACAGGGCAGCGAACATCGTACCCGCGGTTGGGTGGACACCGGGCGCTAGGCCGGGCTGAGCGTCCCCTGCAGGCTGATTACCCATACACCCGACAATAGACGTTGGCCTGCCTCATCGGCTTCTCTGCCGTGTCCCACTCGCCGATCACGTCGACATCCACGTGGTTTCGCCATGACGTGTACAGCGTGTTGTCGCAGTTCCTGCGTGCGGTAGTACGCCCCCCGCCGTCGCGCCTGGGCCTGAGTTCCGTTGTCGCCGAGCACGCCTTCCGTCGCCAGGTGTTGTCGGTGTACCACTCGTAGAGGCAGTTGTAGACATTTGCGCGGTTGTTCGAGCAGTCGCCCTTGTTCCACCACCCGTGACCGGAAACCGCCACTCCGGTGGAGGATCGGTGCGGGTTATCCATTCCGCTCTCTGGCGTGCATGCCAACGCTGCCGTTTGCGCGCTCGTAGCCTCAACCCCGTCAATGCTCAGCGGCTGGCCCGCCTCATCGAGGTAGATCGCGGTCGTGTCTGAGCTCGCAGGGGCGAGTCCAGGGACTGCATCCTCGTAGGAATACGTAGAGGTGGTGGCTTCCTCCCCGCTGGTCGCCATCGCTGGCGGGGTCGCGACGGCACTGGCGCTTATCACGAAGACAAATGCGGCACAAGATATATTACGACGGAACATATGTAACCACCCAGATAGCTAGATATGCCCGAAACGCTACTATGCTGTGTAACAGTCGCGTACCACCAAATGAGGTACGAACTAGACACATTCTGTAGCCGTTCCGAGTTCGATCAGACGCTGGCCCAGCGGCGCGAACAGGTCGTAATTGGCGCGGCGGGTCTGGGAGATGGCCGGTCTAGGCCAGGGCACGACCTCCCGGTACGCCGCGTCCAG
>WHSS01000009.1 GCA_009379975.1 Actinophytocola sp.
CGGGACACCGAGCTTCTCGGAAAGCTTGACGGCCTGCGTGCCCTTGCCCGCCCCTGGGGGGCCGACCAGTACGAGTCGGTTCGTCATCGCGGTTGTTCCCTTCGCCAGTCGGTGGACGGGGCCACCCCGAGCTCGCGAGGGATGGTCGCGGGCACCGACTCAGGACCCGGCCAACGGACGTTCGCGAGTTCCCCCCTTGGCGAAGGGAACAGAGCTTGAATCGTCATCGGAGGAACCCTTCGTAATTGCGCTGCATCAGCTGGCTCTCGATCTGCTTCATGGTGTCGAGACCGACACCGACCATGATCAGCACGGCGGTACCACCGAACGGGAAGTTCTGGTTGGCGCCTTCTTGCGTGACCGAGAGGAAGAAGTTCGGGAGCACCGCGACGATGCCCAGGTAGATCGAGCCGGGGAGCGTGATCCTGCCCAACACGAAGTGCAGGTACTCCGCGGTCGGCCTGCCGGGCCGGATGCCGGGGATGAAGCCGCCGTACTTCTTCATGTCTTCCGCGCGCTCGTCCACGTTGAACGTGATCGAGATGTAGAAGTAGGTGAAGAACATGATCAGGGCGAAGTAGCCCGCGATGTGTACCGGGCTCGACTGGTTGATCACATAGTTTTGCAGGAACTGCTGGAACCAGGTCGCCTCGTTCGGGTCGCCGACCAGCCTGCCGACCAGATCGGGCAGATACAGCAGCGAGGACGCGAAGATGACCGGGATGACACCCGCCTGGTTCACCTTGATCGGCAGATAGGTCGATGTGCCGCCATACATTCGGCGGCCCACCATCCGCTTGGCGTACTGCACCGGAATCCGGCGCTGCCCCTGCTCGACGAACACCACGCTCGCGATGATGGCCAGTGCGAACACACACACCACGGCGAAGACCGCGCCGCCGCGGTTGTCCAGGATCTGCTTGCCCTCGATCGGGATGCGCGACGCGATGTTGAGGAAGATCAGCATCGACATGCCGTTGCCGATGCCGCGCTCGGTGATGAGCTCGCCCATCCACATCATCATCGCGGTGCCAGCGGCCATGGTGAGCACGATGAGCGCGGTCGCGCCGACGCTGCCGTCGGGGATCGGGCCCGGCTCGCAGCCTTGGAACATGTTGCCGCGGGCGGCGAGCGCGACCACACCGGTCGCCTGCAGGATCGCGAGCGCGATCGTCAGGTACCGGGTGTACTGGGTCAGCTTGGCCTGCCCCGCCTGGCCTTCCTTCTTCAACTCCTCGAAGCGCGGGATGACCACGGTGAGCAGCTGCACGATGATGCTCGCGGTGATGTAGGGCATGATGCCCGTCGCGAAGATCGACAGCTGGAGAAGCGCACCGCCACTGAACAGGTTCAGCAGCGAGTAGATCCCTTGCGTACCGCCGTCGGTGTTACCGACTTGCTCGGCGCAGGCCTGCACGTTCGGGTACGAAACACCGGGCGCCGGGATGACCGCGCCGATCCGGTATGCCGTCACGATCATCAACGTGAACAGGATCTTCCTGCGCAGGTCTGGCGTCGCGATAGCCGAGCGAATGACGCTGAGCACGCGGGGGACCTCCTGTCGCGTCGCCGGACTGTGTCGCCGACGATCGGCTTGGCCGGTGTTTACCGGCGGGAACGTGGAGCACTGACGAGCACGCCAGAGCGCGCACCGGGGCAGGGGTGCTCCGATGGCTCCCGCGACTCTAACAGCAAAGTCGGAGCTAGCAGCAGGCCAGGGCGGCCTTATGGGTGTGGCGGGGAGCCGAAGGTGGCCCTGGGCGCCATATAGGCACCCAATGGCACCTTGGTGCCGCCTTGAAGCAACGCAAAGCGCACGACGAAGGCCCCTGGCTGCGGAAGACGCAACCAGGGGCCTCGAGTCTGCGGCGGTTACCGCCTAGTTCGTGGTCGCCGACCCGCCGGCGGCCTCGAGCTTCTCCTTGGCACTCGCGGAGAAGGCGTCGGCGGTGACGTCGAGCTTGACGCCGCCGACCTCGCCGTTGCCGAGCACCTTGACGAGCTTGCCCTTACGGGCCAGGCCGTTCTCGGCCAGCGCGGCGGCGTCGATCGCACCACCGTCGGGGAAGACCCGGGCGATGTCGCCGACGTTGACCGGCTGGTACTCGGTGCGGAACCGGTTCTTGAAGCCGCGCAGCTTGGGCAGCCGCATCTGGATGGGCATCTGCCCACCCTCGAAGCCGGCAGGCACGTTCTTCCGTGCCTTGGTGCCCTTGGTGCCACGACCTGCCGTCTTACCCTTGGAGCCTTCACCGCGACCCACGCGGGTCTTCTCGGTCTTGGCTCCGGGCGCGGGGCGAAGGTGATGAATCTTGATGGCCATTACTTGACCTCCTCGACAACCACCAGGTGCCGCACGGTCTGAACCAAGCCGAGCACCTCGGGGCTGTCCTCACGCACGACGGACTGCCGGATCTTGCGCAGCCCGAGGGTGCGCAGCGATTCCTTGTGGTTCCGCTTCGTGCCAATCTTGCTCTTGACCTGGGTAATCTTCAGCTGAGCCATCTCAGATCCCCTGTCCAGCACGCTGGCGCAGCATCCGAGCGGGCGCGACGTCCTCAAGCGGCAGGCCACGGCGGGCAGCCACCTCTTCGGGACGCTGCAGGTCCTTCAGCGCGCGCACCGTGGCGTGCACGATGTTGATCGCGTTGTCACTGCCGAGCGACTTCGACAGGACGTCGTGGACGCCCGCGCACTCCAGCACGGCACGCACCGGGCCACCGGCGATGACACCGGTACCGGCGCTGGCCGGACGGAGCAGCACGACGCCGGCGGCTTCCTCACCCTGCACTGGGTGCGGGATGGTGCCGCCGATGCGGGGAACCTTGAAGAAGTTCTTCTTGGCTTCCTCGACACCCTTGGCGATGGCCGCGGGAACCTCCTTGGCCTTGCCGTAACCGACGCCGACCTGACCGTCGCCGTCACCGACGACGACCAGCGCGGTGAAGCTGAAACGCCGGCCACCCTTGACGACCTTGGCGACGCGGTTGATCGCTACGACGCGCTCGAGGTGCGGGGTCTTGTCCTGGGCCGCCCCGCCACGGCCACCATCACGACGGTCCCTGCGGTCCCGGCCACCACCGCGTTCGCGGTCGTTACCCGGCCCGCCCTGGCCGCCGCCTTGCCGTGTACGTCCCGGCATCAGGCATTCCTTCCGTTCACTACTGTTTGCTCACCTTGCATAGTGGTCCCGTAGGCCACGCCCAGCTGGCGATCTACGGCGTTGGCGCCTGCTCGAGTATGCCGATACGAGTCGCAGACGCCTGCCTGGTAGCTCATCCACCTTGGCGCGGCCGGGTACTCACCCTGGCTACGTGCTGAAAACCCAACCTCGGTCATCAGAACTCCAACCCCGCTTCGCGAGCGGCGTCGGCCAGCGCCGCGATACGGCCGTGGTAGGCGTTGCCACCACGGTCGAACACCGCCGAGCTGACGCCGGCGTCCTTCGCGCGGGCGGCGATCAGCTCGCCGACCTTCGCGGCCTTGGCCTTCTTGTCGCCGTCCACCGCGCGGACATCCGCCTCGATGGTCGACGCCGCCGCGATCGTGTGACCGGCGAGGTCGTCCACCAACTGCACCGCGATGTGCCGCGAGGACCGGTTCACGACCAGCCGCGGCCGCTCCGGGGTGCCGCTGATCTTCTTGCGGAGCCGGAAGTGTCGCCGCGACTTGGCAATCCGCCTCTTGGTGGAGACATCCTTGCCGACGCGCTTGAACTTGGTAGCAGTCGTCTCGCTCATCACTTACCCGTCTTTCCGACCTTGCGGCGGATCCGCTCACCCTCGTAGCGCAGGCCCTTGCCCTTGTACGGGTCCGGCCGGCGCAGCTTGCGGATGACCGCTGCCGTCTGGCCGACCCGCTGCTTGTCGATGCCACTCACCGAGAATCGCGTCGGGGTCTCCACCTTGAAGGTGATGCCCTCCGGCGCTGGAATCTTCACCGGGTGGCTGTAGCCGAGGGCGAACTCGAGGTCCGAACCCTTGGCCTGCACCCGGTAACCGACACCGTGAATCTCGAGCTTCTTCTCGTAGCCGTCGGTCACACCGACGACCAGGTTGCTCAGCAGGGTCCTGGTGAGACCGTGCAGCGAGCGCGAGTACCGCTCGTCGTCCGGACGAGTCACCACGATGCCGCCGTCGTCGTCGCGCGCGACGATGATCGGCTCGGCAACCGTGTGCTCGAGCGTGCCCTTGGGACCCTTGACCGTCACATGCTGGCCGTCGATGGTCACCTCTACGCCGGAGGGGACCGGGATCGGCCGTTTGCCAATGCGGGACATTGCGTCTACTCCCCTCTCACCACACGAAGGCGAGGACTTCCCCGCCAACACCGTTGCGCTTCGCCTGCCGGTCGGTCTGCAACCCAGCGGACGTAGAAATGATCGCCACACCAAGGCCGCCGAGAACGTTCGGCAGCTCCGTGGACTTCGCGTACACCCGGAGGCCGGGCTTGGAAACCCGGCGGAGACCCGCGATGCTGCGTTCCCGGTTAGGGCCGTACTTCAATTGCACGACGAGGTTCTTGTGCTTCTCGCCCGCCTCCGCGCGGAAGTCCGCGATGTAACCCTCACGCTT
This sequence comes from Actinophytocola sp., assembly GCA_009379975.1. GTDB lineage: Bacteria > Actinomycetota > Actinomycetes > Mycobacteriales > Pseudonocardiaceae > WHSS01. The sequence goes on from WHSS01000009.1 coordinate 4,575, forward strand.
GAGGATCTCCGCGATGTTCGACTTCAGCTTGGAGTGGGGCAGCACGACCTCGTCGTGGTATGCCGAGTTCGCGTTACGCAGACGCGTCAAGAAGTCTGCGATCGGGTCGGTCATCGTCATGGTGACCTGTCAACCTTTCTCGCCCTGGTTCCTCGCTCGGGTCTGGGTGTCCCAGATATTCCTGCGGGCCTGTGGCGAAGTGGGAGTGTGGCTGTTACCAGCTGGACTTGTTCACACCGGGGAGTTCGCCCGCGTGCGCCATCTCGCGAAAGCACACCCGGCACAGCCCGAACTTGCGGTACACCGAGTGCGGACGCCCGCACTTCTGGCACCGCGTGTAGGCACGCACCTTGAACTTCGGCTTGCGGGCCGCCTTGGCGATCAATCCTTTTTTGGCCATCGGCTCAGTTCTCCTTGTTCGATTCAACGCCGGACCTGCTCGGCGTCGCATCGCAGTAGTCGTCGGAACTCGCGTATCCGGCCACTCGGGCAGACCTCCGGCCTACCCTCGCTGGGCCGAGCCGAGCAGCCCCGACGATCTCTATGCGGGCGCGCATCATGCTTCCTTGAACGGGAAGCCGAGGTGCTTCAGCAGCGCCCGGCCCTCGTCGTCATTGCTCGCGGACGTGACGACCGTGACGTCCATGCCACGGGCACGGTCGATGTCATCCGGGTTGATCTCGTGGAACATCGACTGCTCGTTGAGCCCGAACGTGTAGTTCCCGTTGCCATCGAACTGCTTCGGCGAGAGGCCGCGGAAGTCACGGATACGGGGCAGCGCGATGGTCAGCAGCCGGTCGAGGAACTCCCACATCCGGTCGCCGCGCAGCGTCACCCTCGCCCCGATCGGCATGCCCTCGCGCAGCTTGAACTGCGCGATGGACTTGCGCGCCTTGCGCACCTCGGGCTTCTGACCCGTGATGATCGACAAGTCGTTGACCGCGCCCTGGATCAGCTTGCTGTCGCGGGCGGCGTCGCCGACACCCATGTTCACGACGACCTTCACCACGCCAGGAATCTGGTGCACGTTGGCGAAGTTGAACTGCTGCTGCAGCTCACCCTTGATCTCTTCGCGATACCGCGTCTTGAGCCGCGGAGTGATCTTCTCTGTGTTGGTTGCGGCAGTCATCTCAGATGTCCTTACCGTTGCTGCGGGCCACGCGGACCTTCTTGCCGTCCTCGTCGAAGCGGTAGCCCACGCGGGTGGCCTTGCCGTCGGCGTCGACCACCATCACGTTCGACACGTGGATCGGCGCCTCCTGCGTCACGATGCCGCCGGACTGCGCGCCGCGCTGCGTCTGCGTGATGCGGGTGTGCTTCTTGATCCGGTTCACGCCCTCGACCAGGACACGCTGCCGGTCCGGGTAGGCCTGGATGACCTTGCCCTTGGCGCCCTTGTCCTTGCCGGAGACGACAATGACCGTGTCGCCCTTCTTGACCTTCATCGGCAGTGCACCTCCGTCACCAGTGCGGTGGTCGCCGTCCGGAACGACGTGTCGCGCCCTGCTGGTTGAACCTTCACTTACAACACCTCCGGCGCGAGCGAGATGATCTTCATGAACTTTCGATCGCGCAGCTCACGGCCGACCGGGCCGAAGATTCGGGTACCCCGGGGCTCGTTGTCGTTCTTGATGAGCACGGCGGCGTTCTCGTCGAAGCGGATGTAGGAGCCATCCGGGCGACGCTTCTCCTTGACGGTGCGGACGATGACCGCCCTGACCACATCGCCCTTCTTGACGCCGGCGCCAGGCATGGCGTCCTTGACGGTAGCGACGATCGTGTCGCCGACACCCGCGTACCGCCTGCCCGAACCGCCGAGCACACGGATGGTGAGAATTTCCTTCGCACCCGTGTTGTCGGCGACGCGCAGCCGCGACTCCTGCTGGATCATTTGGCCTTCTCCACGATTCGTACCAGCCGCCAGCGCTTGGTGGCCGACAGCGGGCGGGTCTCCATCAGGACGACCCTGTCACCGACGCCCGCGGTGTTGTCCTCGTCATGCGCCTTCACTCGCTTCGTGGAGCGCATGACCTTGCCATACAGCGCGTGCTTCTTGCGGTCTTCCAGCACGACGACGACCGTCTTGTCCATCTTGTCGGACACGACGTAGCCCTCGCGCACCTTGCGGTAGTTCCGATCGGCAGTGTCGTCCCCGCCCCCCTCTCCGAGGGACCCACCCCCCGGGACCTTCTGCACCGGCTGCTTGGCGAGTTCGTCGCCGATCTGCTTGTCCGAGGCGGTCTGTTCGACCTCGGTAGTGGGCTCACTCATGCGGCGCCGTCCTCTACGTCAACTTCATCTGGCGATACCGACAACCCGAGCTCGCGTTCACGCATGATCGTGTAGATACGTGCGATGTCCGATCGGACGGTCCGCAGCCTGCGGTTGTTCTCCAACTGCCCGGTGGCCATCTGGAACCGGAGGTTGAACAGCTCCTCCTTGGACTCCTTCAGGCGCAGTACGAGCTCTTCGGAGGTGAGCTCACGCAGTTCCGATGCGGCAACTGAAGCTGCTGCCATCAGAACTCACCGCCTTCCCTGGTCACGATTCGGCACTTCATCGGCAGTTTGTGGATCGCACGGCGCAGCGCCTCGCGGGCGGTCGCCTCGTTCGGGAAGCTCATCTCGAACATCACGCGACCGGGCTTGACGTTGGCCACCCACCACTCGGGCGAACCCTTACCGGAACCCATGCGGGTCTCGGCGGGTTTCTTCGTCAGCGGCCGGTCGGGGAAGATGTTGATCCAGATCTTCCCGCCACGCTTGATGTGCCGGGTCATGGCGATACGAGCGGACTCGATCTGCCGGTTCGTCACGTAGCTGTGCTCGAGCGCCTGGATGCCGTACTCCCCGAAGGTCACCCGTGTGCCGCCCTTGGCGCGGCCCGAGCGAGCAGGCGAGTGCTGCTTCCGGTGCTTGACCTTGCGCGGAATGAGCATGTCTCAGCCCTCCGTCTTCTGTTCGGCCTCTGGCGCGGCCGCTTCGGTCGAGACCGTCGCGGCGGCCTTGGACTCTTCGGACGCGGCGCGAGAAGCCTCGGTCGAGGTCGCGGTCGTGCCGGCGGACCCGGAGCGACGCGGCCGTGCGGGACGGTCACGACGCGGGGCGCGCTCGGCGGCCGCTGCCGCGTCACGCTCCGCCTTGCCCTTGAGGCCACCGACGATGTCGCCCTTGTAGATCCACACCTTGACGCCGATCCGGCCGAACGTCGTCTTGGCCTCGAAGAAGCCGTAGTCGATGTCGGCACGCAGCGTGTGCAGCGGGACCCGGCCGTCGCGGTAGTGCTCGGAGCGAGACATCTCGGCACCGCCGAGACGGCCGCTGCACTGCACGCGAATGCCCTTGACCTGCGGCGAGCGCATGCTGGTCTGGATGGCCTTACGCATGGCGCGACGGAACGCGACCCGGTTCGACAGCTGCTCGGCGACACCCTGTGCCACCAGCTGAGCATCGGCCTCGGGGTTCTTCACCTCGAGGATGTTCAGCTGCACCTGCTTCTCGGTGAGCTTCTCCAGCGCACCGCGAATCCGGTCCGCCTCGGCGCCACGGCGGCCGATGACGATGCCGGGGCGAGCGGTGTGGATGTCGACCCTGACCCGATCACGGGTGCGCTCGATCTCCACCTTGGAGATGCCAGCCCGCTCCATGCCCGTCGAGAGCAGCTTGCGGATCTTGACGTCTTCGCCGACGTACTCGGCATACTGCTTGTCGGCGTACCAGCGGGACTTCCAGTCAGTGGTGATACCCAGCCGGAAGCCGTGCGGGTTGATCTTCTGGCCCACTACCGGCCACCTGCCTTCTTCGTGCTTTTGCTCTTGGCCTTCGGCTGTGTCTTCTCACGAGACTCGAGGACCACGGTGATGTGGCTGGTCCGCTTGCGGATCCGGAACGCGCGACCCTGCGCGCGCGGCCGGATGCGCTTCAAGGTCGGCCCCTCGTCTGCCGTCGCGTTGGCGACCCACAGCGTCTCCGGGTCGAGCCCGAGGTTGTTCTCGGCGTTGGCCGCCGCGCTCTGGATCACCTTCGCGAGCTGGTCGCTGGCCGCCTGCGGCGTGAACCGGAGCGTGGCCAAGGCGTCGCTGACGCTACGTCCCTTGACGAGCTCGATCACCCGGCGCACCTTCATCGGCGAGTCCCGGACGAAGCGAGCCCGCGCCACGGCCGTAGGCGGTTCCGCCTGCGCCGCTGCGTCAATCTGGGCGTTCATCGTTGCTTCCCTCTGCTCTGTCTCTAGTCCTGGCCGCTTAGCGCCTGCGCGACTTGCGGTCGTCCTTGATGTGACCCTTGAAGGTCCTGGTCGGGGCGAACTCGCCCAGCTTGTGACCCACCATCGCCTCGGTGACGAACACCGGGACATGCTTACGGCCGTCGTGCACCGCGATCGTGTGACCCAGGAAATCCGGGATGATCGTGGAGCGGCGCGACCAAGTCTTGATCACGGTCTTCTTGCCCGACTCGTTGAGCACGTCCACCTTCTTGAGCAGGTGGTCATCCACGAACGGGCCCTTTTTCACACTACGTGGCATGTTCTTCTACCTCCTGCCCTTTCCGCGAGCCGCGCGCGACCGCGACCGCGTCGCCAGGGCGCGTCCGTGATCGAGCTCGGTTCCGTGCGTGTTGGCGCCCTGCCGCCGTGCTAGCGGGGCCTTCGGCCAGGCGCGCTCAGTGGTCACCTGTCGTGCCGCGATATCCGCGTGCAACATTTCTTACCTACCTCAGCGCTTCTTGCCGGTCTTCCGGCGGCGGACGATCAATTTGTCACTCGGCTTGCGGCGGCGGGTCCTGCCCTCGGGCTTACCGTTCGGGTTGACCGGGTGGCGGCCACCCGAGGTCTTACCCTCACCACCACCGTGCGGGTGGTCGACCGGGTTCATCACGACACCACGCACCGTCGGGCGCTTGCCCCGCCAGCGGTTACGGCCCGCCTTACCCCAGTTGATGTTGGAGTGCTCCGAGTTGCCCACCTCGCCGACGGTGGCGCGGTTGCGCACGTCGACGTTGCGGATCTCGCCGGAGGGCAGCCGAAGCTGGGCATAGGGCCCGTCCTTGGCCACCAGCTGGACCTTCGAACCCGCGGAACGCGCCATCTTCGCGCCGCCACCGGGACGAAGCTCGATCGCGTGCACCACGGTGCCGACCGGGATGTTGCGCAGCGGCAGGTTGTTGCCCGGCTTGATGTCGGACCGGGGACCGCTCTCCACCATGTCGCCCTGCTTGAGCTTGTCCGGGGCGATGATGTAGCGCTTCTCGCCGTCGGCGTAGTGCAGCAGGGCGATCCGCGCGGTGCGGTTCGGGTCGTACTCGATGTGCGCAACCTTGGCAGGCACGCCGTCCTTGTCGTTGCGACGGAAGTCGATGACGCGATACGCCTGCTTGTGACCGCCACCCTTGTGCCGGGTGGTGATCTTGCCGGACGAGTTGCGGCCGCCCCGCCCGTTCTTCGGGCGCAGCAGCGACTTCTCCGGCGTCGACCGAGTGATCTCGGCGAAGTCGGACACGCTCGAACCGCGACGACCGGGGGTCGTTGGCTTGTACTTGCGAATACCCATGTGTCTGCCCAGTCCCTTACGCGGTGCCGCCGAAGATCTCGATCGCCTTGCTGTCGGCGGACAGTGTGACGATCGCGCGCTTGACGTCTTTGCGCTTGCCGTAACCGAACCTGGTGCGCTTGCGCTTACCTTGCCGGTTGAGCGTGTTCACACTGATCACCTTCACGTCGAAGATCTTCTCGACGGCGATCTTGATCTGGGTCTTGTTCGCGTTCGGGCGAACCTCGAACGTGTACTTGTTCTCCTCGAGCAGCCCGTAGGACTTCTCGGAGATCACCGGCCTGATGAGAACGTCGCGGTGGTCAGGAATGCTGATCGCGCTCACTGCTCGTCACTCCCTTCGACCTCACTCGAACTGGCACTGGCCTTCGCGCCCTTACCCTTGGCGGGGCCGGCGAGGAAGACGTCGAGCGCCGCCTTGGTGAACACCACGTCGTCGTTGACCAGCACGTCGTAGGTGTTGAGCTGGTCCGGCGCGATCAGGTGCACGTTGGTCAGGTTGCGCGCGGAACGCCAGCTCAGGTCGTCATCGCGGTGCAGCACCACGAGTACTCGGTTGGCCTGGCTCACCGCGGCGATCACGGCCTTGGCCGCCTTCGTCGACGGCTTCTCGCCGGTGACGAACTCGGTCACCACGTGCACCTGCCCGGCGCGCGCCCGATCCGAGAGGGCACCGCGCAGCGCGGCCGCCTTCATCTTCTTCGGGGTGCGCTGGGTGTAGTCGCGCGGCGTGGGGCCGTGGACGACGCCACCACCGGCGAACTGCGGCGCGCGAACCGAACCCTGGCGGGCGCGGCCGGTGCCCTTCTGCCGGTACGGCTTGCGACCACCGCCGCGAACCTCGGCGCGGGTCTTGGTGTCGTGCGTGCCCTGGCGGGCCGCGGCCAGCTGCGCGATGACCACCTGGTGCATCAGCGGCATGTTGGCCTGCACGTCGAAGACCTCTGCGGGCAGCTCGACGGTGCCATCGGCCTTGCCTGCCGGCGTCTTGAGCTCAACAGTGTTGGTCATGCGATCACACCACCCTTCGCGGCGGTCTTGACGAACACCAGACCGCCCTTGGGACCGGGCACGGCGCCCTTGATCAGCAGCAGGCCGTCGTCGGCGCGCACGTCGTGCACCGTCAGGCCCTGCGTGGTGATCCGCTCATGTCCCATCCGACCCGCCATGCGCAGGCCCTTGAACACCCGGCCCGGCGTGGCGCAGCCACCGATGGAACCTGGCTTGCGGTGCACCGCCTGGGCACCGTGGCTGGCGCCCTGGCCCTTGAAGCCGTGACGCTTCATGACACCCGCGTAGCCCTTGCCCTTGCTGGTTCCGGTGACGTCGACGACCTGGCCTGCGGCGAACACCTCGGCGGTGATCTCCTGGCCGACCTCGTAGGTGTCGGCGTCGGTGGTACGCAGCTCGGCGAGATACCGGCGCGGAGTCACGCCCGCCTTGTCGAAGTGACCGGTCCTCGGCTTGTTGACCTTGCGGGGGTCGATCGCGCCGAAGGCCAGCTGCACGGCCGTGTAGCCGTCACTGTCCTGGTTGCGCACCTGGGTCACCACGTTCGGCCCAGCCTTGACGACGGTCACCGGGATGATCCGGTTCTTCTCGTCGAAGATCTGGGTCATGCCGAGCTTGGTGCCCAGGATGCCCTTCATTTGCCTGTCAGACATGAGTCTCTTATCTCCGCCGCTGCGCTACGCTTTACTGGATATTGACGTCGACGCTGGCCGGAAGGTCGATGCGCATGAGCGCGTCGACAGTCTTCGGCGTCGGGTCGAGGATGTCGATCAGCCGCTTGTGGGTGCGCATCTCGAAGTGCTCGCGCGAATCCTTGTACTTGTGCGGCGAGCGGATGACGCAGTAGACGTTCTTCTCGGTCGGCAGCGGCACCGGCCCGACCACACTCGCGCCGGTGCGCGTGACCGTCTCAACGATCTTGCGCGCGCTGGCGTCGATGGCCTCGTGGTCATAGGCCTTGAGCCGGATGCGGATCTTTTGTCCCGCCATGGTGGCAGCTCGTTCCTTCGTCGTCCCAGAGACGCTGGCGTCTCGTGCCGCTATCTCACTGGTGGCAGTTCCGACGGCCCCGATCGGGGCCGTCTTCACTCCGGTTTCCGCACGTCAACGTCTCGTCATCCGGTCCACGCGGTCGGGCGTGTCGCACACGACGCACAGACTGATACTCAAGATGCGTTGTCGTTCGGTGGCTTTTCGTGACGGGGTCGCGGGTTGCGACCCCTGGCTTACGCCGCCGCCGTGCGCGGTGAGGCGTAACCCCGCGGCTGCTCGCGCGGGGGCGGCCGATTCTTTCGACATCACTGCCGAGAAACCGGCCGCCCCGCGACGAGCAACCCTAGTAGTTTCGCATACGCCGAGTTCAGAGACGAACTCGGGGTCGCTACTTGGTGATGCTGGTGACCTGGCCGGCGCCGACGGTGCGGCCACCCTCACGGATGGCGAACCGCAGGCCCTCGTCCATGGCGATCGGCTGGATGAGCGTCACGCTGATGTTGGTGTTGTCGCCCGGCATGACCATCTCGGTGCCCTCGGGGAGGGTGACGACGCCGGTCACGTCCGTGGTACGGAAGTAGAACTGCGGCCGGTAGTTGTTGAAGAACGGCGTGTGGCGGCCACCCTCGTCCTTGGACAGGATGTAGACCGACGCCTCGAACTCGGTGTGCGGGGTCGTGGTGCCCGGCTTGATGACGACCTGGCCACGCTCGACGTCTTCCCGCTTGATGCCACGCAGCAGCAGCGCCGCGTTGTCACCGGCCTGGCCGTAGTCGAGCATCTTGTTGAACATCTCGATGCTGGTGACCGTGGTCTTCGTGGTGCCCTCGCGGATACCGACGACCTCGACCTCTTCGTTGAGCTTGACCGCGCCACGCTCGATACGGCCGGTGACGACCGTACCGCGACCGGTGATGGTGAAGACGTCCTCGATCGGCATGAGGAACGGCTTCTCGGTCTCGCGGACCGGGTCCGGCACGTTCTCGTCGACGGCGTTCATCAGCTCGGCGACCTTTTCGGCCCACTTGTCGTCACCCTCGAGGGCGAGCAGCGCGGAGACCTGGACGACCGGAGCGTCGTCACCGGGGAACTCGTACTCGTTGAGCAGCTCCCGGACCTCCAGCTCGACGAGCTCGAGGATCTCCTCGTCGTCGACCATGTCGGCCTTGTTCAGCGCGACCACGATGTAGGGCACGCCGACCTGGCGAGCGAGCAGCACGTGCTCTTTGGTCTGCGGCATCGGGCCGTCGGTCGCCGCGACCACCAGGATCGCGCCGTCCATCTGGGCGGCACCGGTGATCATGTTCTTGATGTAGTCGGCGTGACCGGGGGCGTCAACGTGCGCGTAGTGGCGCTTCTCGGTCTGGTACTCGACGTGCGAGATGTTGATCGTGATGCCGCGCTGCTTCTCTTCCGGCGCGTTGTCGATCTGCTCGAACGCACGCGACTGGTTGAGCTCCGGGAACTTTTCGTGCAGCACTTTGGTGATCGCCGCGGTCAACGTGGTCTTCCCGTGGTCGACGTGACCGATCGTGCCGATGTTGACGTGCGGCTTGCTCCGCTCGAACTTCGCCTTCGCCACTGGAATGTCCTCCTGTGTTAATCCTAGATAGGGCTATTCACTTCGTCGTATGCCCAGTTGGTTCGTAAATCTCACGTCATCGGAGTAGCCATGAGCCACCTCCGGCGGCCCCCGTCTACTGGATCGTGAATAGCCCTCCTGGACTGTACATATATCTCTTGCTATTGGTCGGTGTTATGCGGACCTTGGGTGGACCCCTCGCCCCGCGGGCCTAGGGGATTATTCCCCGGTGGCCTTCGCGATGATTTCCTTTGCGACGTTGCTCGGAACTTCGGCGTAGGAATCGAACTGCATGGAGTAGTTCGCGCGGCCTTGGGTCTTCGACCGCAGGTCGCCCACATATCCGAACATCTCCGACAGCGGAACCAGTGCCTTCACGACACGGGTACCCGAACGCTCCTCCATGGCCTGGATCTGGCCACGGCGGGAGTTCAGGTCCCCGATGACGTCACCCATGTATTCCTCGGGCGTGGTCACCTCGACCGCCATCATCGGCTCGAGCAGTACCGGCTTCGCCTGCTTCGCGGCGTCTTTCAACACCATGGAGCCGGCGATCTTGAAGGCCATCTCCGAAGAGTCAACCTCGTGGTACGCACCGTCCAACAAGGTCACCTTCAACCCGACGAGCGGGTATCCGGCGAGCACGCCGTACTGCATGGCGTCCTGGGCACCGGCGTCGACCGACGGGATGTACTCCCGCGGCACCCGGCCGCCCGTGACCTTGTTGTCGAACTCGTAAAGCGCACCGTCAGCAGTGGTCGCGAGCGGCTCGAGCTTGATGATCACTCGCGCGAACTGGCCGGAGCCACCCGTCTGCTTCTTGTGCGTGTATTCATGCTTGTCGACCGTCTTGCGGATCGTCTCACGGTAGGCCACCTGCGGCTTACCGATGTTCGCCTCGACCTTGTAGTCGGACTTCATCCGGTTGACCAGCACCTCGAGGTGAAGTTCACCCATTCCGGCGATGATCGTCTGGCCGGTCTCGTCGTCCTGCTTGACCTGGAAGGTGGGGTCTTCCTCCGCCAGCTTCTGGATCGCGGTCGACAACTTCTCCTGGTCGGCCTTGGTCTTCGGCTCGATGGCCACCTCGATGACCGGCTCGGGGAAGGTCATCGACTCCAGCACAACCGGGTTGGCCGAGTCGGCGAGCGTGTCCCCGGTCGTGGTGTCCTTCAGGCCCTGCACCGCGTAGATGTGACCGGCCTGACCGACCTCGATCGGGTTCTCCTTGTTGGAGTGCATCTGGAACAGCTTCCCGATGCGCTCCTTCCGCTCCTTGGTCGCGTTGACGACCTGGGTGCCCGCCGCGATCTTGCCCGAGTAGACCCGGATGTAGGTCAGCTTGCCGAAGAACGGGTGCGCGGCGATCTTGAACGCCAGCGCCGAGAACGGCTCATCGGTCGACGGCTTGCGGTACACCACGGTCTCGCCGTCGGGGAGGAAGCCTTCGACGGCGGGAACATCCAGCGGCGACGGCAGGTAGTCGATCACCGCGTCGAGCATGGGCTGGACGCCCTTGTTCTTGAACGCCGAACCGGTGAGCACCGGGTAGGCCTCACGGGTGACCGTCAGCTGCCGGATACCGGCCTTGATCTCGGCCTCGGTCAGCTCCTCGCCGCCGAAGAACTTCTCCATCAGCGCGTCATCGGTCTCGGCGACGGCCTCGATCAGCTTCTCGCGGTACTCGGCTGCCGTCTCGGCGAGGTCGGCCGGGATGTCCTCGACCTCGTAGTCCTCGCCCTTCTTGACGTCACCACGCCAGGTGAGCGCCTTCATCCGGACCAGGTCGACGACGCCCTCGAACTCGTTCTCCGCGCCGATCGGCAACTGGATGACGAGCGGGCGCGCGCCGAGGCGCTCGGTGATGGTGCGCACGGTGAAGTAGAAGTCCGCGCCGAGCTTGTCCATCTTGTTGACGAAACAGATCCGGGGAACTTCGTACTTGTCGGCCTGGCGCCAGACCTGCTCGGACTGGGGCTCAACGCCCTCTTTTCCGTCAAAGACCGCGACCGCACCGTCGAGCACCCGCAGCGATCGCTCCACCTCGACGGTGAAGTCGACGTGCCCTGGGGTGTCGATGATGTTGACCTGGTGGTCGGCCCAGAAGGTGGTGGTGGCAGCCGAGGTAATGGTGATACCCCGCTTCTGCTCCTCCTCCATCCAGTCCATCGTCGCGGCGCCGTCGTGCACCTCGCCGATCTTGTAGTTGATCCCGGTGTAGAACAGGATCCGCTCGGTCGTTGTGGTCTTACCGGCATCAATGTGAGCCATGATGCCGATATTGCGGACCTTGTTCAGGTCGGTCAGCACATCGCGTGCCACGAGAGTGTTCCCCTGTCCTTAAGCGTGGGACCCGGCGCGTGTGGTAGCGCCGGGAGGTGTTCACCAGCGGTAGTGGGCGAACGCCTTGTTCGACTCGGCCATCTTGTGAGTGTCCTCGCGGCGCTTGACGCTCGCCCCGAGGGCGTTGCTGGCGTCCAGCAACTCGTTCTGCAGACGCTCGACCATGGTCTTCTCACGACGCACGCGAGAGAAGCTCACCAGCCAGCGCAACGCAAGGGTCGTCGAGCGGCCGGGCTTGACCTCGATCGGCACCTGGTAGGTGGCGCCACCGACGCGGCGGCTCTTCACCTCGATGGTGGGCCGCACGTTGTCCAGCGCTCGCTTGAGGGTGACGACCGGATCCGTGCCGGTCTTCTCCCGCGCGCCCTCGAGTGCGCCGTAGACGATGCGCTCCGCGACGGAACGCTTGCCGTCCCTGAGCACCTTGTTGATCAGCTGAGTGACCAGCGGGGAGCTGTATACGGGATCGGAGATCAACGGCCGCTTCGGGGCCGGACCCTTGCGGGGCATTAGCTCTTCTCCTTAAGACTTGCCGCGATGCCCCAGTGGCCGCTTCGGGGCCGACTCTGCTGTTGGCGGGGCATTAGCTCTTCTCCTTCTTCGCGCCGTACCGGCTGCGCGCCTGCTTACGGCCCTTCACACCCTGGGTGTCGAGGGAGCCGCGGATGATCTTGTAACGAACGCCGGGGAGGTCCTTCACACGACCGCCACGCACGAGCACCATCGAGTGCTCCTGGAGGTTGTGACCCTCGCCCGGGATGTAGGCGGTGACCTCGATGCCGCTGGTCAGCTTCACACGTGCGACCTTGCGCAGCGCCGAGTTCGGCTTCTTGGGAGTGGTGGTGTACACGCGCGTGCAGACGCCACGACGCTGGGGGCTTCCCTTGAGCGCCGCGGTCTTCTGCTTGACAGCCTTGTCCTGGCGGCCCTTGCGGACCAGCTGCTGGATCGTGGGCAATGGACCAGCTTTCTGTGAAATCGCTACCGTGTTCGTGTTCCTGGTTGTCTTGGTTCCCCGGTCCCCGAGGTCGGGCGTGTCGGCCCGATACAAGGCTCGCATTTCCCTGTATCTTTTCCATCGGGTTTCCGAGGAGCTCCGCTTCACGTCGGCGCATACACGCTTGACAGGCACGCGGAGCGGCCCGACACCGTCGGGCACAGGGATCAAAGATACCTGGCCCGATAACGTCAGCCACATCGGGGGTCCATTTGGCCGACGCCAAAGCCCGCCAGCACCGGCAACGAAGGTGTCACCAGCGTAGCGCGGATCGGTGAAACCGCCACACTATTCCCCCGCGTGGTCCATGATGAGGCACAACATTGTGTCGCGGGGTGGACGCGCCCGCGGCGAAGTCGCAGGCAGAGGGATGGGTGGAGCACAGTGTCAGCAGAGATGGAACGGCTCATCGCCGAGTTCGAGAAGTTCCAGTCCAAGATCAAGCAGGCCGAGGTGCGGTTCGACCGGGTCGGCCAGATGCAACAGCAACTCGCCGAACTCGAAACGGCCGCGACCTCGCCCGATCGAACGGTAACCGTCGTCGCGGGTCCTGGCGGCGTGATCAAGGACATCCAGTTCACCCCCGACGCGCTCCGCAGGCCACCGGGCGCGCTGTCCGCCATGATCATGTCCACGCTGAACGCCGCCGTCGCCGACGCCGCCCGTAAGCAGGCAGGCGTCGTCGACGAAAACATGGGCGGCGCGCTCGGCAACGTCAACGTCACCGATCAGGTCCTCCAAGCCCAAGCCGAAGCGATGGGAACCACGGTCGAAGATCTGAAGTCGAAGATGACCGAAGAGGGTTCGGTCGCCGCGGACACGTCGCAGCGGCAGGACGACTACCACGACGCATACGACGACGAGGAAATCGGCGGGGCATCCGTGTTCGAGGACACCGGCTCGAACCAGCCTCCACCGGCAACCGGCGGCGCCTCACGGGCCGACGACTTCCTCAACAACCTGCTCAACGACGATGACGAGGGCTACCGACGATGACTTCCGGCAAGGGATACCGCGTCGACATTCCGGCGCTGCGCACCTACAGCAAAAACCTCAGCTACTACGAAGAGGAAGCCGACGCGTTCGGCAGGCTCGTGGACCAGGCCGACGTCACCAACGAGTCCTGGGGCATCATCGGCCTGGCGGTCAAGAGCCAGTACACCGACAAGCTGCAGGAGTTGCGGGACCTGCTGGACACCATGAAGCAAGGCGTCGAAACGTTCTCCGACAAGATCAACACGGCCGCAACCATCTACCAAGGCGCGGAAGACGACGCCACGATGAACTTCGGCCAGCACGAAGCCCAGATCGACGGACCACGCTGAAGACATAGGGGGACCCCATGGCAGAGAAAGAGAGCATCGCGGGCAGCCTCGAGCTCAGCACCGACGAGCAGGGTGATCGCAGCTTCGGCGAGTCCGCGGGCAAGGCCTTCGAAGGTGTGCCGATCGTCGGTAAGGGCTACAAGACCATCGCCGACAGTGCCAAGCAGTTCAACGGCGCGGACGACTTCGGTGATTTCGCCGGTGCCACCGGGGAGATGGTGTCGAACGGCGCCTCCTTCGTAGCGGGCTGCGCGGCCGATGTCGCCGCGTTCGCCATGGACCCGGTCGGCTGGCTCGTCAGCAACGGGCTCGACTTCCTGCTCGAGCTGATCCAGCCACTGCAGGACGCCCTGCACTTCGTGACCGGCGACGGGCCGAGCCTGGAAGAAGCCTCAGGCAACTTCATCCAGATCGGCGACGGTTTCGTCTCGCTGGCGCAAGACTTCATCGCCACGGGCGACAAGGCACTCAAAGACTGGGGCGAGGACGCGGGCGACGCCGCTCGCGAGGCCCTCGCCGACTTCGCCGTCGGCATCGAAGGCATCGGATCGAGCGCGGGCGGCGTCTCGCAGACGCTCAAGATGTGGTCGATGGTCATGACCGTCATCGAAGAGGTCATCAAGGCCATCATCTCCGAACTCGTCTCGTGGCTGATCTACATCTGGCTCCCGGCACTCGCGGCCTCGATCGTCAGCCTCGGCTCGTCGGTCGGCGCGGCCATGGCCGCTTCCGTCGCCAAGGCGGCCAGCGTGTTCAGCAAGGTCACCTCGAAGCTGGGCAAGCTGGGCAAACTGCTCGACGAGTTCATGGTCTTCCTGCAGAAGTTCTCATCGAAACTGGTCAAGGCGAACGGCAGGCTGACCAAGGGCCAGGAGAACGCCGCGGTCGGCGCGCTCAGCAGTGCGCTGGTCGGGAGGGGCAGGGCGACCGCCATGGCGGCGGGCGATGTGCTCAAAGGCAGCGGCAAGACAGTCCTGGAAGAGAGCGTCAAGGAGGTCACCGGATTCAAACCGGAGCAGCCGGGCAGCGCCGCCGACCTGGCCAAATCGGGGCTGGACGCCAAAGATAAGGTCGGCGAGTATGCCGAAACCGCCAGAGCGGGTGAGATCGGCGGCGGCCAGGACGCCGACGAGACCCGCGAGAATCTCGAGATGTAGTTCGTATGGGCTTTGACAATGAGTTGGTCGCCCCGTGGATCATCCTCGGCGCTTTCGCGGTCGCCGGCCTGCTGACCTATCTGGCAGTGAAGGCGCACGCCCGTGACGACGGCCGGGGGCGGACCGCTTCGCGGATCTTGCTGGCCTGCGCCGGGCTCGTGGCATCGGCGACCCTGTTCTTCTGGTTCAGCCGGGTCATGGACTCCCGGGTGCTGATCGGGATATCGATCGCGTTCCCCGCCGCCGTCCTGCTGTTGCTGCGCCGGCGTCGCCGCGACCAGCGCGGCTGGCTCACCCGGCTGGCCGAGCGGACCGGCGGCGTGGTGTACGAGATGGGCGGCTGGGAACGGCCGGCGTTCGGCGTGCTGCCCAGCGGGCGCCACGCCGTCGCCGCCACCGATCAAGGCGGCCGGTTCTCACACGCGATCGAGTTCAACCTGCACGATCATCGGCTGCTGGGCGTCGAGTACGTCGATGGTGCGCCGGAAGGTATGGATGACTTCGGGTCACGCAAGCCGGGCAGCTTCCAGAAGCTGGCGCGGCTGGCCAATCACCACACGCTGACGCAGCTGCGCACGCCGTCGGTGCCGACGCTGCTGATCCGGCCGCGGACCCAGATGGAACGCCAGCTGGCCGCCGATGGGCCGGATCCGCACATGATGGGTCCGTTCGAGGAGTCGCATCTCTCCGGCACCATGGCGGCCGCCCTTGACCCGGACGAGGAACTGGTGTGGTTCGAATCCGGTGACAGCGACTTCGATGAGCAGTTCACGGTTCGTACCGCTGACCCGGAGTTCGCTCGCCGGGTGCTGACTCCCGAGGTCGTCGCGCTACTCAAAGGTGAGCGCTGGTTCCGCCTCGGCCCACTCGCCTTCCAGCAGGGCGCGCTGTGGACCGGGCGGTACCGCAAGCTCGGCCGGGAGGGCCTGTTCGAGGCGGGCCGCCACCTGGTTCAGTTCGCCCGCGCCGTCGACTCCGCGGTGTGGCGGTATCAACCGCAGGCGCCGGCGGGTGGACCCGCTGCCCCGCCTGATCCGTCCGCTTTCGTGGCCCTGCTGGGCAGCACCGAGGTGGGGCCGGAGTCGTGGCGAGCCATCGAGTACGCCGATGACCAGTACACCACGCTCAAGTGGCTGGCCTGGTTGGTCGTGCTCGGCGGAGCGCTCGTCGTACTCTCCCAGTGGCTCCCCGACGCCCCCGTGGTGATCCTGTTCTGCGCGCTCGGCCTGGCGCCCGCGCTCGGCGCGATCGTGCACCGGCCCCTTGCCGCCCGCCGTGAGACCGCCGGGCTGCCCGCGCTGTCACAGCGGGCGGTGATGCTCCGGATGCTGGTCGCCGTCGCGCTGGTGGTGCCGGGGCTCGCGCTGGTCGGCAACGGGTCGCTCGCGCTGTTCGGGGTCGCCGAGCACGTCACGCTGGCGGTGAGCGATGTCGAGGCTCGTAAGTGCGAAGACTGCGAGGTACCGCGCTTCTACCTCAGCGGCAGCTACCGCCTCGGTGGCGAGGTTCACCAGGTCGACGGCTCGCAGTGGCTTGGCTTGGCCCGCGACCGGCCCCAGGCGGGTGAAGCCGTCGACGTGGCCATCGGGCCGGTGTGGTGGCATCCCGTGATCGAAGGCACCGGCGCGGCCGTCGAACTGACGGTGTGGGGCCTGGTGCTCCTGGTCGGCGGGCTGGTGCTGGGCAAACTCATGCTCCTGCGCCGCCGCAGGCCGAAGGAGTCCGAGCCGACCCAAACCGCGCGCTGACGCACTTCAGTCCGCTCAACGGACTGAAAGGGCCACTCACTCCATCCAACGGACTGAAGGCGTCTTTCAGCCGGGCCGACGCACTTCATCGCACTCCTGGCCTGGGGCGTTACACATGTGACGGCCGAAACACCATATTGGCTGACATTGGCAGCAGGTGCGTCATCGCCGCGACGTTCGGAGATCTCTCATGCGACACATCCGATCGCGGCCGGCAACAGCGCCGGCAGAGACGACCACGAGGAGGGCGACATGAACGCCAACACCGTGCGCCAGGACCGGTTCATCAACCTGCTCAGCGAGCATGCCCCCGTACTTTCCCGCTGGTCGTTCCAAGCGAACGAACCGTACTCGGTGACCGTCGCCTTCCAGGCAGGGCCGGACAAGTGGGTGGAGTGGATTTTCGCCCGTGACCTGCTGCTCGCCGGACTGCACGGCCCGGCAGGCATCGGCGATGTCCGGTTCGTGCCGTTCGAAGATCTCGAGGAGCGCCTGCTCATGTTGCAGGTGGAGTCCGATCAGGGCCGCGCATCGTGGTTCCTCGACCGTTCCGAAGCCGAAGAGTTCGCCGAGATGATCCGGCAGATCGTGCCGGAAGGTGCCGAGGAGGAGTACTTCGACGTCGACGCATTCCTCGACGAGATCACCGACGTTTAACCAGTAGCCGAGCCTGCCACGCGTGTTGGCACGACCGAGCCCCGGGTGGCCTCCCCCATCCCGGGGCTCGGTCGCGTCACGGGACTTGGAGCGCGGACACGACTCGGCCCCGGTGCGCGGGAGGCGCTCCGGGGCCGAATCGGTACTGCGGTACTCAGCTGACGATCAGCGGAAATCCCTGCCGAAGTCGTAGTCGTCCAGCGGGACGGCGACGCCGGTGCCGGTTCCGAACACATCCGGGGTGTAGTAGCCGTCGTCGTAGGACGGGATCGCGTACGCCGCGACCCTGGCCTCCTCGGTCGGCTGCACCTGGATGTTGCGGTACCGGTTGATGCCGGTCCCCGCGGGGATCAACTTACCGATGATCACGTTCTCCTTGAGGCCGACGAGCTTGTCCGAGCGGCCGTTGATGGCGGCGTCGGTCAGCACGCGGGTGGTCTCCTGGAAGGAGGCCGCCGACAGCCACGAGTCGGTGGTCAGCGACGCCTTCGTGATACCCATCAGCACCGGACGGCCCGAAGCCGGGTCGCCGCCCTCGGCCACCGTCTGCCGGTTGATGCCCTCGAACTTCGTCCGCTCCGGCAGCTCGCCAGGCAGGAAGTCGGTGGCACCGGAGTCGATGATCGTGACGCGGCGCAGCATCTGCCGCACGATGACCTCGATGTGCTTGTCGTGGATCGACACACCCTGCGCCCGGTAGACCTTCTGCACCTCGTCGACGAGGTGCATCTGCGCCTCACGCGGGCCCTGCACGCGGAGCACCTCGTGCGGGTCGGGGGTGCCTTCCAGCAGCTGCTGGCCGACGGTGACGTGATCGCCGTCGCCGAGCGGGCCGTCCGCACCGAATGCGAGCCGCTGCCGCTTGGACAGCTTGTCGTAGACGATCTCTTCGCTGCCGTCGTCCGGGATGAGCGTGATCTTCCAGAACCGCTCGCTCTCCTCGATCCGCACCCGGCCGTCGACCTCGACGATCGGCGCCTTGCCCTTCGGCACGCGGGCCTCGAACAGCTCCTGCACACGCGGCAGACCGGTGGTGATGTCGTCACCGGCGACACCGCCCTGGTGGAAGGTACGCATCGTCAGCTGCGTACCCGGCTCACCGATGGACTGCGCGGCGACGATACCCACGGCCTCGCCGACGTCGACCAGCTGACCGGTCGCCATCGAACGGCCGTAGCACATCGCACACACACCGACGGCCGACTCACAGGTGAGCACGCTGCGCACCTTGGCCTTGGTGATACCGACCGACAGCAGCTTCTCGATCGCCGGGTCACCGAGGTCGTCGCCCCGGTTGACCACCACGTTGCCGTCGGCGTCGGCGGCGTCGTCGGCCAGCGTGCGCGCGTAGACACTGGTCTCCACGTGCTCGCCGGAGATGACCTTGCCGTTCGACCCCTGCTCCGCGATCGGCATGTTGAGGCCACGGTGCGTACCGCAGTCGATCTCGCGGACGATGACATCCTGCGACACGTCGACCAGACGCCGGGTCAGGTAACCCGAGTCGGCGGTCCGCAGGGCGGTGTCGGCCAGACCCTTACGAGCACCGTGCGTCGCGATGAAGTACTCCGCGACCGACAGGCCCTCACGGAAGTTCGACTTGATCGGACGCGGGATGTACTCACCCTTCGGGTTCGACACCAGGCCACGCATACCGGCGAGCGAACGGACCTGGGTCATGTTGCCCGCCGCACCGGACTTCACGATCATCGCGATCGCGTTGTCGTCGGGGAAGTGAGCCTCCATGACCTCGGCCACGTCTTCCGTCGCCTGCGCCCACACCTTGACGAGCTCGTTGTTGCGCTCGGCGTGTGAGAGCTGACCACGCTGGTAGCGCTTCTCGACCTGCGACGCCTTGGCCTCGTAGTTCTCGAGGATGCCCGCCTTCTCCGGCGGGACCAGCACGTCGGAGATCGACACCGTGACACCGGATCGGGTCGCCCAGTAGAAGCCGGCGTCCTTCACCTTGTCCAGCGTCTGCGCCACCTGCGTCATCGAGTACCGCTCCGCCAGGTCGTTGACGATGGCGGCCTGCCGCTTCTTCGGCAGTGCCTCGTTGATGAACGCGTAGTCGGCGGGCAGCAACTCGTTGAACAGCACGCGGCCCAGCGTGGTCTCGGCCAGCCAGGCACTGCCCGGCTCCCAGCCACCCTCGATGAGCTGCGCTTCGACGTCCTTGGGCGGCTGCCGGTCCTTCACCCGGATCTTCACCGGCGCATGCAGGCCGACGAGGTGCAGGTCGAAGGCCATGATCGCCTCTGCGGTCGAGGAGAACGCCTGGCCTGCGCCCGCGGCCTTCTCATCGAGCCTGGTGAGGTGGTACAGGCCGGTGACCATGTCCAGTCGCGGCATGGCAAGCGGGCGACCCGAAGCAGGCGAGAGGATGTTGTTCGCCGACAGCATCAGGATCCGCGCCTCGGCCTGAGCCTCGGCCGACAGCGGCACGTGAACCGCCATCTGGTCACCGTCGAAGTCGGCGTTGAACGCCTCACAGACCAGCGGGTGCAGCTGGATGGCCTTACCCTCGACCAGCTGCGGCTCGAACGCCTGGATACCGAGACGGTGCAGCGTCGGCGCACGGTTGAGCAGCACCGGGTGCTCGGCGATGACCTCTTCCAGCACGTCCCACACCTGGGCGCGCGAGCGCTCCACCATCCGCTTGGCGGACTTGATGTTCTGCGCGTGGTTGAGGTCGACCAGCCGCTTCATGACGAACGGCTTGAACAGTTCGAGCGCCATCTGCTTGGGCAGACCGCACTGGTGCAGCTTCAACGTCGGACCGGCGATGATGACCGAACGGCCCGAGTAGTCGACACGCTTACCGAGCAGGTTCTGGCGGAACCGGCCCTGCTTGCCCTTGAGTAGATCGGACAACGACTTCAACGGCCGGTTGCCAGGGCCGGTGACGGGACGCCCGCGGCGGCCGTTGTCGAACAGCGCGTCGACGGCCTCCTGCAGCATCCGCTTCTCGTTGTTCACGATGATCTCGGGCGCACCGAGGTCGATGAGCCGCTTCAACCGGTTGTTGCGGTTGATCACGCGGCGGTACAGGTCGTTGAGATCGGAGGTCGCGAAGCGGCCACCGTCGAGCTGCACCATCGGGCGCAGGTCCGGCGGGATGACCGGAACGGCGTCGAGCACCATGCCGCGCGGGTCGTTGCCGGTCGCCTGGAACGCCGCGACGACCTTCAGCCGCTTCAGCGCGCGGAGCTTCTTCTGCCCCTTGCCGTTACGGATGGTGTCGCGCAGGCTCTCGGCCTCGGCGTTGATGTCGAACTCGGCGCACAGCTTCTGGATCGCGGCCGCACCCATGCCACCGGTGAAGTACTCGCCGTAGCGGTCGTAGAGCTCGCGGTAGAGCAGCTCGTCGACGATCAGCTGACGAACCTCGAGCTTGGCGAAGGTGTTCCACACCTCTTCGAGCCGGTCCAGCTCGCGGTTGGCCCGGTCACGGAGCTGGCGCATCTCGCGCTCGCCACCCTCCTTGACCTTCCGGCGGACGTCGGACTTCGCCTTCTCCGCCTCGAGCTCGGCCAGATCGGCCTCGAGCTTCTGCGCCCGCTCCTCGACATCGGCGTCGCGCCTGGTCTCGATGGCCTTGCGCTCGGCGTTGATCTCGTTCTCGAGCGTCGGCAGGTCATTGTGACGCAGCTCGTCGTTCACGCCGGTGATGACGTAGGCCGCGAAGTAGATGATCTTCTCGAGGTCCTTGGGCGCCAGGTCGAGCAGGTAGCCCAGCCGCGACGGCACGCCCTTGAAGTACCAGATGTGCGTGACGGGAGCGGCCAGCTCGATGTGGCCCATCCGCTCACGACGCACCTTGGCACGAGTGACCTCGACACCGCAGCGCTCGCAGATGATGCCCTTGAAGCGCACGCGCTTGTACTTGCCGCAGTAGCACTCCCAGTCCCGGGTGGGACCGAAGATCTTCTCGCAGAAGAGCCCGTCCTTCTCCGGCTTCAGCGTGCGGTAGTTGATGGTCTCCGGCTTCTTCACCTCACCAAAGGACCACTGGCGAATGTCGTCGGCAGTGGCAAGGCCGATGCGGAGCTCGTCGAAGAAATTGACATCCAGCACGGCTAGACCGCCTCCCCGAACTTTTGCCGTAGTTGCGTTGGGAAATAAGTGTTACGACGCATGATTTCCTTTGACTGGCTACCGTCACGGTCCCCTGAGGTGCCGTTGGGTAGGCACGACGTTGCGACAAGACCACTCATCAATGCATCACGTCGTCGACTGAGGGCGACTCATTGCGGGACAGGTTGATGCCGAGGTTGGCGGCGGCCCGTTCGAGGTCCTCGTCGTCGGTGTCGCGCATTTCGATCGCGGCACCGTCGCTCGAGAGCACCTCGACGTTGAGGCACAGTGACTGCAGCTCCTTGAGCAACACCTTGAACGACTCCGGGATACCCGGCTCGGGGATGTTCTCCCCCTTGACGATGGCCTCGTAGACCTTCACCCGGCCCACCACGTCGTCCGACTTGATCGTGAGCAGCTCCTGCAGCGAGTACGCGGCCCCGTAGGCCTGCATCGCCCAGCACTCCATCTCACCGAAGCGCTGGCCACCGAACTGCGCCTTACCACCGAGCGGCTGCTGGGTGATCATCGAGTACGGCCCGGTGGAGCGAGCGTGGATCTTGTCGTCGATCATGTGGTGGAGCTTGAGGATGTACATGTAACCGATCGAGACCGGGTACGGGTACGGCTCACCGGAACGACCGTCGAGCAGCGTCGCCTTGCCGTCGGTGTGCACCATGCGCTCGCCGTCACGGTTCGGGTTGGTGCAGCCGAGCAGGCCGGTGAGCTCATCCTCCTTGGCGCCGTCGAAGACCGGGGTCGCCGTGTTGGTGCCCGGCTCGATCTCCCGCAGCTCGTCGTTGAGGTTCTTCGCCCAGTCGGGGTCACCCTCGATCTTCCACCCCTGCGAGGCGAGCCAGCCGAGGTGCAGTTCGAGGATCTGCCCGATGTTCATACGACGCGGCACACCGTGCGTGTTCAGCACGACGTCGACCGCGGTGCCGTCCTCGAGGAACGGCATGTCCTCGATCGGCAGGATCTTGCCGATGACGCCCTTGTTGCCGTGACGGCCCGCGAGCTTGTCACCCGGCTGGATCTTGCTCTTCTTGGCGACGTAGACCCGCACCAGCTCGTTGACGCCGGGCGGCAACTCGTCGTCGTCGTCCCGCGAGAACATCCGGATGCCGATGACCTTGCCGGTCTCACCGTGCGGCACCTTGAGCGAGGTGTCACGCACTTCGCGTGCCTTCTCGCCGAAGATCGCCCGCAGCAGGCGCTCCTCCGGGGTCAGCTCGGTCTCACCCTTGGGCGTGACCTTGCCGACCAGGATGTCGCCGGGGTACACCTCGGCGCCGATGCGGATGATGCCGCGCTCGTCGAGGTCGGCGAGCACGTCTTCGGAGACGTTCGGGATGTCCCGGGTGATCTCCTCCGCGCCGAGCTTGGTGTCACGAGCGTCGATCTCGTGCTCCTCGATGTGGATCGAGGTGAGCACGTCGTCCTGCACCAGCCGCTCCGAGATGACGATGGCGTCCTCGTAGTTGTGGCCTTCCCACGGCATGATCGCCACGAGCAGGTTCTTGCCGAGCGCCACCTCACCGTTCTCGGTGGACGGGCCGTCGGCGATGACCTGGCCCACCTCGACTCGGTCACCTTCGGCGACGATCGGGCGGTGGTTGAAGCAGGTGCCGTGGTTCGAGCGGCGGAACTTGTACAGCCCGTAGCTGCGCCTGCTGCCGTCGTCGTGCATGACGGTGATCAGGTCGGCCGAGACCTCCTCGACCACACCCGCCTGCTCGGCGAGCAGCACGTCACCGGAGTCGATCGCGGCACGCAGCTCGACACCGGTGCCCACCAGCGGCGACTGGCTGCGCAGCAGCGGCACCGCCTGGCGCTGCATGTTGGCACCCATCAGCGCGCGGTTGGCGTCGTCGTGCTCGAGGAACGGGATCATCGCCGTGGCGACCGACACCATCTGGCGCGGCGACACGTCCATGTAGTCCACGTCGAGCGGGTCGATCAGCTCGACCTCGCCGCCCTTCTTACGGACAAGGACCCGGTCTTCGACGAAGGTGCCGTCATCATCGATCGGTGCGTTGGCCTGCGCCTTCACGAACCGGTCTTCCTCGTCCGCGGTCAGGTAGTCGACGTGGTCGGTGACCTGGCCCTCGACGACCTTGCGGTACGGGGTCTCGATGAACCCGAACGGGTTGACCCGCGCGTAGGAGCACAGCGAGCCGATCAGGCCGATGTTCGGGCCTTCCGGCGTCTCGATCGGGCACATGCGGCCGTAGTGCGACGGGTGGACGTCACGGACCTCCATGCCGGCGCGCTCACGGGACAGACCGCCGGGGCCCAGCGCCGACAGGCGGCGCTTGTGGGTCAGACCGTCGACCGGGTTGGTCTGCTGCATGAACTGCGAGAGCTGCGAAGTGCCGAAGAACTCCTTGATCGCCGCCACGACGGGACGGATGTTGATCAGCGTCTGCGGCGTGATGGCCTCGACGTCCTGCGTCGTCATCCGCTCACGGACCACGCGCTCCATGCGTGAGAGGCCGACCCGGATCTGGTTCTGGATCAGCTCACCGACGGTGCGCAGCCTGCGGTTACCGAAGTGGTCGATGTCATCGGTCTCGACCGGGACTTCCTCGCCCGTGACCGAGGTCATCTTGGTCTCGCCCGAGTGCAGTCGCACCAGGTACTCGATGGTCGAGACGATGTCTTCCTCGGTCAGCGTGCCGCTCTCATACGGCGAGCTGAGGCCGAGCTTCTTGTTGATCTTGTAGCGACCGACGCGCGCGAGGTCGTAGCGCTTGTTCTTGAAGAACAGGTTCTCCAGCAGCGTCTGCGCGCTCTCCTTGGTCGGCGGCTCACCCGGGCGCAGCTTGCGGTAGATGTCCAGCAGCGCCTCGTCGGTCCCCGCGGTGTGGTCCTTCTCCAGCGTCGCCATCAGCGTCTCGGAGAAACCGAACCGCTCCCGGATCGCCTCCGCCGACCAGCCGAGCGCCTTCAGGAGCACGGTGATCGGCTGCCTGCGCTTGCGGTCGATGCGGACACCGACGGTGTCGCGCTTGTCGACGTCGAACTCGAGCCAGGCACCGCGGCTCGGGATGATCTTGACGCTGAAGACGTCTTTGTCGGTCGCCTTGTCGATCGCCTGGTCGAAGTAGACACCGGGCGAACGGACCAGCTGCGACACCACGACACGCTCGGTGCCGTTGATGACGAACGTGCCCTTGTCGGTCATGACGGGGAAGTCACCCATGAAGACCGTCTGGCTCTTGATCTCGCCAGTGTTGTTGTTGACGAACTCGGCCGTGACGAACAGCGGTGCCGCGTACGTCATGTCCTTGTCCTTGCACTCCTCGACGGAGGCCTTGACCTCGTCGAAGCGTGGGTCGGCGAAGGAGAGTGACATCGAACCGGAGAAGTCCTCGATCGGCGAGATCTCGTTCAGAACTTCCGCGAGCCCGCCGACCGGGTCGTCATCGCCTTCGTTCACCCGGCGCTCGAACCATGCTTCGTCGCCGGTGAACCACTCAAACGACTTGATCTGCACATCCAGCAGGTCAGGCAGGTTGAGCGGCTCATGAATTTTTGCGAATGAGACCCGTTGGGGTGCTCCAGGAATCTCCGATGGGCTCGCAATGTTGGCTTGGTTCGCGGGAGAGACTGCCAAGATGCGTCCTTCCGGGGACAGATAAGCGGTTGGACAGAAGCAACGCCAAGGTGGCATGCAAGATGGCAACTTGAGATCGCTGGCTGTCAGGGTGCGGTGGTGCCCACTATCGTAGCGCCTGGCTCTGGGCAGCATCAAAGCGGGCAGCGCAACAGAGTAGTTTAGCCACGAAAGCGCCCGTTGTCGAGGGGGCACGCGCATCGGGGCCCAGCCTCTTTTCGTAGCCGCACACTACGATCAAGTGAGGTGATACACGGACGCTTTCGCGTGCAGCTGTCACGATCCAGGGTGGCGTGAGCGAGCCGTTCCGTCAAGCCGCCGACGAGACAAAGGGCGCCTCGGGTGTGTGATCTTCGCCCAAGGACCCGTGCTCCGGGCGCTGAAAGACGCCTTCAGTCCACTGAGCGGAGTGAAAGGCGCTTTCAGCCGCCGTCGGGCTTTTTGTCGCCGCCCTGACCCGCCGGCTTCTTGATCTCGCCGTAGGTGTCAAGGCCCGCGATGCGCCACTTGCCGTCCCGTTGCTGCGCGTTCACCGTCAACTGGCCGCCACCGGTGCTGCGCTCCTCGGACTTGTCGCGGGCGGCCACCTGCTCGACGAAGACCAGCAGCCGTGCCTCGTCGCCGTCCAACTCCATCACCGCGGCGTAGGACACCTTCGTGGTCAGCACGATCTTCTGCTCCGGCGCCCGCTTCTTGACGTCGCCATAGAGGCGCTCGAACTCGGCCTTGACCTCGTCGGTGACCAGGATCTGCTGCACGGCGTTTTCGTGCTCGTCGATCTTCGCGTAGTTGTACGACAGCAGCGTCTCGACCGCGCCGGTGATCTCCTCCTTGACCTGCGAGGTGGCGACGGCATCGGAGAGCGCCTTGTTGCCGGCCAGCATCTTCGTGTCGACATATTGCCATGTGAAGAACCCGGCGATCAGGGCGAACACCAGCGCGAGCGCGGCGGTGAGGAGATAGATCGACTTGTCCCGGGAGGCACCCTTGCCATCGGCACTGTCGCCACCATCGGCCGTCTTGGGATCCGAGGTAGCCACGGCAGGCTCCGCCTCGGCCGCCTCGGGTTGCGCCGAAGGCGCTGATTCTTTAGTGGGCACAGCCGAAGGCGCTGATTCTTTAATGGGCACAGCGGCCGGCGTGGTCGGCTTGACGACGCCGGTGTCCCGCTGCTTGGGCCGAGGGCGGTCTGGCATGGACCCAGCCGAAGGCGCTGGGGCTTCTGCGGCCGCGGTGTCGTCGACGGCCTGGGTTTCCTCAACGTCCTCGACGGCCGCGTGCTGGCCTTCCGGCTCCTCCGGGGTCGTTTCCTCGGGCCGTGGCCGTGGGCTCGGGCTCGGCTTGACGCCTGGTTTGCGCAATCCCGCGACCAGCGGGCGGCGCGAGGGTGTGGGGCGTCTGCGGTGTGATGGCACTGGCGGAACTCCGATCAGGCGCCGGTCGGGATCTCGGGTACGTGTTGGATATCGGCGAGTTTCCACTCGTCATCCACCCGCTGCAGCTTCGTCACCATCCGCATCCGGCCGGGGGTGGGCTCCATGCCCTTGGCGCTACGGGTGATCTCGATCGCCGCTAGCGCGACCGCCTCCCCCTTGTGCGTGTTGAGCTCGAGCACGCCGACATCGAAAATCTTGGCCTTCACCTTGATCTCGTTCTTGGTGATGTCCTCGCGAGCCTTGTCCCACCCGCCCTGGTTCTGCTGGAACAGCTCGTCGGTGGAGATCTCTCGCTGGCCTTCGCGATAAGCGTCCGGCTTCGTGTGGTCGATCTCGGTGTACGCCGTGATCCCCTGCCGGACGGACAGCACGACCTGCTCCCGCGCCTCGGCGACACGGTGCTCATCGCTGGACACGCTCGTCCACCACAGCACGCCCAGCACCACGGCGGCGATCAGCGCGACGGCGGCGACGCCCAGCGTGATGAGGAACTTCTTGCTCGAAAGCAACGCGCTCGAGGACGCCCCGTCGCTCGCGGGCTCGGGAGTCGGCTCGGCTTTACCCGCGGAGTCCTTGCCTGCGGAATCCGCCTGCGCCTCGTCCGGCTTCTCGGCAGCGTCGAGGGATGCATCGTCGTCGGTCATTTGTCCTCCTCAATGCTGCCGGATCGGCACACGGCTGCCGCCCTTGCGACGTACCTCACCTCTTCGACCACTCGGGCAGGGCTTCGCACTACCCTCGCTGGGCCGAGCCGATCCGCCACCATCGCACTCCAGCGTAGAAAGTTCCTGTGATATCCCGGTCAACCCGTCCGGACCGATCGGGGATACTGTCAGCCGCCAAGGCCAAGCAGGTCGCTGAGCGAGTTCAGCGACAGTGTCGGCCCACCCGCGACACCCGGCGTGGTGTACGGCTCCTTTTGCTCCTCGAGCGACTCCTGGTCCCGGTCTTCGTTCTGCTTCACCTGCTGCTCGGTCGGCACCGAAGGAATGCCGTTGAACGGCGCGTTCTGCGAACCACGGACGGCGACCGGGCTGCCCTTCGGTTCGGCACAGTATGCCTCGGCGTTGTGCTTCGCGTCGGACGTGTCGTCACCAGGCCTGCGATCGGTGCCTTCGTAGCCCTTCACACACGGCGGCGGGTCGAACAGGTTCAGCGACAACCCGAGCGGCGCTTCGGCCCCGCCCTTGCGCGTCACGGCGAGCGCACCGGCGGACAGTGCCGGGTAGGTCATCAGCGCCTGTTCGGTGCCTTCGAGCCTGCTGTCCGAGATATTGCCCAGGGTGACCAGGTTCGCGACCAACGCGCTCAGTCCGGGGCCGACCTCGTTGACCACCGAACTCAGCTCCCGTGCGGCGCCCGGCGATGCGTCGATCAGCTTCCTGATGTCCGCGTCGGAGTCCTTCAAGGTCTCCGACAGCAGCCGCAGGTCCTTGCTGAAGGACTTGATGGACCCCATCTGCTCGTTCTGCGTCTTCAGCACCCGGTTTCCCGACTGGAGCAGCTCGACGGTCTCCGGTACGTGCTGGCGCGCGGTGGCGGTGAAGTCGCGGGTCGCGTCCATCAGCAGTTGCAGGTCGTCGCCGGTGCCGCTGAACGCGTTGTAGGACTCGTCGACGACGGTGCGCAGCGACTCGATCGGCACGCTGTCGGCGAGAGTGTAGGAGTGCTCGATGACTTCGGCGGTCTCCGGCGGCGTCTTGGTGCGATCCGCCGGGATGACCGACCCATCCGTCAGGTGCGGCCCGCCTGCCTTGCGCGGCCGCAGGTCGACGAACTGTTCGCCGATCGCCGACCGGTTCAGCACGACGGCGTCGAGATCTGACGGGATCCGCGGCGTCCCCGGCTCGATATTGAGCTGGATCGCCAAGCCGTCGTCGGTCAGGCTGAGCTCACCCACCCGGCCGACGTTGAGCCCGCGATAGGTGACCTCGGCGTTGGAGAAGATCCCGCCGGATTCGTCCATCTCCATCGAGACGGTGTAGATGTCCTGCCCGAAGGTCTTGCCGATGTCGGTGAACCTGATCAGCGCGTACACGATCGCCACCACGCTGATCACCACGAAGGCGACCAGCTGCATTTTCGTCCGCTTGACGAGCATCAGCTACCGCCTCCCAGGAGTGAGTCGAACAACTTGCCCGCGCCCGAGCCATCGGCTCCGCCGGATCCGTCCGAGGAACCCAGCGGCAGCTCCGGCAGCTGGTTCGGGTCGAGCAGCTCGCCCTCCTCCATCGGCAGCTCCTTGACCAGCGGCAGGCCCGGCGCCGGGTGACCCCGGTTGCGCCGGAAGTTGCCCACGATGTTCTCGATGTCCCCGTCGACCCGCGCGAACAGGTTGAAGTAGTCACCCTTGACGCCGGCGACCGCGCTGTCGGCGAACGGGAAGGAGACCAGCAGCTCGAGCGCGCGCGGCAGGTCGGTCGCCTTCGCCACGTTGCGCAGGATTGGCCGCAGCGACTCGAGGTTGTCGACGAAGTCCTGCTGGCTCTTGTTCATGGTGTCGACGGCGACCGCCGAGAGCTTCTTCAGCGAGTTCAACATCGCCACCAGGTCTTCGCGCTGTTCGACGAGCACCTCCATGCCCGGTGCCAGGTCGTCGAGCGCGGCGGCGATGACCTCCTTGTCCTTACGCAGGGTCTTCGCCAGCCGGTTCAGGCCGTTCAACGCGCGGTCGATGTTGTCCGTCTGCCCGTCGAGCCCGGCGACCAGCTCGTTCGCGTTGCGCAGCAGCGCCTTGATCTCGGCTTCCTTGCCGGTCGAGATCTTGTTGAGCTCCTTGGTGATGGTGTTGAGCTGCTCGACACCGCCGCCGTTGAGCAGCATCGACAGCGCGCCGAGGACCTCTTCGATCTCCACGTTGCGGTTGGTGCGTGAGATCGGGATGGTCGTACCGCTGCTCAGCTCGCCCTCCGCCGTGCCCTCCGGCGGGTTCAGCAGCTCGACGTACTTCTCACCGAGCAGGCTGGACTGCTTGACGTTGGCCAAGGCGTTGGCGGGCAGATTCACGTCACGGTTGACGAGCATCGTGACCTCGGCGTCCCAGCCGTCGTCGGCGAGCGCGATCTTCTCCACCCGGCCGATGCCCACCTCGTTGAACTTGACCCCGGACTGCGGCACCAGGTCGAGCACGTCACGGAAGCGGACCTTCACCTCGATCGGGTCCTCACCCAGGTCGGCGCCGCCAGGGAGCGGGATGTCGTAGATGCCGGTGAAGTTGCCACACCCGGTCAGCAGCACAGCGGCCGCCGCGCAGACGGCGGTCGCCGCGCGGCGAGCACGCCTGGCGCCGGGGCCTCGCTTACCTCGCCACATCACTCATCACCCCCCTGCAGCTGCATGAGCTCCGCGATCGGCAGGGGGATCTCGCCCTTCTGCAGTTTGTTGATCACCTGTCCGGCCGAGGGCAGCTCGTCCCCGAGCGGCGCCACCTCCGAGCAGATCTCGCCGAGCCCGTCGAGCTGATCCGGCGCCTGTTTCATGAACTCGCAGACCATCATGATGGGCGGCGGCGAGAACTCGTTGATCACCGGTCGCGCGTCGATCGCGCCGGTGGCGCCGTTGTAGGAGTTGATGACGTTACCGAGGGCGACCGGGCCGACGTCGAAGATCTCCGCGATCGCCGCCCGCTGATCGACCAGCACCTTCGTCACGCTCGCCAGCTTGTCCACATTGGACCTGAGCCTGCCCTTGTTGTCGTCGATGAAGGCGCGCACCTTGCCCAGCGTGGAACCGAGCACCTCCACCGTCTTCGACAGGTTCTCCCGCTCGCTCGCGAGGAAGCCGCTGACGTCGGCGAGCCGCTGCTGGAACTCGGCGACGTCGACGTCACTGGCGGCCAGCGTCTTGGAGAACTTCGCGAGGTTGGTGACGGTGCTGAACAGGTCGTCCTTGCCATCGGCCAGCGTGCCCTGCGCCTTGCCGAGCTTGGTGATGGTGGCGTTGAGCGCCTTGCCGTTGTCCTTGAAGTTCTTCGCCAGCGTGTCGAGCAGCCGGGACAGCGAACCGTCCTTGTTCGCCCCGTTCGGCCCGAGCGTGTCGGACACCTCGATCAGCGTCCGGTAAAGGTCGTCGACCTCGAGCGGCACCGCCGTGCGGTCCTGGTCGATGATCGCGCCATCCTCCAGCACCGGGCCGCCGCTGTAGGCCGGGGTGAACTGGATGTAGCGGTCGCTGACCAGCGACGGCGCGACGAGCACCGCGTGCGCGTCGGCGGGAATCGGCACGGTGCGGTCGAACTGCAGCGTGATCTTGACGCGGTGGCCCTCCGGCTCGACCGCGGCGACACTGCCCATCTCGACACCGCGAATCCGCACGCTGTTGTCCTCGTACAGGCCGATCGCGGTGGGGAAGTACGCGGTCACCGTCTTGGTGCCTGCGTCCTTGAGCGCCCACCACAGCCCGAAGGCGACGACGAGTCCCAGCACGCACGCGATCGCGACGCCGCGCCAGAGGTTCTGGCCAACCCTGGTCGTTGGGGTCATGACATCTCCAGCTCTGCGACCTTGGCCTGCGCCGCCAAGGAGCTGCGGTATCGCGACTTCGTCTCGGTCTCGTCGTGGCCCGGCGTTCGGTCGCTCAGGCAGGGCTCCGCCCTACCATCGCCAGACCGAAGGCGGCGTGACACCTCTCGGAGGACCACCCTGCTCCGCGAGCTTCGCGGGTGGCCCGCCTCGACCTGCCGGCCAAGCTCCCAACCACTCATCGCGGATCACATCCCTGCTGGTTGAAATCGCCTTCCTGCGGCAGCAACAGCCCGCACTGGTAGTTGTCGAACCAGCGGCCGCTGCCGACGACGTTGTTGAACTGCCGGACGAACGGCGCGAACGCCTCGATGCCGTCGCCGAGTGCCTTCTGGTTGCGGTGCAGCATCCCGGTCAGCTGATCCAGCTGCTTGAGCACCGGCCCGAGCTGCTTGTCGTTGTCATCTACGATGCCGTTCAGCGTGACGGCGAGCTGCTGGGTGCCCTGCAGCAGCGAACTGATCGCCTCTTTGCGCCGGGACAGTTCGGCCAGCAGCACGTTGCCGTCCTTCATCAGCTTCACCAGCTGCGCGTCCCGGTCGGCGAGCGTCCCACTGATCTCCTTGGTGTTGCTGAGCAGCTTGGACAGCTCGGTGTCCCGCTTCGAGATGGTGTCCGAGAGCTTCGACAGCCCGGACAGCGCGCCCTTGAGGTCATCCGGGGTGTTCGCGAAGGTCTCCGAGATCACGTCGAAGCTCTTGGCCAGCTGCGGCGTGTCGATCTCGTCGACGGTCTCCGACAACCCGCGGAACGCTTCCAGCACGTCATACGGCGACGAGGTGCGCTCCATGGGGATGGTGGTCGACGGGTCGAGCGTGTTCTCCCCCGCCGGTTCGACGGCGAGGAACTTCTGCCCGAGCAGCGACTTCAGCTCGATGCCTGCCCGGCTGCGGTCACCCATCCAGGCGTCCTTGACGTAGAAGGTCACCTTCACCTTGTTATCGACCAGCTCGACGTCCTTGACCTTGCCGACCTTGATGCCTGCCACCCGGACCTCGTTGCCGCTCCTGATCCCGGCCGCCTCTTCGAACTCCGCACTGTAGGTGGTGCCCGCGCCGATCACCGGCAACTCATCCGAGTTCGCCGCGGCGACGAGACCGAGCGCGATCACGGCGATACCGAAGAGGGCGATCCAGATCGGGTTGCGCTGTTGGAAGCTCTTCATGCTGTGCCGCACCTTTCCCTCGGCGGGGGCGTCGGCTCGAACTCGACGGGCGGCGCGCCGCCCGGCAGCCGCAACGTCACTTCGGAAGAGCACACGTAGAAGTTGAACCACGAGCCGTAGCTGGCCGTGCGGCCGATGGTGGTGTACTTCTCCGGGCCGAAGGTGATCCAGTGCTCGATCAGGTCCTCATTGTCGTTGAGCAGCTTCGTCGCCCTTCCCAGCTCGGCGATGTCGTCCTTGAGCGGCTTCCGCGCGTCGGTGAGGAAGCCCGACGTGGTGCGAGCCAGGTCGTCGATCGACTCGACGGCGTCACCGATCGGCTTCGCGTCCTCGGCCAGACCCGAAACCAGTCGCTGCAGGGTGTCCACGGTCTCCTTCACCTGTGGGCCCTTCGCGTTGAGGGTGTCCAGCACGACGTTGAGGTTGTTGATCACCTCGCCGATCACCTGGTCCTTCTCGGCCAGCGTGGTCGTCAGTGACGCGGTGTGCGCGAGCAGGCTCTCCACGGTGCCGCCTTCGCCCTGCATCACCTGGATGATCTGGTACGAGAGCTGATTGATGTCCTTGGGCGAGAGCGCGGTGAACAGCGGCCGGAACCCGTTGAACAGTTCGGTCAGGTCGAGCGCGGGCCGGGTGTTCTCGATCGGGATCCGGCCACTGCCGTCGTTGGGCAGTGGCGGGCCATCGGCCTCGGGACCGGGATCGAGCGAGACATAGCGCTGCCCGACGAGGTTCCGGAACTTCACCGTCGCCGTGGTCGATGTCGGCAGCCGCTTGCCCGCGTCGACGGCGAACTCCACCTCCGCCTGGTTGCGGTCGGCCACCCGCACGTCGGTGACCTGACCGACGCGCACCCCGGAGATCCGCACGTCGTCGTTCTCCAGCAGCAACGTGGCATCCGAGAAGCGGGCGGTGTAGGTACTCGTCTTCGTCATGTTGATGTTGGCGATGCTGATGCCGAGAATCGCGGTCGTCACGACGGTGATGACGATGAAGATGATCAGCTTGACCAGCGGGCCGGTGACATGCGTCGCTGACTTCATCGGATCTCCACCTCCGCTCCGCGATAGAGCGGACCGACCAGCAAGCTGCCCCAGTTGGGCATGCTCGCCGGGTCCATCCCGGTCTGCACGGACAGCAGCTGACCGAGCAAGGCGTTCTCCTCGGGGGTGTTCACGGGATTGCCCGCGGCCGCACTACCGCCATTGCGGTCGTTCGGTGAGGTTCCCGGCTTGCATTCACGCGAGACGGCTTCCGGCACCCGGTTGCCGAACGTGTTCACCGCGTCGCACGGCAGTCCCTCGTCGTCGAGGTCGGAACGTGCGTCCGGCTGCCGCTCGGAACCGTCGTAGAGGTACAGGAACTTGTACGGGAACGGCAGCGGATCCGGCATTTCCGGGTGCAGCGGATCCACACACCACGGGCCGCGGTAGCCGCCGAAGTTCCTACTCGGGTCGAACGCCGGCTCGTCCTGGCCCGGTTCGTACTTCTCCTGGTTCGGTTCGATGACGACCTTCGCGCGCAGGCCGGGTGTCTTGGTGCCCTTGCCCAGCGCCTTGTCGATGGTCGGCAGTGCCTCGGCCATCTGACTGGCGACGCACGGCACCTCGGGCGAGTACTTGGCCAGCAACTCGAGGGTGCCCCGCGAGACCTTGCCGAGGGTGATGATGTTGTTCTTGTTCGCCGCGAGGAAGGCCTCGAGATCTTGCGAGGCGCGAGTCATCGTGCCGTAAAGCTCGGCGAGCGTCTGCCGCTTGTCGACCAGTGTCTTGGAGCCGGTCCGGAAGTTATCGAGCACCTTGACGAGATCGGGCGCGACGTCGGAGAGATTCTCCGAGTACTCGGCCAGCTGCGCGAAGTTCTCCTCGAGCTCGGGCAGATGCGGGTTCAGTTCGCCGAAGTAGGCGCCGAGCTCCTTCATCGTCTCACCGAGGTCTTCGCCGCGGCCGTTGAGCGCGTTCGACATCGCGGTCAGCGTGCTGTTGAGCTTCTGCGGCTGCACCGCACGCAACATCGGCAGCAGCTTCTCGAACGACTCGCCGAGCTCGGTCGCGGTCTCCGAGCGATCCTGCGGGATCACGTCGCCCTCGGACAGCTTCGGCCCGTCGGCAGAGTCGAACTCGAGCGACACGAACCGTTCACCGAACAGCGTCTTCGGCAACAGCCGGGCCGACGCGGACTTCGGCACCAGCTCGGCCTTCTCCGGCTCCAGCCGGAGCTTCAGCGTGGCGCCTTCCTCGCCCTGCACGATCTCCGAGACGTAGCCGATGATGAGGCCCCGCGCCTTCACGTCGGCCTTCTTGCCCAGCTGGTTTCCGACCTTGTCGGTCTCCAGGCTCACCGTGGTGAAATCGCGGAAAGTGTGGTTGAAGCTCGCGACACTGAGCCCGATACCCGCGATAACGAGCACGATGAAGCCGATCCCCAGCAGTCTGCGTCGCAGCGTTGTCGCCGCACCGTGCATGCTCATCCGATTTCCCACTCTGTGACCTTCGCCGGGGACACCAGCAGCTCCCAACCGCTCATCCCGCGATCCTCACCGACGTGTCAGTGCCCCAGATGCCGAAGCCGAGGAAGAAGTTCACCAATGCCACCACAACGATCGTTGTCTTCACAGCCTTGCCGACCGCGACGCCGACGCCGGCGGGACCACCCGATGCCGTATATCCGTAGTAACAGTGCGACATGATGATTATGACGGCGAAAACCAGAACCTTTGCGAAAGAGATGAAAACGTCGCCCTTGGGTAAGAAGAGCTCGAAGTAGTGGTCGTAGGTTCCGGCCGACTGACTGTAGAAGTACACGACGATCAGCCGAGAACCGACATAGGACGCGAGCAGCCCGATGATGTAGAGCGGGATGATCGCGATGAAGCCCGCGATGATCCGCGTCGTCACCAGGAACGGCAGGCTCGGCACCGCCATGACCTCGACCGCGTCGATCTCTTCCGAGATGCGCATGGCACCGAGCTGGGCGGTGAAACCGGCGCCGACCGTCGCGGACAGCGCGAGACCGGCGACCAGCGGGGCCACCTCACGGGTGTTGATGTAGGCCGACGCGAAGCCGGACAGCGCGGCGGCACCGATCTGGTCGAGGCCGGAATAACCCTGCAGCCCGACGACGATGCCCACGAAGAGCGTCATGCCGAGCATGACCCCGACGGTGCCGCCGATGACGGCGAGCGCGCCGCTGCCGAAGCTCACCTCGGCCAGCAGCCGCAGCACCTCTTTGGTGTAGTGCACCGCGGTCTTCGGTACCCATGCCAGCGCCCTGACGTAGAAGGAGAGCTGGTCGCCGAGGTCATCGAGCCTGCCGAGCGGCGCGTTGACCGCTTTCCGCGCGTTCTTGGAGAGGGTGTTCAGCGTCATTGGCCACCCCGGACTGCTCGACGCCACACGACCACCTCAACGATGCATGTCACCACTTCGACCACTCGGGCAGAACTCCGTCCTACCCTCGCTTGGCCAAGTCGAGCAGCCGGTAAGGTCGGCATCTCCGCATCACCCTGTCTTCGGCGGGACGACCGTCAGGTAGACGGCGGTCAAGATGAAGTTGACGAAGAACAACAGCAGGAACGTGATGACGACGGACTGGTTGACCGCGTCACCCACGCCCTTCGGCCCGGGAGGCGGGTGCAGCCCCCGGTAGCAGGCCACCACGCCTGCCATGAAGCCGAACAACACCGCCTTGATCTCACTGATCCACAGATCGGGCAGCTGCGCGAGGGCGGAGAAGCTGGCGAGGTACGCGCCCGGTGTCCCGCCCTGCAGCACCACGTTGAAGAAATAGCCGCCGAGCACGCCGACGACACTGACCACGCCGTTGAGCAGCAGCGCGACGAGCATGCACGCGAGCACCCGCGGAACGACGAGGCGCTGCACGGCCGAGACGCCGAGCACCTCCATCGCGTCGATCTCTTCGCGGATCGTGCGCGCGCCGATGTCCGCGCAGATCGCCGACCCGGCCGCGCCCGCCACGATGAGCGCGACCACGATCGGCGAGGCCTGCTGGATGATGGCGAGCACGCTGGCCGCACCGGTGAACGACTGGGCGCCGAGCTGGGAGACCAGCGAGCCGAGCTGCAGCGAGACGACCGCGCCGAACGGGATGGCCACCAGCATGGCGGGCAGGATCGACACGCCGGCGATGAACCACGCCTGCTGGATGAACTCCCTTGCCTGGAACGGGCGCTGGAAACTGCCACGGATGACGTCGAGCCCCAGCGCGAAGAGCTTGCCGGTCTGCTCCAGCATGCCCCTGCCGGGGATCTTCAGGGCGGAACCGGGAGCGGTCACTGGACCCCGCCCTGCCCTGGCGGCACGTCACGGCGATGCTGCATGCGCTGCGTCTGTGCGTTCCAGTCTTGCTGCGGCAGGCTCGCGACCTCATCGGCGGGCAACTGGCCGCGCTGGGCGTCCGAGGTATCGAGCGGCAGGGTGTTTCCGGCGCTCCCGGGATTCCCGCTCGCGCCCGATCGGCCCGCGCCGACCAGCGAACGCGGCCGCACGCCGTAATGGCGCTGCTCCTCGGGGGTGAGCGAGTCGATGATCGCTTCCTGCGCCGGGGCGGGCAGCGTGTGCATCATCTGCATGACGCGGTCCTTGCGGCGCCGGTCGCCTTGCCGCTCCGGCAGGCCGGGAGTGGGCTGGATCTGCGGCACCACACCACGGACGTCCTCGGTGCCACCGTGGTGGTGACCGGCTTCGAGCATCGCCTGCTCCTGCGCCAACTGGGCGCTGTCCTTCTCCTCCGACATGCCGATCGGCCCGATCCGCTTGCCGTTGAGGAACTGCTCCACCACCGGCTCGTCCGAGGTCAGCAGCACCTCGCGCGGGCCGAACATGACCAGTTCCTTACGGAAGAGCATGCCGAGGTTGTCCGGCAGCGTGCGCGCCAGGTTGATGTTATGGGTCACGACCAGGATGGTGGCGTCGATCTGCGCGTTCAGGTCGATCAGCAGCTGCGAGAGGTACGCGGTGCGGACCGGATCGAGGCCCGAGTCCGGCTCGTCGCACAGGATGATCTCGGGGTCGAGCACCAGCGCGCGAGCCAGCCCCGCACGCTTGCGCATACCGCCGGAGATCTCGCCGGGCAGCTTGGTCTCGGCGCCCTTGAGGCCGGTCATCTCCAGCTTCTCGAGCACGATCCGCTTGATCTCGGACTCGGACTTCTTGGTGTGCTCGCGCAGCGGGAACGCCACGTTGTCGAAGAGGTTCATCGAACCGAACAGCGCGCCGTCCTGGAACAGCACGCCGAAGAGCTTGCGCGTCTCGTAGAGCTCACGCTCCGAGCACTGCACGATGTCGACGCCGTTGATGACGCACTTGCCGCTGTCGGGCTTGAGCAGGCCGATCATGGACTTCAGGAACACCGACTTGCCGGTACCGGAGGGCCCGAGCATCGCCGACACCTCACCCGGTGGCAGTGACAACGTCACGTCGCGCCAAATGTTGGTGCTACCGAACGACTTCGTCAGCCCCTCGACGACCACCTCGGCACCCATAGGACCTCCTGAATCAGTTTCATCGAGCTTGTGGTCCGATCCGGTCCTCGGCATGCACGTGAACCAACGTCGCATTTCCCGCGCTCATCCCGTGCAACGAACCGAGTGCGGACAGGTTACTCAACGGTCATGAACTTTTCTGCGGCCGCACCGTCATCGTCATCTCCGCGTGACTCATGGGAACTTACCTCGAACGTGTCACACGTCATAATCGGAAGTAGACGTGGCGCGCTCGGCACGCACAGCGAAGCGGGCAGGCATCGATATGCCTGCCCGCTTCCTGGATTTCTAACCGAAGTAAAGCCGAGATTACTTGATGCTGACCTTCGCGCCGGCGCCCTCGAGCTTCTCCTTCGCCGCCTCGGCGGCCTCCTTGTCGACCTTCTCGACGATGGCCTTCGGGGCGCTCTCGACGAGCTCCTTGGCCTCCTTGAGGCCGAGGCCGGAAACGACCTCGCGCACGACCTTGATGACCTGGATCTTCTTGTCGCCGGCGCCCTCGAGGACGACGTCGAACTCGTTCTGCTCCTCGGCGGCCTCGGCGGGCGCTGCGCCACCCGGCGCGGCAACGGCGGCGACCGGAGCGGCCGCGGTCACGTCGAAGGTCTCCTCGAACGCCTTCACGAACTCGGAGAGCTCGATCAGGGTCAGCTCCTTGAAAACGTCAAGCAGCTCGTCGGTGCTGAGCTTGGCCATGGTGGCCTTCCTTTCTGGGTCAGGGAGTGCTGGTTCCCTGTGGTGGTCGGTTATCGGGTTGTGGTTCGGCTCTCGGCCGGGTACCGGTCGCTATTCGCCCGCTTCGGCCTTGCGCTTGTCCTCGAGTGCCGCGGACATGCGAGCGACCTGGGAGGCTGGTGCCGCGAACAGCGCGGCGGCCTGGGACAACTTCGCCTTGAACGCGCCTGCGGCCTTCGAGAGCAGCACCTCACGGCTCTCGAGGTCGGCCAGGGTGGAGAACTCCTCCACCGTGATCGGACGACCGTCCATGTAGCCGCCCTTGACGACAAGGGCGTTGTTGTCCTTCGAGAACTTCTTGAGTGCCTTCGCCGCGTCGACCGGCTCGCCCTCAATGAAGGCGATAGCGGTCGGCCCGATGAAGAGATCGTCAAGGCCCTCGATGCCCGCCTCGTCGGCGGCACGCTTCACGAGGGTGTTCTTCGCGACCCGGTACTTGGCGCCAGAGCCGAGAGCGCGACGCAGCTCGGTGAGCTGGGAAACGGAGAGGCCGGTGTACTCGGTGACAACGGCAGCCGAGCTGTTGCGGAACCTGTCCGCGATCTCGGCGACGGCCGCCACCTTGTCGGGCTTCGCCATGATCGCCTCCTCTCATATCTCTTGGCTGTGTTCAACTGTTGACAGCCCTGCTGGTGACCGCGGGGGAGAAGGAGCCAAGAGACGACAAAACGCCCCGGCGCAGTGGGCGCGGGGCGTTGAAGCGCGTGCGAGCACGCGACGAGCCTCGTTCCTCCTGCGCCGGCCGCCCGCTCGTCTGCGGGACCTTCGTTTCGCGAACCTGACGGCGCGCGAAAGACCAACGGTCTTCGGTAGAACCATCCAGAAGAATACGGCACGCCCACCCGACGGCGACGCGCGGGTACGCCGTGCGGTCGATCCGGCATCATGGGGGCGTGATGGAGCAGCGCCCAGGCGACGAGCCGGACCCAGCGGAGACCGATGCGGAGCAGTTTCGCCAGTTCCAGGAGTTCCAACGTTTCCAGGAGTTCCAGCAGTCACAGCGCGGGCAGGACCTCGTTCCCCGGCAACCCGGTGAGCTCGAGCAGCCTCCTTCGGACGAGGCCGAGTCCACCGAGCTGACCGGGCCGCTGCGCCGCGAGCGCCGCCGGCCCCCGGCCTGGCTGGTCGGCCTCGGCGGCAAGCTGCTCACCGCGTTCCTGGTCCTCATCGCGGCCATCATCGGTGTGGCCTGGGCGATCAACCACTTCCTCGGCGGTGGCGACGCGATCTCCAACGAGGAACTCGCCGGGCAGGGTGGCAAAAAGGCCGAGGCGACCGTGCTCTACGCCAGCGACCCCTACGCCGCGGTGCGCCGGGTCTACGCCAGGATCGCGCAGCCGGACCCGGAGACCGGTAAGCCGCAGGTCGGCAAGGTCTGCCTGCGGTTCGACGACGCGGCACGTGAGCAGTTCGCGCGCAATTTCGGGCACGGCAAGTGCTCGGCGGCGGTGATCGCGCTGCACGCCGAGGTGTCCCATGTGACCCGCTACGTCCAGTCGTTGCCGCGCAGCGTTCCCATCGATGAATACGACGAGGTCGCGGCCTTGGCGCCGGGCGAGAGCTTCACCGTCGACTCCTGCGCGGTGGCCACCGGCCCGGCAGGCATCTCCGACGGGCCCGCGCTCGGCACGTTCACCGTCACCAAGCTGGCGCGCGCGAAGGGCCAGCAGTGGCTCATCACCGGGCACGAAGCCGGTCCGCGCACCTGCCCGGCGCCGACGACGACAGGGTAGCCAACGCCGAACGCCGTGAAGGCCGGCGAGGTTTCCCTCAGCCGGCCTTCACGGTTAACGATCGTGCTTCTTGTGCTTACGCCTCGACCTCGAGCAGGTTGCGGGTGCGCGCCGGGTCCACCGGGATGCCGGGGCCCATGGTCGTCGAGAAGGTGATCTTCTGGACGAACCGGCCCTTGGCCGAGGACGGCTTGGCACGCATGACCTCGTCGAGGGCGGCGGCGTAGTTCTCCACCAGCTTTTCGACGTCGAACGACGCCTTGCCGATGATCATGTGCAGGTTGGCCTGCTTGTCCACCCGGAAGCTGACCTTGCCGCCCTTGATGTCGGCGACGGCCTTGGTGACGTTGGGCGTCACGGTGCCGGTCTTCGGGTTGGGCATCAGGCCACGCGGGCCGAGGATGCGGGCGATGCGGCCAACCTTGGCCATCTGGTCCGGCGTCGCGATCGCGGCGTCGAAATCGAGCCAGCCACCCTGGATGCGCTCGATCAAGTCTTCCGCGCCGACCTCGTCGGCACCGGCGGCTTCGGCCTCGACGGCCTTGTCGCCGGTGGCGAAGACGATCACGCGGACGGTCTTACCGGTACCGTGCGGCAGGTTCACGGTGCCGCGGACCATCTGGTCGGCCTTACGGGGGTCGACGCCGAGCCGCATCGCGACCTCGACGGTGGCGTCCAGCTTCACCTTGGACGTTTCCTTCGCGAGCTTCGCGGCCTCCAGCGGCGCGTACAGCCGCGCGTGGTCGATCTGCTCGGCGGCCTGACGGTAGGCCTTGCTGCGCTTGGTCATGCTCTGTCCTTCGTCTCTACGGTTGTGCCGCGTGGTGCGGCGCGGATCAGTTGTGGTGCGGGCCAGCGCTTGGCCCTCCCACGGTCCTGCGGGAATTACTCGACGGTGATCCCCATGGACCTTGCGGTACCTGCGATGATCTTGGCTGCCTGGTCGATGTCGTTGGCGTTGAGGTCGGACTTCTTCGTCTCGGCGATCTCCTTCACCTGATCCCAGGTGACCGACGCGACCTTGTTCTTGTGCGGTTCGCCGGAGCCCTTCTCCACGCCTGCGGCCTTGAGCAGCAGCTTCGCGGCGGGCGGGGTCTTGAGCTTGAAGTCGAACGAGCGGTCCTCATACACCGAGATCTCGACGGGCACCACGTTGCCACGCTGCGACTCGGTCGCGGCGTTGTAGGCCTTGCAGAACTCCATGATGTTGACGCCGTGCTGACCCAGCGCTGGGCCGACCGGCGGAGCCGGGTTCGCGGCCCCCGCCGAGATCTGCAGCTTGATGATCGCTGCGAGTTTCTTCTTCTTGGGTGGCATTCTCGTTTCCTATTCAGTCATGCGTTCCTCGTGCACCTGCCTTCAAGCACGAGGACTGTCAGCCGCCATGCGGCCGATCAGATCTTGGAGACCTGGGTGAACGACAACTCGACGGGGGTCTCCCTGCCGAAGATGGACACCAGGACCTTCAGCTTCTGCGCGTCGGCGTTGACCTCGGATATCGTCGCCGGCAGCGTCGCGAACGGGCCGTCCATCACGGTCACCGACTCGCCGACCTCGAAGTCGACCTCGACGACCTCGCCCGACGGCGCACCCGCCTGCGCGGCCGCACCCTTCGCGGCCTTCGACGGCGCGGCCTGCTCGGCCTTCGGCAGCAGAAACTTGACGACCTCGGCGATGGTCAGCGGCGACGGGTGACTGGTCGCGCCGATGAATCCGGTGACACCAGGCGTGTTGCGGACCGCGCTCCACGACGCGTCATTGAGCTCCATCCTGACCAGGATGTAGCCGGGCAGCACCTTGCGCTGCACCTGCTTGCGCTGGCCGTTCTTGATCTCGGTGACCTCTTCGGTCGGCACCTCGATCTGGAAGATGAAGTCCTCGACGTCGAGCGTCTGGGTGCGCATCTCCAGGTTGGTCTTGACCTTGTTCTCGTAGCCGGCGTAGGAATGCACCACGTACCACTCGCCCGGCGCCTTGCGCAGGTCTTCTTTCAGTTGCGCGACGGGGTCGACCTCTTCGGGCTCTGCTGGTTCTTCGGCTGCGGCCGACGCTTCGGCCGGCTCTCCGGCCGGCTCGGCTTCCGAGGCTTCCGCAGCCTCGGTGGCTTCAGTGGCATCGGTGTCGACGGCCGCCTCGGCACCGTCGGTGGCCGACTCGGTCTCCGCCGACAGCTCATCCGTCACGTCGGTCAGCTCCTCACCGGCTGCCGTGCCGTTTTCGGATGTCACGTTGCGGTCCTCTCAATCTCTCGCATTGCGGTCCACATCTATCCTGCGGCACCGCGGTCGTGCGCGCTCAGCCGAACAACGCGAACATGGCCTGGCCGAAGACCCAGTCCAGCAGCGCGACCAGGCCGACCATGAACGCCACGAAGGCGAGTACCACGATGGTGTAAGTCACCATCTGCTTGCGGGTCGGCCAGATGACCTTGCGGAGCTCGGCGACAACCTCGCGAATGTAGCGCGCGATCCGCTTCGGCAGCGGCAGCTTCTCTTCGGTCTTGTCGCGCTTGGTCCCGATCGGGGGCGAGGTGCCGTCGGTGCGGCCTGCCGGGGCCGACCCCGCCGACTTACCCTTGGCCGACTTGCCCTTCGCCGATCCGGTTTTGCCGCTCTGCTCACCTTCGGCGCGAGCGGCGTCACGGCGGGCCCGCCGGCTACCGGCGGGTTCCGGACGGGCCGGACGCTCAGCGTCCTTGCCCATGTCCTTCTCGCCCTCGTCGCTCACAAGGCACTCCTTAACACCATTGACCGTATCGTCATGTCTCAAGCTTGCAGGGGTGACAGGACTTGAACCTGCAACCTGCGGTTTTGGAGACCGCTGCTCTGCCAGTTGAGCTACACCCCTTCGCATGA
Organism: Actinophytocola sp.; assembly: GCA_009379975.1. Lineage (GTDB taxonomy): Bacteria > Actinomycetota > Actinomycetes > Mycobacteriales > Pseudonocardiaceae > WHSS01. The sequence continues at coordinate 47,579 of WHSS01000009.1, forward strand.
GCTCCCGGCCGAGGCCAGCTCTCCTGCGCGTGCTTCGGACACGCCGACACTACCGGTCTGGCAAGACCGGTACAGCGCGTTGGCGTTCCAAGTTGGGAAGTGTACGGCAACCACGGCCTCGTGCATCAGTCGGGCCGCTCACGTGAAACTATGGGGGCCATGGTCGCACCGAACAACGCATCGCCAACCAGTTCACGCTCCCGGATCTCGGCACGCATCGCGGGCATCCAGCCGTCGGCGACGCTCGCCGTCGACGCCAAGGCGAAGGAGCTCAAGGCCAAGGGGCGCCCGGTGGTCGGCTTCGGTGCCGGCCAGCCCGACTTCCCCACCCCCGACTACATCGTCGACGCGGCGGCCAAGGCCGTCACCGACCGCGCGAACCACGGCTACACCGCGGCGGCGGGCCTGCCGGAGCTGCGCGAGGCGATCGCGGCGAAGACCAAGCGCGATTCGGGCGTCGAGCTCGCGGCTTCGCAGGTGCTGGTCACCAACGGCGGCAAGCAGGCGGTCTACTCGGCGTTCGCCACGTTGTGCGACCCGGGTGACGAGGTGCTGCTGCTCGCGCCGTACTGGACCACCTACCCGGAGTCGATCAAGCTCGCCGGGGCGGTGCCGGTACAGGTCACCGCCGACGAGACCACCGGCTACCGGGTGAGTGTGGCGCAGCTCGAGTCGGCGCGGACGGACCGGACGAAGGTGCTGCTGTTCAACTCGCCGTCGAACCCGACCGGCGCGGTCTATCCGCGTGAGCTGGTCGAAGAGATCGGCCGCTGGGCGCTCGAGCACGGCATCTGGGTGGTCACCGACGAGATCTACGAGCACCTGGTTTACGACGGCGTGCGGGCGGAGTCGATCTCCGCTGTGGTGCCGGAACTGGCCGACACCACGGTCATCCTCAACGGCGTCGCCAAGACCTACTCGATGACCGGCTGGCGAGTCGGCTGGATGGCAGGCCCGGCGGACGTGATCAAGGCGGCCTCCTCGTACCAGTCGCACCTGTGCGGCAACGTGGCCAACGTGTCGCAGCGGGCGGCACTCGCGGCCATCGCCGGGCCGCTGGACGCGGTCGAAGAGATGCGCGTGGCCTTCGATGCGCGGCGCAAGCGGATCGTGTCGCTGCTCTCCGACATCCCAGGTGTCGACTGCCCGACCCCGCAGGGCGCGTTCTACGCCTACCCGTCGGTGAAGGCGTTGCTCGGCAAAGAGCTGCGGGGCCAGACACCGGCGAACACCGTCGAACTGGCGGACCTCATCCTGCGGCACGCCGAGGTAGCCGTGGTCCCCGGCGAAGCGTTCGGCACGCCGGGCTACTTCCGATTCTCCTACGCCCTCGCCGAAGATGACCTGGTCGAAGGCGTCGCACGGGTGGCCGAGCTCCTCGCCGAGGCGCGCTGAGTTATCCACGGCACCCCAGTTATCCACAGATGTGGAAACCGGGCTGGAGCTTCGCCCGTTCGGCGCGCACGATCCAGGTCGTGAAACGAGGACATTGGGCCCAGCAGCCAGAACTCCTGCTGGCGAACGGTAACCATGGCGTCATCCGGGTGCGGCGCCTCGAAGAGCTGGGCGTGCCTGCCAACTCGACCTACCGACGATGCGGCGTCGGCGGGCCGTGGCGCAGGCTGCTGCCCGGGGTCGTCTCTCTGCACAACGGGCCGCCGACCCGGCGCCAGCAGCTGGCGGCGGCGTTGCTCTACGGCGGCGAGGACGCGCTGGTGACCGGCGCCGAAGCCTGCCGCCGCCATGGATTACGCAACGTTCCCGACGACAATGACGATGATGTCCACCTGCTGATTCCCGCGGAGCGCAAGCTCCACGGCGCCGGCTTCGTCCTGGTCGAACGCACCAAGCGGTGCCCCAAGCCGATGGTCAACGACGGGATTCCGCTGGCGCCGATCACGCGGGCGCTGCTGGACACGAGCAGACGGATGTCCAGCATGGATCCGTGCCGGGCACTGCTGAGCGAAGCCGTGCAGCGCCGGCTGTGCGACTGTCCCCGATTGACCGCTGAGCTGGCCAAGGGCAGCAGCCGCGGCTCGGCGATCCCCCGGAAGGTGCTGCGCGAGCTCGCCATGGGAACGCACTCCGTCGCCGAGATCGACGGCTCGTACGTCTGGGACCGCTCCGGGCTGCCTGCCGCCGAGTGGAACGGCAAGCTCTTCGGTCCCGACGGCGAGTACATCGGCAGCCCGGACGCGTATGTGGCGGAGGTCGGCTTCGGCTGGGAGATCGACTCGGTGACCCATCACGCCGGCCCGGCTGGGTTTCGGGACACGCTCGCCCGGAACGCCCGCTACTCGGCGGCGGGGCTCATCGTGTTGCAGACCCTGCCGCACCGGCTCCGCAGCGAGCCGGACGCCGTGATCGCGGAGCTGCGGGCCGCCTACGCCGCCGCCGCGGCACAGCGTCGCCCGCCCGTCATCTTCCGCCCCGCGCGCTGAACGACGCCTTCAGTCCGTTAGACGAGGTGAAAGACGCTTTCAGTCCGTTGAGCGGACTGAAGGCGTCTTTCAGCGCGGGTTGGGGATGCGGACTTGGGCGACGGCTTTGCCCAGTACGGTCTTGCCTTCGAAGGTGGCTGTGATCGCCACTGTCGCGACGGTGTCGGCCACGGCGGTGACTTTGCCGGTGAACTCGACCAGGGCGCCCTGGTCGTCGTCAGGGACCACGACCGGACGCGTGAAGCGCGCCGAGCACTCGAGCACGTTGCCCGCGTCGCCTGCCCACTCCGTGACGAGCCGGTTGGCCAGCGCCATGGTGAACATCCCGTGGGCGATGACGTTCGGCAGCCCGACCGAGGTGGCGACTCGCTCGTTCCAGTGAATCGGGTTGAAGTCGAGCGAGGCGCCCGCGTAGCGCACCAGGTCGGCACGTGTCACCGTCACGCGCAACGGCGGGAGTTCATAGCCGACATCGACGGCGCTCATGCTTCGGCTCCTCTCACGACGAGCTGAGCCTTCGCGGTGCACACCGGCTCGCCCGCGGCGTCCGCGATCTCGGCGCGCACGGTCAGGAAGTCGTTGCCCGCGCGGGCGAAGATGTCATCGACGTGGGGAGTCAGGGCGAGCTCGTCGCCCGCGACGACCGGGCGATGGTGGGTGAAGCTTTGCAGGCCGTGCACCATCCGGCTGTAGTCGAGGCCGAGCTCCGGATCGGAGATGATCGCCTCGATCGCGCCGAGGTTCACGATGGTCAGGAACGTCGGTGGGGCGATCACATCGCGGTAGCCCGCGGCGCGAGCGGCTTCGGGATCACGGCTGAGCGGGCTCGTGTCGCCTATGGCGTCACAGAACTCGCTGATCTTGCCTCGGGTGACTTCGAACGCGGCCGCCGGCGAGTATGACCGGCCGACGAAGGAGGGGTCAAGGGGCACAGCTGAGCAGGTTACAAGAGCAAGAAAACGGGGCGGCCGCCAGTGGCGGACCGCCCCGTTGTCAAGCGTGAGTTGAAGCCGCTGTCAGCGGGTCTCCTTGTGCAGGCGGTGCGTACCGCAGTTCATGCAGAACTTTTTGATCTCGAGACGATCCGGGTTGTTACGCCGGTTCTTCTTCGTGATGTAGTTGCGGTGCTTGCACTCCTCGCACGCCAGCGTGATCTTCGGTCGCACGTCGGTGGAAGAAGCCACGGCACGTACCTTTCTCTGCTAACAACCGAAGGCGACCTCCGCACGGAAGCCGACCCCGGTGGGGTTCCAAGGCAACCTCCGCACGGAAGGCCACCCCGGTTGGGTCCAGGGGGGCGAAGCCCGCCCTGGCTTGGGGCCTGGGGCGAGAGCCCCAGAATAGTGCGAAGCGGACCGGCCTGCGCCTTCCGCAGGCATGGACCGCCTATCCGCGTAGCGGGAGCGGGACTCGAACCCGCGACACCACGATTATGAGCCGTGTGCTCTAACCACCTGAGCTACCCCGCCCCGCATGTCCTGCCACTTGACAGCGTAGCTGTTGTGGTACGACTGCCGAGCCCCAATACGGAATCGAACCGTAGACCTTCTCCTTACCATGGAGACGCTCTGCCGACTGAGCTATTGGGGCGCGCTCATGTGGAGCGGGGAAAACTGTACAACAGAGTGCCGACCGGCCCCGCAGGCGGGGTCGCCGCAGGCCGCGCCTCATGTCAGCAATGTGAGTACGGTCTCAGCTTTGCGGCCCATCGCACGCGCCGTGCGGGCCTGCAACCAGGCTTCCAAGCGCTTCTCGGACAACGGGCGGGAGATCAGGTAGCCCTGCGCGACGTCGCAGCCCATGGCTTCGAGCTGATCGCGTGCCAGGTCCTCCTCGACGCCCTCGGCCACCACGGTCAGCCCGAGCGAATGGCCGAGCTCGACGATCGATCGCACCACGGCGAGGTCGCCAAGATCGGTGCCCATGCCGAACACGAAGCTCTTGTCGATCTTGACCTCGTCGACCGGGAGCTGCCGCAGATAGGCCAGTGAGGAGTAGCCGGTGCCGAAGTCGTCGACGGCGAGGACGACGCCGAGGTTGTGCAGTTCGCGCAGGATCGGCAGCGCCCGCTCCGGGTCGGCCATCACGCCGGATTCGGTCAGCTCGAAGGTGAGCAGTTCCGGCGGCACGTTGTGGTGGCGCAGCGCCGCGACGACCTGGCTGGGGAAATCCGCGTCGGCGAGGCTACGCACCGACAGGTTGACCGCGGCCGAGATGCGCAGCCCTTCGTCGAGCCACTTGCGGACCCGCACGAGGGCCGCGTCGAGCACGAACGACGTCAGCGCCCCGATCAGCCCGGCGGCTTCGATCGCGGGCACGAACTCGTCCGGATGAACCTTGCCGAATTCGGGATGGTTCCAGCGGACGAGGGCTTCGACGCCGAGCACGGTTTTGCGTTCCAGCGAGATCTTCGGCTGGTAGTGCACGCTGACCTGGCCGGCTTCCAGCGCCTGCCGGAACTGCGTGACCAATTGGAAGCGGCGCATGAAGATCTGTCCCATGCTCGGGACGTAACCGCGGACCTCGTCGGCGTTGGTGATCGCCCGGACGGCGACGTCGGCGCGCTGCAGCAGCCCGTCGATGTCCATCCGCGTCGCGCTGTCCTCGACCTCGCTGCTCGCGTAGCCGACCAGTGCGCTCGCTTCGACGGTGAGCCGGTCGATGGGATACGGCACGGACAGTTCGGCACGTATCCGCTCGGCGGCGTCGCGGGCCTCCCCCTGCTCACAGTTCACCAACACCGCGAACGACGCGCCCTCGAGCCGGGCGGCGGGCACCGAGCCACCGAGGACGTCGCGGAGTCGCCTGCCGGCGATGACGACCATCCGGTCGGCCCAGGCGTATCCGAGGGCGTCGCAAACGGTGGAGAACTCGTCCAGCTCAACACGCACCACGACGGTCGGTTCGCCGGCGGCGAGCGGTACCCGGGCGGCTTGCGCGAAGCCCGGCCGGTTGAGCAATCCGGTGAGCGGGTCGTGATAGGCGTCGTGGCGCAGTGTCGCCATGAGCCTGCGGTTGTCGAGAGCCGTGGCCAGATGGGCGGCCATCATGCCGATGAGCTGCACGTCCGACTTGCCGAACCCGCGCCACCGGGAGCGGCGGTCGTGCGCCTCGATCAGGCCGAGTAGCTGGCTGCCGCTGCGCAGCGGCACCACGAGTAACTCTTCGACTCCCCGCAGCCGCAGTGCCTCCGAGACTTCCGCGCCCGCCTCGGTGCTGGAGAAGCGCCTGGCGTGCGAGCCGTGCAGCCGGAGCATCGGGTCGCCGGGCCGCAGGCCGCCGCTCGACGGCAGTGGCTCGCCCGCGACGACGGTGTGCATGCTGTCGGCACCGTCGAGACGGAACCGGAGAACGACCCGCCGGGCCGCGAGCTGGTCCTTGATCCGCTCGGCGAGCGCGATCCAATCGCCCGCGGCGAACTCTCGCTCGAACTCGTCGCCGTCGCCGCCCGGCCGCACGGTCACCTGTTTGCCGGAGCGAGACACCATCAGGCTGACGTCGGAGAGCGCCTCGAGGTCGCGTTGTTCCCGGAGCAGTCCGGAGTACGCCCAGTACAGCGCGGCAAGCGCGGCGGCGACTACGCCGATGAGCGCCCAGCCGTGCTCGACATGGGTGATGACCAGGTAGCCGCTGACACCGACCGACGCATTGACGAAACCGACGACGATTACGCGCGCCATGAACCGCAGGCCGGTGGCCAGCTGCATGGGCTTGCGCAGCACCCACACGGTGATCAGCGCGAGGAAGGTGCTGGTGGTCGGCGCACTCAGCGCGCCGAGGAACGCGGCGATCCAGGGGATGTCGCCCGCCGCCAGCAGCTCCTTCACCATATGCGCGACGGCGAAGGCAGCGCAGATCTCGAGCGCCATCACACCGGCGTTGTAGGGCAGCCTGCCCGAGAGCTTCCGGCCGGCGAGCGTGCCGACTCCCGCGATCAGGTGCGCGACGAGCACCACTTCGAAATCGGCCACGACCAGGCCGATGACCAGCGGGACCTCGGTGAACGAGATGCTCCACGACACACCGCTGCGCACGTCGATGTTGATGGCGCACCGCTCGGCGAAGGCGAACGCGGCGAGCAGGCCCAGCACGATCCAGATCGTCGCGCTCGTGAACTCGAACGGCAGCCACACCGACACCGCGACCACGCAGGCGACGGCGACGACGCAGATCAAGGTGGTGTAGAAGCGGAATCCGCGCTCTACCGCGGCATTGTCGAGCGAAGGCGGCAGTGCTCGTCCTGCTTCGGCAGCTCCTCCTGCTGCCTCGGCCGCGTCTGCTGGCTCTGCTGGCCGTGGCGAGCCGACGGGGACCTCTGGTGCGATCTGTCCCGGTCCACTGCGGGCCATGCGACCTCCTGTGTCTTACGGGACACCCGCACCCGGCTGGCCCGCACGGGCCTCAAGGCGTCAACACTGTACCCGAAAGGGGCATCGGGACCCGCCGAACCAAGTTAACGCATGAAACGTACCCCTGGTTACGAAAGATCCGCACAAAGTGGCCATACCCCTCTTGTGGGTTAACAGAATTCATGAATCGGCCACTCTGCGGTATGGACACCGTCGGCAAGCCGTCGCACGCAGGGACCACCATCGCCCATCGGTCACCACCATTGGTGTCCCGATCCCGACCTCAGGAGGTCCTTCGTGCGTAACCAGTGGCTGTCACGACTCGCCTTGCCCTGCGCAGCTATCACGATGCTGAGCTGTGTCACCGTAGTTCCGGCAACAGCATCCGAATCACCCCAGGGCGACCCCATGACGACTCGCACATCCCGGTCGGCGGCACCGCTGGTCATCGGCCACCGCGGCGCATCCGGTTATCGTCCCGAGCACACCATCGCGGCCTACGAGCTGGCGGCGCGGCTGGGCGCGGACTACATCGAGCCGGACCTGGTGTCGACGAAGGACGGTGTGCTGGTCGCCCGCCACGAGAACGAGATCAGCGGTACCACCGACGTCGCCGATCGCCCCAAGTTCGCCGACCGGCGCACCACGAAGGTCATCGACGGCAACGAGATCACCGGCTACTTCACCGAGGACTTCACGCTGGCCGAACTCAAGGCGCTGCGCGCGAAGGAGCGGCTGCCCGAGCTGCGGCAGCGCAATACGGTGTTCGACGGCGCCTACCAGGTGCCGACCTTCCAAGAGGTGATCGACGCGGCGAAGCGGCTGTCGAAGGAACTCGGCCGGGAGATCGGGCTGTACCCGGAGACCAAGCACCCGACCTACTTCGCCTCGATCGACCTGCCGCTGGAGCCGGAACTCGTCAAGACGCTCAACCGCAACGGCCTCAACCGCAAGGGCGCCAAGGTCTTCGTGCAGTCCTTCGAAGTGGCCAACCTCAAGGAACTGCGCAGCCAGTTGCGGGTGCCGCTGGTGCAGTTGGTGTGGCTGTCGGGCAGGCCGTACGACTTCACCGTCGCGGACGAGGACAGGACCTACGCCGACATGGTCACCCCGGAAGGGCTGGCCGAGATCGCGACCTACGCCGACGGCGTCGGGCCGGAAAAGACCATGGTGATCAAGTGGCGCGAGGACAAGTCCCTCGGTGAACCGACGGCGCTGGTGCCGGACGCGCACCAAGCGGGACTGGTGGTCCATCCGTTCACCTTCCGCGCGGAGAACACCTTCCTGCCTACCGACTTCCGCTCGTCCGACGACCCCGCGGACTACGGCCGCGTGATCGACGAGTTGCGGGAGTACTACGCGCTCGGTGTCGACGGGGTGTTCACCGACAACGCCGACTTCGGGGTGGCCGCCCGCGACGAAGGGTGATTTGCGTGTCACCCTGCAGCGCGAGGGCGCGCCATGTGATCGGATGACGCGGCAGGTTCTCACCTACCGAGGCAACCGAAAGGCACCACGACATGCAGAGCGAGCTGCAGATCGAGGACATCAAGGTCGGCGATGGCGCCCAAGCGCAGACGGGGGCCACGGTCGCCGTGCACTATGTCGGGACACTGACCGATGGGCAGAAGTTCGACTCCTCCCGCGACCGCGCACAGCCCTTCCAGTTCCCACTCGGCGCCGGTCACGTGATCCAGGGCTGGGACAAGGGCGTGGCCGGAATGCGGGTCGGCGGCCTGCGCAAGCTCACCGTGCCTCCCCACCTCGGCTACGGCGAGCGCGGGTTCCCGCCGGTGATCCCCGCCAACGCGACCTTGGTGTTCGAGGTCGAACTGCTCGACGTCGGCTGAGCGCGGCTGGGTCCGGCGGGCTGGAACGACATCGTGGTAGACGGCTGTGGCAACGCATACGTCAATGCCATCGGGTTCGACATGATGTCCGGCGAGGAGTTCAAGCCCGGGTTCGTCGCACTGGTCGGCCCCGGACGGCTCGGTGCGCCGGGTGGCGGACGACATCGCGTTCCCCAACGGGAGCCGTCTCCCCGACCATCCGGTCGTGTGGGGCACCGGAGCGATGCGCAAACCCCGTTCAGGTTGGCTCAACGCGTTGCTCGCGTTGTCAGGGCGGCGGGAGCAGCGCAGTGACCTGCATTGCGTGACGACGTGGAGCGCGACCGATCTGGCGGAAACTGATGCCGCGCGTGCGGGACCGCTACGCCGAGCCATCCCGCTGATATCGGTACGCTCCGTTCTTGGGGTGGTGAAGCGTGAGCAACGTGTCCGTGATCTCGGCGATTCTGTCCCGTGACCGGCGCGGTGGCGACGGCAGCTCTCGGCGGGTTGTTCGAGTGGCGCAGACGTCGAGCCGACCGTGAGCAGGTCCGCCGCGATCTGGTGAGCCGGTATCGGGATCCGCTGTTGCAGTCGGCGTCGCTCTTGGCTTCCCGGCTCCGGATAGCGGTCGACCTGTTCTCGGGCAAGTCCGTGCACCAGGCGGCGCCCGACACTAAACGTCAGGACGACTACAACCGCTACGAAAGCCTGTACCGGCTGTCCGCGTATCTAG
>WHSS01000236.1 GCA_009379975.1 Actinophytocola sp.
CACCGCGACAAAACCGAGGCCGGCTGGAGCATCCACCGCGAAGGACACACCATCATCTGGACCCACCCCGACGGCACCACCCAAATCAAACACCAACAACCCCTCGCACCACACGACAACGACCCACCCCCGTTCTGACTGTGAGGGGCGTGATCACCACGGAGTCACGCATCTAGAGCAGTCGACGCCTAGCGCCTCCCGCCCGCGTCAGTGACAGCCCGGCCGGCTACTCGCCGGCGCCAGACCGCACCTGTTGGGGTTCGTCGTGGCGGCGGTACATCGGCGTCATGGTCCCGTGCGGGTCAAGGCGCTCGAGAAGGGCGTCGGTGATCGCGGTCAGCTGACTGATCTGCTCCGGGGTCAGCGCGTCGATGACGTGCTTCCGGACGTTGGCCACATGTTCCGGGGCGGAATCTTGGACTTTGCGCCACCCGGCGGTCGTCAGCCGGGCGTTGGTCGCTCGACCGTCCCCGGGACGCGGAAACCGCTCCACCAACCTGCGGTCCTCCAACCGCCGGACGACGTGTGACAGCCGCGGCAGCGTCGCGTTCGTCTGGGCCGCGAGCGCCGTCATCCGCAGCGTTCGATCCGGAGCCTCGGAGAGCTCCGATACGACCTCCGAACGTGGATTGCAGATATGAGCCTCCCTATGCTCAGATGTGCGTATGGAGGTGTCCTATGGCCGAGAACGCACGCGCCAGGATTCTTCGCCCTTCAGAGCTGATCCGCGCGGCAGGCGTCGCGCGCCGCTACTATGTGAACGGCATGTCCAAAGTGGATATCGCCGACGAGCTGGGCATCAGTCGGTTCAAGGTCGCACGAGTGCTGGAAGAGGCCCGCGAGGCCGGCCTCGTCCACATCGAGATCTCGGTTCCCGCCGAAATCGACGCGGATCTTTCGGACGCATTGCGGTCCGCTTTCGGGCTGCACGATGCGATCGTCGTGGCCACCGGTGACGACGAAGGTTCGGCCGAGCGGAGCCAGGTCGGCCGGGTTGCCGCCACCTATCTGATGGAGATCATCGAAGAAGGTGACGTGATCGGGCTGGCATGCTCACGCACCTTGCACGACATGGCGCGCGTTGACGGAGCTGCCCAAGGTGACGGTCGTCCAGTTGACCGGCGCCCATCCCGGCGGCGTGGAGGAGAACGCCGTGGAAATCGTGCGCCGTATGGCCAGCATCGCCCGGGGGCCCGCGTATCCGATCTACGCTCCGCTCGTCGTGAACGACGTGGCGACCGCACGGAGTCTGCGTAATCAGCCACAGATCGCCGACGCCATGAAGCGCTACCGCGATCTCACCAAGGCGATCGTGCCGATCGGCTCCTGGGAGCCGACGGCATCCCTGGTGTTGGCGTCGCTACCGAAGTCGGAGGGTGCGGCACTGCGGAAGCGCGGGGTACGCGCCGAAGTGTGCGCCCGGCTGATGGACGACGACGGCAATCCCCTGGAGGATCTGGCCGACCGCGTCATCGCGATCACTCTGGAGGAACTCCGGCGGGTACCCGAGGTCGTAGCGGTCGCCACCGGGGCGGAGGGTTTGGTGCTCCTGCCCTACCTGGACGGCGAGCGCACCCCGAATCTCCCTCATGCGGCGGGCTCGCTGCACGGGCTCCGCCGTCACACCATGACGCCCGAGAATCTGGCCCGCGCGGCCGTCGAAGGCATGCTGTGCGGCTTGGCCGACGGCCTCGACGCCCTCCGTCGGATCGGCGTCACCGCGCGACGCATCCTGCTCGTCGGCGGCGGAGCGCGATCGGCAGCGATACGGGCAGTCGCACCGACGGTGTTCGGCGCACCGGTGCATGTTCCCGCACCAGGCGAGTACGTCGCTCTCGGGGCGGCAAGGCAAGCCGCCTGGGTTCTCGCCGGCGGCACAACGCCCCCACAGTGGCGAGCGGAGACCTGGTCCGTCATCGACAACGGCGACGAAGAAGTCGGCGCCGCCGTCAGAGCACGCTATGCGGCGATTCGGAATGCCCTGCACCGGACCTGACGTCGGTGTTGATCAGCCTCCCTCCAGGTATCACCAAATTATGTCCACAATGTTCGATTCCGCTGGTAACAGCGGGAGGGAAGCTGATCGACTTGCCCATGACGATCACCGCGTCAGATAGCGCATGAGCACCACATCGCCGACGGCCCGGGTTTCGGCGAGGCGCATCCGCCGGTTCGGCCCGCCCGGGTAGCTGGCGGGGTTGAGGAACCGCGGCGCGCCTGGTTGTCCGACGACGATCGGGGCGATGGCGAGCTGGATCTCGTCGGCCAGCCCGTGGGCGAGGAATGCGGTATGGACTCGCCCGCCGCCTTCGACCATGAGCTTGCCGACCCCGCGGTCGCCAAGGTCGTCGAGCAGGTCGCCGAAGTCGATCTCGGCGCCGAGGGCCGCGACCTCGGCCAGCTCGGCCAGGCGGTCCCGCAGCCGGCTCGCGGCCTCATCGACGGTGTAGACCAGCTTGCTGCCGCCGTGATGCCAGAACCGGAGGCCGGGGTCGAGGTCGCCACTCGCGGTGACCGTCACCTTGCGCGGATGCTCCGCCGAGCCGCGCGCGACCCGCTCCGTCCGCCGCCGCTCGCTGACCACGAGCCGCGGATTGTCGGCACGGATGGTCCCCGCGCCGACCAGGATGGCGTCGCAGTCCGCACGCACCTGATCGACCCGGTCCCGGTCCTCGTCGCCGGAGAGCACCAGCGTTCTCGCGCTGGTGTCGTCGATGCAGCCGTCGATGCTGGCGGCAACGCTGAGCAGGACGTACGGGCGCACCACTAACTCCGGACCCGCCACAGCCACGCGACGTCGCGGCCGAACGACCACACAAGCAGGGCGAGCGCCAGCCCGACGAGCACCAACTCCAGCGGGCGCCCGAGGACATCGGCGCTCGCCGCGGTGAGGGCGATGCCCTGCACGGCGGCAACGACCTTGCGGGCGATGCTCGGCGGCAGTAAGGCGCGCAGCCACGGCAGCGCCCACCCCGCCCCGACGAAGGCGTACCGCATCGCACCGATCACCAGCACCCATGCCCCGAGCGACGGCGCGAGATACACGCTGAGCACCGCGATCAGGAAGGCGTCGACCTCCATATCGAAGCGCGCGCCCAGCTCGGAGGTCGTCGCGGTCCGCCGGGCGACCCAGCCGTCGACGGCGTCCAGGATCAGCGCCACCGTCGCGAGCGACACCAGCAGCGCGGGAACGGCGGACGTGCCGCCGAGGTCGGCCGCAACGAGGGCGGTCACCGAGCCGACCAGCGTGGACCGGCCAAGGGTGACGGCATCGGCCGGGCCGAACCGACCCGCCGGTGACCGGCGCAGGGCCGAGGTCAGGAGCGCGGAGGAGATGAGACCGTACGTGATGCCGGCCAGCCAGCCTACCGGCCCGAGTCCCCACCCGATCGACAGCAGGGACAGCTGAACGAGCTGGGCGCCTGCCCCCACCGCAGGCCCAGGCAGGACAGCCGGCTGGCGCCCACGCTCGGCTATCATCACGGTCCGCAGTCTAACTACCGGGGCAGCCGATGGAGCCGGCATCAACCGCGCGGCGCGATTCGGCGGAGAGCCGCCGCATCGCATCGCGAGCGATCACCGCTGCTGCCTGTCTGCTCGTGGCGTTCGCCCTCCTGGCGCCGAGCGCCGGGGGCCGGATCACGCTCTGGTCGTTCACCCGGATCCCGGTGGAAGCCCTGGCCGGCGTCGCGGTCGTGCTCCTCATGCGAGCACGGGGACGTCGCGTACTGGCCGCGGTCGCCGGGGTGACGCTCGGCCTGGTGGTCCTCGTGAAGATCGTCGACATGGGCTTCTACGTGGCGTTCGACCGGCCGTTCCACCCGGCGTTCGACGGGAGCTCGCTCGGACCCGCGGTGGACCTGCTCGCCTCGGCGGTCGGTCGCGCCGGTGCGATCGTCGTCGTGCTGTTGGCGGGGGTGCTCGCCGTCGCCTTGGTGGCCGCGGCCGCCGCCGCGGTCGTGCGGCTGACCCGCCTGGCGGTCGAGCACCGTCCCACCGCGGCCCGGGCCACCGCGGTGCTCGGGCTGGTGTGGATCGTCTGCGCCGTATCCGGCGTGCAGATCGCCCAAGGCGAACCCGTAGCCGCGCGCGATGCCGTGGCGTTCGGCTACGACCGGGTGCAGCAGGTGCGGGCCGACTTCCGGGATCACCGGCAGTTCGTCGGCGCACTCGCCGACGACGACTTCCAGCAACGCCAGGGCGATGAGCTGCTCACGGCGCTGCGCGGCAAGAACGTCGTCATCGCTTTCGTCGAGAGCTACGGTCGTGTCGCGGTCGAACACCCCGACATCGCGCCCCAGGTCAACGGCGTGCTCACCGAGGGAACCCGCGGCCTGCGCACGGCCGGGTTCGGCTCGCGTAGCGCCTTCCTCACGTCGCCGACCGCGGGCGGCGCCAGCTGGCTCGCGCACGCCACCCTGCAGTCCGGCCTGTGGATCGACAACCAACTGCGCTACAACACCCTCGTCGCGGGCGACCGCCTGACCCTCAGCGGCGCGTTCCATCACGCGGGCTGGCGCACCGTCGGTGTCGTGCCTGCGAACACCGAGGACTGGCCCGAGGGGGACTTCTACGGTTTCGACGCGTACTACGACGTCGGCAATGCCGGGTACCGGGGCCCGAGCTCCCCATTCGCGACGATGCCCGATCAGTACACCCTGGCGACCTTTCATCATCAGGAGCTGACCAGCGAGAACGTCCCGGTGATGGCGGAGATCGACCTGGTCTCGAGCCACTGGCCGTGGGACCCGGTTCCGGAACCTGTCGCCTGGGCCGACGTCGGCGACGGCTCGGTCTTCGCCGAAGCGCCCGCGCCCAGCCCGTCGCCGGGTGGCGTCCGCGCCGCGTATGCCGACTCCATCGCGTACTCGCTACGCACGCTCGTCTCCTACGCGCAGACCTACGGCGACGACGACCTCGTGCTGATCTTCCTGGGCGATCACCAACCGGCCTCGATGGTCACCGGGAGGCAGGCCGGCCGCGACGTGCCGATCACCATCGTCGCGCGCGACACCGCTGTCCTCGACCAGATCTCCGGGTGGGGCTGGCAGGACGGTCTCCTGCCCGGCTCGGACGCACCGGTGTGGCCGATGCACGCCTTCCGCGACCGGTTCCTCACCGCGTTCGGCTGAGCACGCTGCTGCCTCGGATGACAAGCACCACGAAGCGTCCGTGGTCGACAGGGCACGTCCTAGTTACACAGGGACCACTGTGCATCGGTTCGCTTCGCTGACTGCTGGTCGTTGGAGGTTGTGGGCATGCCGAGATCGGCAAGGCGTTCGGGCAAGTTGTCGAGTGTGGTTGTGAAGGTGAGGCTCGCTTTGTCACCGTCGGCCTCGGCCTTCAGGAACTCGACGGAGATTTCAAGATCTTCGGCGTCCAGATCGGCGCGGGTCTTGTCGAAGTTGATCTCTTCGGCGATCTCGTCGCGGTCTTTGTCACAGGTCAGTTCTTTGATGGCGTCGAAGTCCTGGTCGTTGATGGCTTCTGCCACGGCTTCGCCGAGCTCGTCGGGCGTGGTGAGTTCCGGGGCACCGCAAGCCGAGACGGCGACTGCGATGGCCGCGGCGACTGGAATGGCCTTGAGGTGTTTGCCGCGTAGCGATGCCATGGGCTGCAACCTTCCTTGAAGAACCACGAGCCGCTGACACGTCGTCGCACGGAACCGTAACAGACATCTTGCGCGGTATATCCATTATGGAGCGTAGCTGACCTGTGATCGAAAAATACCAGTAATGTAGTTCACTCGGACGGGTTGTCTTTCGAAGATTGTCTGGTTAATGTGGACCGTCGTGATTGTTCGGTAGTCGTCGGGCCACAGAGAGTGACAGCTTGCTGTGTTGCGTTCCGTGTGGCCGCCCGGTGCAAGGGGTGAGCTGAGTGGTTCGCACGAGTATGTTCCGCCTGCTGTCGTTGCTGGTTGCGATGGTGATGGCCGTCGGTCTGCTGTCGTTGCCGCAGGCCGCTGCCGCGCCTGAGCCTGATCCGGGGGATCGTCCAACTCAGTCCGTGGGTAGTGCGGATGGCCTGCCGCACCATGTCTCGTCGAATGAGACCACGGTCGGTGACGACGCTGTTCGCGACAAGCAGCGGGGTGGTCCGCCCGCGAAGGGGAACGCGAAGGACACGCCTGCGCGGCCGGTCGAGTTGGTGAAGCCGAAGCGGCGGGAGGCGACTTGGTCGGTCGACCGCGACGAGCCGGTTGGCAAGCCCGCGGGGTTTGATCCCGAGACGAGCCGGGAGATTCCGGAACGGGGCGGGCCGCAGCGGCAGGTTTTCGAGAACGCGGACGGGACGACGACGGTGCGGCGCTTCACGGGTCGGCAGCTTTTCGAAGCCCCGGGCGGTGATTGGCGACGCGTCGACCCGACGCTGGTGGAACGTCCCAGGGGTGAGGGTTGGCGGTCGCGTGCGGATTCGCAGCAGAAACGCTTCTCACGGGCGGCGAACGCCCGCCAGTTGGTGTCGGTGGATCTGGCGGACGGCCAGTCGTTCGGGTTCGGTGTCTCGGGCGCTCGCGACGCGATCGGGTCCGTGGCCGGGGACACGGTGACCTACGAGGACGTGCGGCCCGATGCGGACTTGGTCTTGCAGGCGACGCCGGGCGGGGTGAAGGAAACCATCGTCCTCAACTCCCCGGATGCGCCCCCGGAGTGGTCATTTCCGTTGACTCTAG
>WHSS01000222.1 GCA_009379975.1 Actinophytocola sp.
GGAGTTCGCCGCGCTTGACCTTCTGCAAAACGGTCTGGCGGGAGACGCCGAGGGCGCGGCTGGCGTGGTGGAGGGCGAGCCAGCCGTTGGGGGCGTCGTCAACGAGCATGCCGCGTAGTTCGTCGGTGAGTCGGATTCGCCACGGCGCGCCGGGGGTGATCTGCTCGCCGGCGACGAAGCCGTCGTTGAGCCAGCGCAGCAGGGTGGATGGGGCGATGCCGAGCTGTTTGGCGGCGTGGGACACGTTGAGCAGTTCTCCTTCCGGCGGCTGGTGGCTGGGCTGGTGGCGGGGGATCTTGTAGTGGTGTCGCAGTGACTGCACCCTACTGGCGGTGAACGACAATCCGCGGGCTGTTTGGCGGTGTTGCCGGTTGAGGATGCCGGCGATTTTGTCGTCGGGGTAGTGCTTGGCGAGCCGGCGCAGCAGGTCGATGGTGTCCTCGTCGGTGCGGATTGTCGGTTGTCGGCCTCGTAGCGGCACGGTGAGCTCGCTGGTCGCGCCGCCCTTCCAGCGCAGCACCAGTTCGGCGTGGGGATCGGTGTGGTCGCGGTGCAGGGTGATGTGGACTTCCTCGAGCAGGGTGCGCAGCAGCTGTTTGCGGTCCTTGTCGGTGGTGGTGGCGGCTTGCCACACGCCGCCGAGGTCGTCGCCGAGCGCCAGAATCGCAGTTCTTTCTTGCGGGGTAAGGGTTTTCGGGCGCGCGGTCTCGCGGCGGGCGAGCTCGGCTTCGGCGTCGGTCACGGCCTGCAGTGCGGTGTTCCACTCGGTTTCTAGGCCGCGGGCGACGAGCCGGTTGTCGGGGTCGACGGCGCGGTAGCGGCGTTCGGCTTTGCCGGCTTGGTAGCGGGCTTGTTCGACCTGTCGCCGGTGCTGTTGGAGGGCGGTGTCGTAGCCGTCCTCGAGTTGTTGGGCGGCGGCCAGGCAGGCCTGCAGCGCGGCGGGCTGCAGCGCGGCCAGGAACGCTTCTGTCACGGCGGTGTCGATGGCGAGGCCGCCGACGCTCATGTGGCGGGAGCCTTTGCCGTTGAGGAGCTCGGCCGATCCCTGGCAGTAGTAGCCGGGGGTGGACTTGGATGGGCCCTGGTAAAAGACGGCGAGTTTGCGGCCGCAGGTGCCGCAGGTGGCTAGGCCTTGCAGCAGCGCGCAGCCCTCCCGGACGGCGCCGGTGCCGGGCTGGTGCCGTTCGGGCCGGATGTTGCTGCCGATGCGGGCCTGGTTGGTCTGGTAGGTGTCCCAGTCGATGAAACCGGGGTGATGCTCGGTGATCAGTACCTCCCACTCGTGTCTGGGCAGCCTACGTTGGTGGACACGCATCTGGCCGTCGTTGCCGAGGTAGCGGTGCTGGCGTGTCCGGCCGAAGACGTAGGCGCCGGCGTAGGCGGGGTGGGTCAGCGTGGTGTGCACGGCGTGGTAGGTGGGCTCGACCCAGGTGATCTCGCTGAGCCGGTCGCGGCGATAGGCGACGGGCTGCAGCGGCCAGCGCAGGCCCTGCTCGCGCAGCCACAGCCAGGTGGCCCGCACCGAGCCGCACACGGCGAAGCGGTCGAAGATCGCGCGCAGGACGCCGGTGACCGCCTCATCGGGGTGGAACCGGATCTCCCCGTCGTTCTCGCCCCAGATGAGCCCGACCGGTAGGCCGGTGCGCAGCTCGCCGCGGGCGGCCTTGTTGCGGATCCCGCCTGTCAGGCGGGCGCGCAGCACGTGCAGCTCGGCTTCGCTCATGATGCCCTTCATCCCGAGCACCAGGCGGTCGTTGAACAACCCCGGGTGATACACGCCGTCGGCGTCGGCGACCAGCGTGTCGCAGGCGCCGGCCAGATCCAGCAGCCGGTACCAGGCGGTGTTGTCGCGGGCCAGTCGGGAGACCTCCAACGCGAGAATGATCCCGACCTGGCCCAGCGCGATCTCGGCGACCAGCGACTCGAATCCCTCACGCTGCCCGAGCACGGAACCCGACACGCCGAGGTCGGCGTCGACGATGCGGATCGTGTCGCGGGGCCAGCCCAGCGCGGCGGCACGTTCGACCAGGTCGTACTGCCGGGCGGTGGACTCGGTGTTGCGCTCGAGCTGGGCGAGGGTGGATTGCCGGACATAGATCACCGCCGCGCGACAGCGGTGGGAGGCGGTGACCTTGCTGTGCTCACTCATCGCCGGTCACCTCCATCCCCTCCGCGGCGGCGGTCTTGGCGATCACGCCGGCCAGCAGCGTGATCGCCGCCGCGATCGCCGTCTCCGGCAGCTGCTCGTCCAGCGCTGCGGGTGGCCTCGGATGCGGGTCTGGTATCAAACTGAGCTGGACAGGCTGCATGGAAGTCCTCCTTGGACGGTGACTTGCGTGCAGCCTGTCCCCGCTCGGCTTGCTCGGCGAGTCCTCGCGCGGCCAACTCGCCCACCAGCGCACACGCGGCCACCAGGTCCACCAGCGATCCCAGCGTCGCCACCGCCTCGGGTGCGGTGTCCGGCTCGGCGTCGGTCCAGGCCTGCGGGATCCACCGTTTGCTGCCATCGCCCAGCTCCAGCAGCAACTCCAGCCGAGCATGCCGCCGCATCCGGCCCAGCACTCGTAGCGGCCGCCCCTGCAGCGGGTGACGTGGCCGTGTGATCGTCACCGAGGTCATCGGCCCGCCCCCGCCAGAACGTCGGCGGCCTCGTGCTGGCCGCCCGCGGCCAGCACCGCACGGGCCACCAACACAGCGTTGACCGTGTCTAAGCTGCTCACCGCGTCACACAGATCGATCGGGACACCGTCGGCGATGCTCGCCGCGACCCGCAGTACCTGGCGTTCACCGCTCGAGCACGACAACGCCCCGTCTTCCAGCGCCGTCCACACCGCCTGCCAGTCGATCGCGGCCATCGACTCGCCGTGAAAGCCACGGCAGGACTCGACATAGCCGCCGAAGTCCTCGCGGAGTAGCCACCACCGGTGGCCGATCAACAGCTCGACCGCCGCTTCATAGGTCAACAGGCCTTTCGCCCACGCCCGAAGCGCGGCCGACAGGTCATCGAAACACGTAGTGTGTCGGGGACTCCTTCTCCAATCTTGATCATGGTTGGTTGGACAAGTTTCTTGAGCACCGCATCGCCGACAAGCGGGTCCTGCGGCTCATCCACAAGTGGTTGAACGCGGGGGTCATCATCGAGGACGGGGAATGGTTGCAGACGGCGGAGGGTGCACCGCAGGGGGCATCGGCATCGCCGTTGCTCGCTAACGTTTACCTGCACTACGTCTTCGACCTATGGGCCCACTGGTGGAGGACACGGCACGCGCACGGAGATGTGATCATCGTGCGTTTCGCCGACGACTTTATCGTGGGGTTTGAGCACCAGGAAGATGCGCAGCGGTTTCTGGCCGATCTTCGCGGACGGTTCGCGAAGTTCGGGTTGGAGCTGCACCCGGATAAGACCCGGCTGATCGAGTTCGGCAGGCACGCCGTGAAGCGGCGGGCCGGCCGAGGCGATCGCAAGCCGGAAACGTTCGACTTCCTCGGCCTCACCCACATCTGTGGCAGGTCGAAGAACGGACGGTTCTGGGTCAAGCGCGTCACCATCGCCAAACGGATGCGGGCCAAGCTGAGCGAGGTCAAAGACCAGCTCAGATGGCGGCGGCATCACCCCATCCCCGAGCAGGGGCAATGGTTAGCCAGCGTAGTGCGAGGGCACTGCGTCTACTATGCCGTGCCCGGCAACACCGACGCGGTAACGGCCTTCCGCGATCAGGTGACCCGACACTGGTACAAGGCGCTGCGGCGCCGCAGCCAGCGCACTCGGATCACCTGGCCACGGATGAACCGGATCGCGACACGATGGCTACCACCCGCCCGGATGCGCCACCCCTTCCCCGGCGTGCGCTTCGACGCCATCTACTCAAGGTAGGAGCCCAGTGCGGTAGTCCCGCACGCTGGGATCTGTGCGGGGGGCCGCCCGCAAGGGCGGTCCCTACCGCGATTCCAGGCCCACGCCGCGAGCCGCGAGCATCAGCGCCTGCAGAAAGAGTCCGGCGTCCACCAACGCGCTCTGCAGCAGACCGCGGCTCACCGTCAGGATGATGCCGACTGGTGCGCCGAAGAAGTCGTAGTTCCGCCGGTGGTGGGCGAGTCGGCCCTCGGTGTCGCCCTCGGTAATGCCGACGGTGTCGCGTTGCGGGCCTTGATGTTGAGTTGATCTCTGGGCACGTTCTGGGGCACGAACTGCCGCGCAGACATGCCAGATATGCCTACACGACGGCCTCCCGTGCCAGTGATGCCGCAGGAAACCATCAGGTGACACGCCGACCGCCGATCTACGGATCAGAAGGTTAGGGGTTCGAATCCCTTCAGGCGCGCAAGAGAAGCCGCAGGTCAGAGCGGTAATCGGGAGTCGAGTCACGGTGATCACGAGCCCGTCTCGGACCGGTTTACCGGGGAAATACCGGGGATCACGTCTTCGACCATCTGCGTGGCCTCCTGCTCCGCCTCTTCGTACATCCACCAGTAGACGCCCTCCGTCGTGGCGCGGTCCTTGTGCCCGACCATCCGGGATATCTGCTCGATGGAGTACCCGAGATGCCGTAGGACCGAGACGAAGAAATGACGTCCCGCATGCAGCTTGGCCGGCGGTAGTCCCGCCCGCCCCGCAAGCCGCTTCCACGTCTTACTCACGCGGTCTGGGTGCACCGGGCGGCCCAACTCGTCCGCGACCAGATAATCCCCGGGCCCGTAGGCCGGACCGGCCGCGAGCCGCTGCCGAAGCTGCGTCTTGCGCCACTCCCGCAGCACCACGACCGCATCTTTGCCCAGCGGCACCTTGCGTTCGTGTCCGGCTTCAGTCTTGGCCTGCTCCTCCTCGTAGACCTGGTATCCGACCGCCACGCGTGTGATGTTGACCGTGATCTTCTGCGCGTCGAGGTCGACGTCAGGCCACCGCAGACCGCACAGTTCCCCCCGGCGGAGCCCGGTGGAGTTGCTGGGCCGGGTGCGCTCGGACCGGACCTTCGTCTTTCCGCCGGCGCCTCGCCGGCCCGGCAGGGCCGGGCGCACCGCCCGGCATGGGCCAGAGTTCAAGCTGGACGAGCCGTCCACCCAGCCCGCACCCGAGGTCGCCACCACCAGCGACACCAGCCGCTACGGAACCGCCGCAGCGTGCGCGTGGCCCCGGCTGCACCCGCGCCTGACCCACCGCGGCGCATGGCAGCAGCATCAGGGCGAGCTGCCGATCATCGAGGGCACCGTGATCCGCCTGACCGTGGACCGTCTCCCCGGTGACCGCAACCCCAAACCGGTGTGGTTGTGGTACTCCCGCCCACAGGCCACACCGTCGGATGTGGACCGTCTCTGGCGATCGTTTCTCCGCCGATTCGACATCGAACACACGTTCCGGTTTCTCAAGCAAACCCTGGGCTGGACCCGTCCCCGCGTACGCACCCCCGAGCAGGGGGATCGCTGGACCTGGCTCATCATCGTCGCCCACACCCAACTCCGGCTCGCCCGTCACCTCACCGGCGACCTACGCCGCCCCTGGGAATGTCCGGCGACACGTAAGTCGGCCCGTTGCCATTCAATGCGGCCCGTTCGCTGACTTTGCCACTACGGTTGGCCCAAGATCATGATCCTTGAGCTTGGGCGGGCGGGTGACCAGTGCTGCTGTCGCAGCGTTCGGCGCTGCGGATCTCCGGTTTGTGCTGGAGTACCAGGCCGCGGAGGGCGGTTGGCGGCGTGACGTGTTACCGGCGTGCTGTGGCGAACTATTCGAGGACGCGCTGCCGGTTCGACCGTTCCACTTCGAGAAGGGTCTTCGCAGCTTCGCGGGCTGGTGGTACTTCGCCACGACCGGAACCCATGTCGGGTTCGAGTCCTGGCTGGAACGTGACCATTTGATGCTGATGGACTTCGACTCGAACGTCCGCGCGGTGTCCTCGCAGCCGTTTTGGCTGCGCTGGCACGACGAGCAGGGGGCGGCACGGCGGCATGCGCCGGACTTTTTCGCTCGTCGACGAGACGGCACCGCGGTGGTGGTCGACGTCCGCCCGGATGATCGGATCCCGGACCGGGACGCCGAAGTGTTCGCGGTGACGGAGACGGCGTGCGAGCTGGCGGGCTGGCAGTTCCGCCGCGTCGGCGAGATCGATCGGGTCCTGACGGCGAACGTGCGCTGGCTGTCACGCTATCGCCATTCTCGCTGCCTGGTGCCGGAGGTCGTGTCGGCGTTGCTGGAGGTGTTCGCCCAGGGCAGGGGGTTGTTCGCCGGCGCCACGCTGGCTGGGGACCGGATAACCGTGTTGCCGGTGCTGTTTCACCTGATGTGGCATGGGCAGCTGGTCGCCGATCTGACCGGCGGGCCACTGGGCGCCTCGACCTTGGTGCGCACCGGGGAGGCGCGATGAACACGCCACGCGAACGGCGGCGGCTGGCGGTCGGTGACCGGGTCCGTGTCGACGGCGTGGGCCACATCGTGATCGGGGTGTCGGGCACGCGGGTCCGGTTGGCTGATGAGGCCGGGACCGTGCAGGCGACGACGGTGACCGAACTGCTGTCCGATGACCGGGTCGAACTCATCGACACCAGCGTGCCCGAGGTGGCGCGGCCAGAGGTCGGTCTGGAGGGCCTGCCCGCCGGCGCGGTCGAAGAGGCGTCGTGGTGGGAGGCCCACATCGTCGAGGTGGTCTACGGCCTGCCACCGGACGCGCCGGCCGGGGCACGCCCGAAACCGCAGTACGACCCGGAACGAACCAGCCTGACCGCGCGGGAGAAGGCGAAGGCGGCCGAGCTGGCGGCGGCGGGCCGCCCGGTGCCGATCAGCACGCTCAAGCATCGCCGGCAGCGGTGGGAAACTCGCGGGCTGGCCGGCCTGGTGGATCACCGGGTGGCGAAACGCACCTCGCCGACCGGGCGGGTCGACGACCGCGTGGTCGCCGCGATGCGGCAGGCGATCGAGGAGGCCACCGACAAGTCTTCACGCACGGCCGGTTTCGCGATCTGGCGCACCCGCGAGATCCTCACCGCGGTCGGCATCACCGCTGATGTGGTGCCGTCGCAGCGGACGATGTATCGGTTGTTCGGGCGTGTCATTACAACCGTGTAAGTCCGAGATGACCCATGATCGACCGGCTAGGATCCGGTCAGAAGGGACATCTTGTTACGAACAACACATCCTCGGTTCGGGTAGGTACGGTCGAGGATCAGGCGGCGGCCGAGCGGCTCGCGCGGGCGCTCTCGCCGGACGCCATCGATTCGTTGATCAAGGATGCGAAAGCGTCCGGCACACCGTTGGACGGCATCGACGGCCTGTTGAACCAGATCACCAAGTCGGTGCTCGAGCGGGCGCTTGATGTCGAGATGACCGACCA
>WHSS01000102.1 GCA_009379975.1 Actinophytocola sp.
CTGCTGAACGCCGCGCTGGTCCAGCCCGACCCGGAGCGCGCGGGCGCCGAACCCAGTGGCTGCCCGCCGTAGCGCACCTCGCCCCGGCAGTCCTGATAGCTCAGCCAGGGCAGGGTTTCACCCTGACCAACGCCCGCCTCCGAGTAGTCGCACACGCCGTCCGGGAACGCCTCCTGAAGCCGCTCCCAATCCGCATCGGACGGTTGCGCCGGGTAGGTGTCGGAGCGCCGCAGTGGCTTGAGCGCACACGCGTTGACGTCGTTCGTCGCCGGGCCGCCGGCGACGGCCCTCGGTGTGCCGAACTTGGTCTGCACCACCGGCTGCTCACACACCTTGCCCGCACCCGGCACGTCGACCTCCTCCAGGCCCGGCAGGTTCGAGCAGCGGTCCACGAGGCCGGCGGGCTTATCGGTCACGATCTTGTCGGCCAGCGGCGTGTCACTCGTATCCGCCTCGACCGCCGTCAACCAGCCGTCCATCGCCACCAACGCTTCGTTCGCCCACCTCGGGTCACCGATCAGGGGCGTGTTCCCGAACCACATCACTAAGTTGTCGGTGTGGCCTTGTTCGCGCTCCAGCCGGGCGCGGGTCCAGTACGCATGCCCGTAGTCGTGCGCGGCGCCAGGGTCGGGCCCGCCGTGGTTGATGATCGCCACCGTTGACATGTTGATGGTCGCGTTCAACGCGCCGCTGCGGTAGGCACGGCGCAACGCGTCCTCGTCACCCGGGTAGCGCCCGGCGATCGGCTTGCCGTCGACATCGAGGCCGCCGATCTTGTCGTTGAGATCGGCGAACTGCGCGGGCGTGATCAGCCCTTCTGCGAGCGCGGTCAGCCCGTATTGGACCCCCGCGTTACCGACCGGCACACCACCGAAGCCACGGCCGATCTCCTGCTCTTGCTGGCCCCACAGTTCCGGTGGCCGGGGGCCGAAGACGTTGATCATGTAATCCATGAGCAGGCAGCGCACGCCGCCAGGATTGCTTTCGGCGTCATACCGCTCGTCGTCGCCAACGCCGTCGCACGGCTCGGACGGGTTACTGAGCCGTTTGAAGAACGCCTCGTCGGCGACCACCGCGTTGAGGTGCGCGATGTGTCCTTCCACCGCGGCCATCTGCGTCGGCGACCACAGCACGCCCGGCCCCCACTGCGACGGGTCCTCGAAGTAACTCCGCAGGAGGTGCAGATCGGCGAACTGCGCGAGGGTGCTGACCACATCCGGGTAGGAGCAGGTGGTGATCAGGCCCTGGTAGATCCCTGGGTAGGCGTTGGCCACGGTGTTCTGCACGATCGACCCGCCCGAGCAGCCGGTACCGATGGTGTAGCGGATCCGGCCGTACTGCTCGACCAGCCGCTCCTTGGCCATCATCAGCGACTCGGCCTGGGTGACGAGGTTGCAGTTGTGGCCGAGGTTGTCCAGCGCGGTCGAGAGCACCACGAAGCCCCGGCCGAGCGCGGTGATGTAGCTGTCCTGAACCGCCGGGTTCGGCGGGAAGGTGCCCGAGTAGTCCTGCAGCGGGGCTTCGCCGGAAGCGTGGGTGTAGCCGCAGTTGCCGCCGTGCGGGATGAGCACCTTGTGGTTCCACTGTTGCTGCGGCGACCACGGCCGCCACTCTTCGTCCGGGTCGAACAGCGTCAGGATCTTGTACTGGTCACGGTCCTGATAGCCGGTCTCGAGCCGCACCACGAACGGCACTTCGTGCCCCTCATCGGTGGTGGTCGTCGCTACGTCTGACGGCGGGTCCGCCGGGTCGTACGGCTGCAGGCCGGGTTGCGACGGATTCGTCGACTTGTACTGGAAGGTGTACTCGGCGGGCTGGTTGCACTGCTCGTCCCGCGCGGTCGGCTGACACACCCACGGCTGCACCTGCGGGCCGGAGAACACCGGGCCGCCGTTCGGGTGATTCGTGACCGTCAGCGTGTCCGACGCGCGGCCGCCGTTCGCCTTCAGCACGCTGCCGCCGAGCGGCAAGCCGGTGATCAAGCCTTCGAAGTGCCCGTTCGGGCGCATCGCGAACGAGCCCGTCACGTCCCGGCCTGCCGCGCTCACCCGCACCGTCTCCGGCGCGACTCCCTCGGGCAGCGTCACCCGAACCAGGGCATCTCCGCCGGAGATCAGGTCCGCACGGTTGGACAGCACGCTGAGCCGCAGCCCAGCTGACGTCACTGTCGCCGCCTCCCCAGCCACCGGCACGAACAGCGTCGCCGCCAGCACACCTGAGGCAGCGATCGCGCCTCTGCGACGCCAGCGGGTAACGCGAGTGCCCGACGATTCCATTGCCGCCTCCACGCGAGTTAGAGAACTAGTCGAGCCAGCCCTGCCGCCGGCACGGTCCGGCTGGTGCTTCAACGACGTAGCGGGTACCTGAGTAACTCTCACATACGCCCGGCGTTTTCCGCCGCCGGGCTTCTCACGCGCTTAGTGAATAGACACGAGTCACACGTCGTCGTAGTGATCAAGGCAGCTAGCGGAAACCATAACTTTCTGCTGCACTAAGTGAAAGTCATATAGCAACCAAAGGTCAGGTGCCGGAATGAGTCAACGAGCGCACGTCGCGGGCGTCGGGATGGTCCCGTTCGCCACGCCGAAGCGCAGTGAGTCCTACGACGTGATGGGCGCCAAGGCCACACGCGCCGCGCTGGCGGATGCTGGTGTGGACTACTCCCGGATACAGCAGGCCTTCGTCGGCTATGTGTACGGCGACTCGACCTGCGCAGGCGGCGCTCTACCAGGTGGGTCAGACCGGCATTCCCATCGTCAACGTGAACAACAACTGCTCGACCGGCTCGTCGGCGCTGTTCCTGGCGCGACAGGCGATCGAAAGCGGCGCGCTGGACTGCGTGATCGCATTGGGCTTCGAGCAGATGCAACGGGGCGCGCTCACCGCACACTGGCAGGACCGGCCGAGCCCGTTCGCGCGGTTCGACGAGGTGACACTCCGCGTCCAGGGCGAGTCCGACGCGCCGTTCGCGGCCCAGTACTTCGGCGGCGCGGGTGCCGCCTATGCCGCCGAGTACGGCCTGGCCGACGACACGCTGGCCAGGATCGCGGTGAAGGCGCGCAAGCACGCGGCGAACAACCCCTATGCGGTGTTCCGCGATCAGGTCAGTGTCGAAGACGTACTGGCGTCGCCGCAGATCTACGGTCCGCTGACCCGCCTGCAGTGCTGCCCGCCGACATGCGCAAGGTCGTCGGCTACGACATGTCGGAGGCCGCCGCGGAGCAGGTCTATGCGGCCTCCGGGGTGTCTCCGGAAGACATCAAGGTGGTGGAACTGCACGACTGCTTCACCAGCAATGAACTGCTGACCTACGAGGCCATCGGCCTGACACCCGAAGGCACCGCGGAGAAGTTCATCATCGACGGAGACAACACCTACGGCGGCCGCGTGGTGACGAACCCCTCCGGCGGCCTGCTGTCCAAGGGGCACCCGCTGGGCGCGACCGGTCTGGCGCAGTGCGCCGAGCTGGTGTGGCAGCTGCGCGGGGAGGCCGAGGGCCGTCAGGTCGACGAGGTCACCCTGGCGTTGCAGCACAACATCGGCCTCGGCGGCGCCGCGGTCGTGACGCTGTACGAAACGGTGGGCTGAGCATGGCGATCGACGTCGACAAGGCCAAGGCACTGCGCCTGGCACCGGTTACGGTGACGGTGGAACGGGGCAGGCTGCGGTTCTTCGCCAAGGCCATCGGTGAGTCCGACGCCGTCTACTCCGACGTGACGGCCGCGCAGCGTGCCGGCCACCCGGACCTACCGGTGCCGCCGACGTTCTTCTTCAGCTTGGAGCTGGAGCGGCCGGACCCCTTTGGCTACCTCGACAAGCTGGGCATCGACCTGCGGCGAGTGCTCCACGGCGAGCAATCGTTCACCTACCACTCGCTCGCCTACGCAGGCGACACCCTCATCGTGCGTCCGCGCATCGTCGACGCGTTCAGCAAGAAGGGCGGCGCGATGGAGTTCCTGATCAAGCAGACCGACATAACGCGCGACGGTGAACTCGTCGCCGAGGCCACCAGCACCATCATCGTGCGTAATCCGGAGGTGAAGGCGTGACCACGACACCCGCCATCGAGGTCGGCGCCGAACTGCCGCCGCTGCGGCTCGAGCCGATCTCCCGCACCACGCTGGCGTTGTTCGCCGGCGCCTCCGGTGATCACAACCCGATCCACATCGACCTCGACGTGGCGAAATCCGCCGGGCTGCACGACGTGTTCGCGCACGGCATGCTGTCCATGGCCTACCTGGGCAGGCTGCTGACCGGCTGGGTGCCGCAGCGGGCGATCCGCTCCTACCGGGTGCGCTTCGCCGCGATCACCCCGGTGCACGGCGCACCGACCTGCACCGGGCACGTGGTCTCCGTCGAGGACGGTCTTGCCACCATCGAGCTCGCCGTCACGCTGGCCGATGGCACCACCACCCTGACCGGCGACGCCGTCGTCGAAATCGACTAAAGAAAGGCCTACACAGCATGGGAAAGCTCAACGGCAAGGTCGCCATCGTGTCCGGATCCGGCCGCGGCATCGGCCGGGAGATCGCGCTCAAACTCGCTGCCGACGGCGCCTCCGTCGTGGTCAACGACCTTGACGAAGCCCCGGCGAAGGAGACCGTGGCCGACATCGAGGCAGCAGGCGGCAAGGCCGTCGCGTGCGCCGGCAGCGTGACCGAGGACGGCTTCGCCGAGAAGTTCGTGCAGGCGGCGGTGGAGAACTTCGGCGGGCTGGACATCATCGTCAACAACGCGGGCTACACCTGGGATTCGGTCATCCAGAAGATGACCGACGAGCAGTGGGACGCCATCCTCGACGTCCACCTCAAGGCGCCGTTTCGCATCCTGCGCGCGGCACAGCCGGTCATCTCCGCCGCGGTCAAGAAGGCCAAGGCCGACGGCGAGGCTGTCGGATGCCGCAAGGTCGTCAACATCTCCTCCATCGCGGGCCTCGGCGGCAACGCCGGACAAGCCAACTACGCCGCCGCCAAGGCCGGTGTCATCGGCCTGACCAAGGCGCTGGCCAAGGAATGGGGCAGGCTCAACGTCACCGTCAACACCGTCGCCTTCGGCCTGATCAAGACCCGCCTGACCGATACGCCCGCCGACGGCGACTCCGCCATCGACGTGCAGGGCAAGGAGATCAAGGTCGGCGTCAACCCCGAATTGCTCGCCACCATGGAGCGGATGATCCCGCTCGGCCGCAGCGGCACGCCCGCGGAAGCCGCGGGCGCGGTGTACTTGTTCTGCCTCCCCGAGTCCGACTACGTCAGCGCGCAGACCGTAGTCTGCGGTGGCGGATTCATGATCTGAGGGGCGATTTGAAGGTGAGTTGACGTGGCGGTGGAGCGAGTCGTAGTGCCTGCCCCGCCGCGCGGAACCCGGCCCCGCAACCGGCGGGCGCTCATCGTCGCCGCCGCGACCGAACTCTTCTACCGGCGTGGCTACGACCAGCTGGGCATGAGCGACATCGCCGAAGCCGTCGCCATGGGCCCATCGGCGTTGTATCGGCACTTCGCCGGCAAGCAGGACCTGCTGCGCACCGTCATCGCCGAGGGGTTCGAGCCGGTGCACGAAGTCGTCAACCGGCTCGACCTCACCGACCGGCCGGCGTCGCTGCCCTGGCTGGCGACGCTCGCGCTCGATCACCGCGAACTGGGCGTGTTGTGGCAGCGGGAGGCACGCCACATGCGGCAGGCGGACGTCGATGCGCTGCGCGGTGACCTGCGCGCCATCGCCCGAGCGCTCACCTCACGTGTGCTGCTGGCCCACCCGCGGTTGAGTCCCGCGGCGGCGGACCTGCACGCCTTCTCGACGCTAGCCATCCTGATGAGTACCTCGTTCCATCACCTCGACCTGCCGCGGCCCGCCTACGACGAACTCGTGGCCGAGATCGTCGGCGCCGCGCTCGACACCGAACTGGCGGAGTTGCCTGCCGCGCCGGCACAGCCCGCCGAAACCCCTCGGCTGCTGCCGAACTCCCGGCGGGAAGCGCTGCTGGCGGAGGCCGTCCGGATGTTCGCCCGTGAGGGCTACACCGGTGTCGGCATCGAGGACATCGGGGCCGCTGTCGGCATCGCGGGCCCGAGCATCTACAACCACTTCCCCAGCAAGCTCGACATGCTCCTCACCGCGCTCAACCGGGGAACGGCCGTGCTCTACATGGACTTGACGACCAGCCTCCGCACGGCGGCCGACGCGCCGGACGCGCTTCGCAAGCTCGTAGCCTCCTACGTCCAGTTCACGTTGCGGCACCACGACATCGTCGATCTGCTGATCACCGAGACCGAGCAGTTGCCGGCGGACGAGCGGCATGCGCTCCGGCAGTCCCAGCACGACTACATCAGCGAATGGGTGCGGCTGCTACGCATCATCCATCCGCAGTACGACCCGACCGCGGCGCGGATCCGGGTCCATGCCGCGATCACCGTCGCCAACGACGCCGCCCGCACCCCGCACCTGCGCGGCAACCCGGCCATGGCGGGCGCACTGCAAGCGCTCTGTGCCGGCATTCTTCGGCTCGAGAGCCGCCATCCTCGTCGTGCGTGAAAGTCCTTG
Source organism: Actinophytocola sp. (assembly GCA_009379975.1). Taxonomy (GTDB): domain Bacteria; phylum Actinomycetota; class Actinomycetes; order Mycobacteriales; family Pseudonocardiaceae; genus WHSS01. The sequence continues at coordinate 6,541 of WHSS01000102.1, forward strand.
CTCCCGCGCGCCTAAGCACTCACGACCCCAGCCAGGTGGGTCGTGAGTGCTGAAGCGTGCCCATGCAAGGTGTTTCACGCACGACGACTTAGCCGACCGGATCCAACACGACGACCGGGATCTGGCGCTCTGTCTTGGCCCGGTAGTTGTCGTAGTCCGGCCACACCTTGGCCATCTCCTGCCACAACTCTTCGCGCTCCGCACCCGCCACCGTCCTGGCTCGGGCCGAGAACCGCTCCGCCTTCACCTGGACCTTGACCTCGGGATCGTCGACGAGGTTGTGATACCAGTCCGGATGGGCGTCCGCCCCGCCCTTCGACGCGACCACGACGTATCCGCCGCGATGCTCCTGATAGATCAGGGCCAGCTTGCGCTCCTTGCCGGTCTTGCGGCCGGTGGTGGTCAGGATCAGCACCGGCGCGTCGTTGACCCAGTCGTGGCCCTCCGCCCCGTCGGTCGCCTCGTAGCGGCGGACATGCTCGTCCCCGAACAGCATCTGTGACACTCCCTTGAGTCGGATAAGGATCTTCACTTCCGACATTACCCACGACACGGCCGCTCGGTCGTAACCGCTTGACGCACAGCACCAGATCCGGTATTCCTACTTACAAGTAGAAATACTGAGCGGAGGCCGACGTGCAGCGCAGCACAGCAACGAGCCCGGCACATCTCGGAGCGCTCGCCGAGGAGTCCTTGCAGCGCACCGGTGACCACGACGCCCTCTTCTTCGAGGGCCGCACGTGGCGGTCGGCCGAACTGCTCGAACGCGCCAGACGCGCCGCCGGGGGCCTGCGCAAGCTCGGCATCCAGCCCGGTGACCGGGTCGTGGTGCTGATGGCGAACTGCCCGGAAGTCGCTATCACCTATAACGCGACGTGGCGGATCGGGGCGGTCGTCACGCCGGTGGTCTTCCTGGTGACCGCACCCGAACTGCGCCACGTGCTGATCGACTCCGAGGCGGCATGCGTGGTGACCACCACGGAGTTCCTGCCGAAGGTCTTCGAGGCGGCGCACGACGTGGACACCGTGTCTCACGTCGTGGTCGTCGGCGACGCTCCGACAGGCCCGGTGCCCGATGGCATCGAAGTGACCGGCTTCGACAAGCTCGAAGCGGCAGCACCCGCCGACGTGGTCGACCGGGCGGAGGACGACCTTGCCTCGCTGATGTACACCGGCGGAACCACCGGCCGGTCGAAGGGCGTCGAGCTCACCCACCGCAATCTCGTCTTCTGCGGCCAGAGCGCGCACGCGGCGTCCTACGTCCCCGGGCTGGTGCGCGCCCTGAACCCGCTGCCGATCTCCCACGCGTTCGGCATGATCGTCACGGTCGGCGCGATGCACTCCCCCGAACCGGGCTTCGCGGTCCTCATGCGGTGGTTCGATCCGGCAGCCTGGATCTCACTCGCGGCCGAACATCGCATCCAGCGCAGCGCGCTCGTCCCGGCGATGGCGCAGTACCTGCTCACGCAACCACTCGAGGACGCCGACCTCGGCAGCTTGCGCTATCTCAATATCGGTGCCGCACCGCTGGCACGCGAGACCATCGACGAGGTGGAACGGCGGCTGCCAGGAGTGGAGATCCTGGAAGGCTACGGCTGCACCGAGAGCGGCGGTGTCATCTCGGCGAACCCGCCGGGCCGCCGCAAGATCGGCACGGTCGGCCCGCCCATCCCCGGCTACCAGGTACGCATCGTCGACGACAGCGGCACGCCGGTGCCCGATGGCAGCGACGGCGAGGTCATCGTGCACTCCGAGGGCGTCATGCACGGATACCGCAACTCGCAAGAGGCAACCGAGTCGGCCTTGCGCGATGGCTGGCTCTACACCGGCGACATCGGACGGCTGGACGAAGACGGCTACCTCACCATCGTCGACCGGAAGAAGGACCTCATCATCCGCGGCGGGTTCAACGTCTACCCTCGGGATGTGGAGGATGTCCTGCTCGAACATCCGGCGGTGGCCATGGCCGGTGTGGTCGGCAGGCCGCACGATGCCCTTGGCGAGGAAGTGGTCGCGTTCGTTTCGCTCAACGCGGGCGCGGCGACCAACTCCGAGGAGCTCATCGCCTTCGCGCGCACCAGGCTCGCGGCGAACAAGTACCCCCGCGAGATCTATGTGCTCGACGCCCTGCCGCTGACCAGCGTCGGCAAGCTCGACCGCAAGACCCTGCGCGGCCAGCTGCGGTCCTGACCCGCCCATCCCTCTCACCGACGCGGAGGCCTCGTGCCCGTCTCATTCGAACTCGACTCCGATCAGCTCACGTTGCGGCAGTGGGTGCACGACTTCGCCGCCGACGTCGTTCGGCCCGCGGCGCACGAATGGGATGAGCGCGAGGAGTTCCCCTGGCCGATCCTGGCCGACGCCGCCAAGATCGGGCTCTACTCCGTGGAGTTCTTCGCCACCCAGTGGCTCGACGAGACGGGGCTCGGCATCCCCATCGCCCTGGAGGAGCTGTTCTGGGGCGACGCGGGCATCGGCCTCGCCATCGTCGGCACCACGCTGGCCGCGGCAGCGGTTCGGGGCAACGGAACCGATGAGCAGACCGCGGAGTGGGTGCCGCCGATGTTCGGCACCGTGAACGAGCCACGCGTCGCGGCGTTCTGTTCATCGGAACCCGACGCCGGCTCCGATGTCGGGGCCATGCGCACCAGGGCCCGCTACGACGAGAGCACCGATGAATGGGTCCTCACCGGCACCAAGACCTGGGCCACCAACGGCGGTATCGCCGACATCCACGTGGTGACCGCGGTGGTGGACCCGGAACTGAAGGCCCGTGGTCAAGCCAGTTTCGTCGTGCCACCCGGCACCAAAGGTCTCAGCCCGGGCCAGAAGTTCGCCAAGCACGGCATCCGGGCGTCGCACACCGCCGAGGTCGTGCTGGATGACTGCCGCATACCCGGGCGCTGCCTGCTCGGCGGCAAGGAGAAGCTCGACGAACGGCTGGCACGTGCTCGCGAGGGCGCGAAGTCGGACCGTTCTCAGCCCTCCATGGCCACCTTCGAACGGACTCGGCCCGGCGTCGGCGCCCAAGCCGTCGGCGTCGCTCGCGCGGCATACGAATACGCCCTCGACTACGCCAAGCAGCGGGTCCAGTTCGGCAAGCCGATCATCGAGAACCAGGCGATCGCCTTCATGCTCGCCGACATGCGCACCGCAATCGACGCGGCGCGGCTCCTGGTGTGGCGCGCGGCCTGGATGGCCCGCAACGGCATGCGGTTCGACGCGGCGGAAGGTTCGATGTCGAAGCTGTACGCCGGCGAAGTCGCCGTCCGCGTAACCGAGCAAGCGATGCAGATCCTCGGTGGAAACGGCTACACCCGCGACTACCCGGTCGAGCGCATGTGCCGGGACGCCAAGATCTACACCATCTTCGAAGGCACATCGGAGATCCAGCGCCTGGTGATCTCGCGAGCCATTTCGGGCACCCGGGTGCGCTGAGCGGGACGCGCCCAAGGCCACCTTGGGCGCCATATAGGAACCCAAGGCCACAGGGCTCGGCGTCAGACCCCTACTCCAGCTGGTCGTACGCGGTGATCGCCTCGACGGGCACGTGCCGGAACGCGGCGGCGATGAAGCCCGTCGCCAGATCGATGACTTCATCGGCGTGCTCCGGCAGCAGGTGCCTGCTGGCCAATACCGCGCCAAGGGACCCGCTGGTCGCCATGTAGGCGAGCACGGTGAGCGATGGCCCGCCGTGGCGACCGTGCTTGACCAGCAGCTTCTCCATGCTGGTGACCAGCGCGGCCGCGATCTCGGCCTGCATCTCGGCGCGCAGCGTGAGCCCGGTCTGCGGCGAAGGGATCAGATAGAGCAGCGCGAACGCCTCGGGGTTGTCGCAAACCCAGTGCACCCAGGCGGCGGTGTCGGTGCGGACCTTGTCCCAGAGCGGCATATCGGACGAGAGGAGGTAGGTCTCCCGCATCGTGGCGATCATCGAACCGCGCTCCCGCTCGATCAACGCGGCGAACAGGTCCGCTTTCGAGGGGAAGCATTCATAGATCGTGGGCTTGGTCATCCGGCAGCTACGGGCGATTTCGTCCATGCCGGTGTCGACGTAGCCGTGCTCGGCGAAGGCGGTGAGGGCGGCGTCGAGAATCACGACGGCGCGATCGGCGGGATCGGGCAGCGGGTGCCGGGGCGGTCTCCCCCGGCGACGTCTCCGGGTAAGCTCACCCGTGGCGTCGTCGGAGCTCATCTCACACCTCGTGTCCCGGATTTCTACTGTTCGGTAGCAATGAGTCTAACCGTCCGTTGCCGTAGCCAAGAAGACCGCCCGCAGCAAGTCGTCACGACCGTGCAGCTCCTCAGCGGGACCGTCGAAACGAATGCTGCCGCGCTCCATGAAGTATGCCCGCTGCGCGATGGACAGCGCCAAGTCGACATGTTGCTCCACCACCACAACGGAAACGCCCCGCTCAACGTAGCGTCGTAGCGTGCCGAGAAGCTGCTCGACGATCACCGGTGCGAGGCCGAGCGACAGCTCGTCGATCAGCAGCAGTTTCGGCTCCGGGACCATCGACTTGGCCAGCGACAGCATCTGCTGCTGCCCGCCGGAGAGCGTGCCCGCCTGCTGATCGAGCCGGTCGCCCAGCGCGGGAAACTCCTCGAGCACGGCCTTGATGGCGGCACGGCGGCGAGCATGATCTCGGCCGTAGACGTAGCCGCCGACCTCGAGGTTCTCCCGGACCGACATGCCGGGGAACACGCCCCGCCCGCCAGGCAGCTGGATCAGCCCCGCTTCGACGATCTGCCGCGGGGAGGCGCCGGTGATGTCGGTGTCCTGGAAGGAGATCCGCCCCGATGTCAGCCCGACGATGCCCGAAATGGCGCGCAGCACGGTGGTCTTGCCCGCCCCGTTGGTGCCGAGGAGCGCGACGATCTCCCCTTCACCCACTTCGATGGAGACATCGAAGAGCACCTGGATCGGACCGTAGGAAACGTCAACACCCTCAACGCGCAGCAACGTCATCCCTCCTCGTTCGCCCGAGGTAGCTCGAGAGCACCCGGTCATCCGCGGTCACCTCGTCCGGCTCACCTTCGGCGATGACCTGACCGAAGTCCAGGGCGTAGACCCGCTCGGAGACCGACAGCAGCAGCGGCATGTCGTGCTCGATCAGGAAGATGGTGCAGCCGAGCACATCGCGGATCTCCCGCAGCAACGGACCCAGCGCTTCGGCCTCGCGCTGAGCGATGCCGGATGCGGGCTCGTCGAGCAACAGCAGGCGAGGCTGCAGCGAGAGCACCGCCGCAAGCTCGACGAAGCGCAGGGTGCCGTAGGACAACTCCGCGGGCCGGTGATGCCGGTAGCGTTCCAGGTTGATCAGCTCGAGCACGGCATCCACCCGGCGGCGCGCCTCGACCTCGTCGCGTCGCCACGACGGCAGCCGGAGCATCGCGGCCAAGGTCGACGAGCTCAGGTGGCGGTGCTGCGCGGCGAGCAGGTTTTCTTCGACGGTGTGACTGCCGAACAGCTTGATGTGCTGAAACGTCCGGCCGAGGCCTGCCAGCGCCCGCTCGTAGGGCAACGCCCGCGTGATGTTTCGCCCGCCGAGCTCGATCCGCCCGCTTTCCGGCTTCAGCAACCCGGAAATGACGTTGAACAACGTGGTCTTGCCCGCACCGTTCGGGCCGAGCAGACCGACGATCTCGCCCTCGTCGATCGAGATCGACACGTCGTCCAGCGCGACGACGCCCCCGAATCGGAGCTTCAGCCCTTCCGTGCGCAGCAGGGTCATTGTGAGAGCTCCCAGATCAGGTAGAAGACCGCGACATTGGCCAGAATGATGATCGCGACCCTGATGCCGTTCTTCAGCGGTGCCGCGCGGACCTGCGCCGCCTCGTGCTTGATCAGCCCGGCAACGCCGCCCGGCAACTTGAGCAACACGAAGATGAACGCCGCCGCGGTGATCGCCGCGATGAAGTACTGCAGGAACAGCGCGGTCCGGAACACCTCGAGCTGGACGTAGATCAGCGCCGCGCCGATGAACGGGCCCCATGCCGATCGCATCCCGCCCACCACGACGAGGATCACCAGGGTCACGCCGAGCGTCTCGACGAAGGGAGTCTGATACGGGGTGCGAGTGACCTGCTGCAGCAGCATGCCCTGAAAGACCCCGCCAACCGTCGCGATCATGCCGGACACCACGAACGCCACCAGCTTCGTCTTCATGACGTTGACGCCCATGGTCGCCGCCGCGATCTCGTTCTCCCGTACCGAGGTCATCGCCCGCCCGATGCGGGACTCGCGCAGCCCCATCACCATCCACACCAGCGCCAGCACGGTCACCAAGGTCAGCAGGTAGAACGCCCGGTCGGAAGTCAGATCGATCGGGCCGAGCACCGGACGGTCGACCTGCAGGCCCTTCTGCCCGCCGGTGAAGAAGTCCCACGAGAACAGCGTCGCTCCCATCGCACTGGCGAAGGTGAGGGTCGCGATGGCGAAGTAGAAGCCGCGCAGCCGGACCGAGACCAGGCCGACCAGCAGCGACAGCGGCACGCTCAGGGCGGCCGCCAGCATAGCGGCGAACCAGAACGGCCAGTCCCAGCTGGTGATGGCGTGGGCAGCGACGAACACGCCGAGGCCGACGAAGGTGTAAGGCATCAACGACAGCTGGCCGGTGTAGCCGGTGACCACGACGATCGAGAGCCCGACGATCGCGGTGACCGCTATGCGGGCGCCGACGAAGCTGGCGAAATCCCCCAGGAACAGTGGCCCGATGGCGATCAGGCCGAGGGTGATCGCGGCGAGGATCGTCGTGCCGTTCGCCGGTGGTAGCCGCCCGGGAATCGGCAGTTCCGGCTTGGCCGGCTTGGCCGGCTTGACCGCCATGACCTTGGTGTTCATGACCGCAAAGCCTCCAGCTCGGCGTTACTGGCGAAGAACCGTTCGGTCCGCAACAGCAGCAGGACCGTGATCGCGACGAAGGCGAGGATGTCGCGCTCGTCGGAGATCGGCGCCGGAGCGAGGATCAGCAGCTCCTGCACCAGGCCGAAGATCAACGATCCGGCGAGCGCGGCAGGCAGGCTGATCAGCCCGCCGACCAGCGCCGCACCGAAAGCGGGCAGCAGGAGCGAACCGAGCGGGACAAGGTGGACCACCGAGAGCACTCCGCCCTGCGCGCCCGCGCTGTGCGGAATGAGCAGCAGCAGCGCGAGGCCCGCCAGTCCGGAACCGATCATCCAGGCGAGCTCGGCGTAGCGGGCCGAGTCGATACCGGCCAGCTGAGCCGCCTCGCGATTCTGTGCCACGGCCCGCAGGGCGCGACCGCTGCGCGAGCGTTTCAGCCACGGCAACAACACCGCGGCGCTGCCGACCGCGATCAGGATGGTGATCAGCTCACTCGCCGAGATCACCGTGCCCATCAGGTCGATGGTCTCGCCAGGCAGGAACGGCGCGACCAGGATCTCGCCGCGCTGGCCCCGCAACAGCATCTGGGCGACGGCGGCGAAGAACGCGCCGACACCCAGCGCGATGAGGATCATCGTGACCGCTTCACCCTTGCCGATCCGGGAGAACACCACCCGCTGGGCGAGCGCTCCCGCGAGGACCGACACCGCAACCCCGGCCGCGGCGGCGAGCAGCGGCGGCACGCCGGTCTCGCCGGTGAGCAGCACGTAGGTGACCACGCCTACCAGCCCGATGGCCCAGTGCGCGAGGTTCACCACGCCGGTGGTGCGGTAGATGAGGACCACGCCGATCGCGAGCATCGCGATGATGCCGCTCTTGGCCAACCCGATCAGCGCGATCTGCAGGACAACCGAGGTAGGCATGGCTCAGCCCCTCATGAACGCGCGATAGACGTAGTCGAGCCAGCCGAACAGCGGCGTCGCCAGCGCGGCCCGGATCTCGGGATACCGGTGGCGGGCCCAGATGTAGGCCGCCGCGAACATCGTCCCGATGATTCCGATCAGCACCATGAGCGACGCCCCGAACTGAACCGGAGCCCGGTACACCCCGAGCCGGGTGTTCTCCGCGGCAACCACCGGCTGCGTCTGCGTCTCCGGCGCGCCTGCCGCGCTCGGGGCCGGCCCCGATGGCGTCTCGGGGGGCACGGCGGCGGCACCGCCCCCGAAGTCTTCCAGCGGCTCGCCGGCGGGCAGCGATGGCGAAGCGACCTCGTCGTCGATCAACGGGTCGTCGGTCATCGGCGTTGCCGCGCCCGCGGTGGCCTCGTACCAGACGCCGCCGACGAAGACCGCCTGTTTCGCCTGCAGGCCAGTGGGGTTGCTGAATTCGCCGCCGATGTAGAGGCCACCCGCGGTGACTTCGAGACGGCCGTCGGAGTTCTTCCGCACCTCGGGTGTCGCGATACCGAGGAGCACGTTGTTCACGGTGATCGGCGGCGCGCCGGGGCTCACTCGCTGCGGCTCCCCGGCGACCGTCAGGCCGGAGACGTCGGTGAACGCCTTCACGGTGGTGCCGCCTTCGGTGCCGTCGGTGACGTACTCGACCACACTGGCCACCTCCTCGGCGTGCACGTCGCCAACGGTGACGCCTTCGGCGATGCTGATGGCCTTGCCCCGCACCGTGTCCGAGGACGCGTCCATCTCCGAGACGGTGATCGATTCGCGCAGCGACGCGCCAACGGGCACTCGCGGGTTCTGCGTCTGGTTGAAGGCGTAGGCGTACGGGCCGTCGGTCGCCTGGCTGATCACGTGCACCTGCTCGGCGTTGCCCTGCCTGCTGGAGAACGGCTGGCTACAACGTTCCTGTTTACGGGTGTGCCCGCTGGCGTAGCCGTCGGCTTCGGTACTGGTCGCGGGGTCCTGACCGCCGCCGAGGTCGACATAGAAGAACGACGCGATGGCGTGCGAACCCGGATCGGAGCGCAATGAGGTGTCCGCGAGCCCGAAGTTGAACTTGATCGGCTGACCCCGCGGCGAAGGCACGTTGTTGTCCTGCACGTTGGTGGTGTCCTTGTCCGCGGTGTCGGCGAGCTTGTCCAGCCGCGCTTGCACGTCGGAGGGCACACCCCGCTCGCCCGCGGGACAGGTCTGATCCGGCAGCGGGTCCTCGGGCTCTTCCTCTTCGTCACCACCCCCCGGCACCTCGTCGGCGGGGTAGCCGAGGACCATGCCGTAGCCCCGTCCGAGCATGGTGAATGCCACCTCGTCGGCCGCCGGCTGCGGAGGTGGTTCCTGGGCGACACCCACGCCGGCGAGGATGCCCGCGCCGAGGAAAGCACTGAGGGGAAAGACGATCAGGTAGCGCCGGCGGCGTGGCTTGCGCGCGGTCATGACGGGTTCGTCCATTCCGGACGGACGCCAACCTGATCGAGACCGATCAGCCCACCGGTGAGGTCGGAGAAACTGTTGGGCCACGACCTCCCGTTGTATTCGATCAGCCAATCCTGTGACGCACCGAAGTGGTTCTTCGGTGTGGTCGTGATCGGCGGGGTGACGCCGCTGGAGTAGTTCTCCAGCCCCGCGAAGACGTCCTCGAGTTTGTCCCTTGTCAGATCCGGCCCTGCCTCCGCGGAGTAGATGAACAACCCCGCCGTGATCACCAGCCCGGCGAAGGTCAGGATGTCGTTCGGCTC
>WHSS01000033.1 GCA_009379975.1 Actinophytocola sp.
GGACGCGATCGTGGCGGGGGAGCCGGAGCGTGTGGTCTACGTCGCGTGCGATCCCGCCGCGCTGGCCCGCGATGTCTCGACTTTCGCATCGCACGGCTATCAGCTCGCTGAGCTGCGCGCTTTCGACGCCTACCCGATGACCCATCACGTGGAATGCATCGCGCTGCTCACCCGGTCATAGGCCGGTAAGACGGCTCACAACCCAGCGGCGGGCGGCCGCGGCCGCGGGCCTTCTAGACTGGAGCGAATCCCCTGTCGAGTGACAGGTAGCAGGTGAAGCAGGCGAGGTGGAGCGTGACGTTGCTGGAGAGCGTGCGGGGGCCGCGCGATCTGAAGCGGATGAGCCACGATGAGCTGGCCGGGCTCGCCGAGGAGATCAGGGACTTCCTCGTCGACAAGGTGCGCTTGGCGGGCGGCCACCTCGGCCCGAACCTGGGGGTCGTGGAGCTCACGCTCGCCCTGCACCGCGTCTTCGACTCGCCGAAGGACCCGCTGCTCTTCGACGTCGGCCACCAGAGCTACGTGCACAAGATCGTCACCGGCAGGCAGTACGGTTTCGACCGGCTGCGGCAGCGCGGCGGCGTTTCCGGCTACCCGGCGCGCGAGGAGTGCGAGCACGACTTCGTCGAGAACAGCCACGCCTCGACCGCGCTTTCCTACGCCGACGGGCTGGCCAAGGCCTTCGAGCTCGCGGGCGAGGAGAGCCGCACGGTGGCCGCGGTGGTCGGCGACGGCGCGCTGACCGGCGGTATGTGCTGGGAGGCGCTGAACAACATCGCCGCGTCCGACCGCCGGGTCGTGATCGTGATCAACGACAACGGCCGCTCCTACCTGCCCACAATCGGGGGAATCGCCGAGCATCTGGCATCGCTGCGCCTGCAGCCCGGCTACGAGCGGTTTCTGCGGCGCGGCAAGGAGTTGCTGCAGCACACGCCGGTCGTCGGCAAGCCGATGTATGCCGCGGCGCACGCGGCGAAGGCGGGCCTCAAGGACGCGCTGAGCCCGCAGCCGATGTTCGCCGACCTCGGCATCAAGTACTTCGGCCCGGTCGACGGCCACGACCTGCCCGCGCTGGAATCGGCGCTGGAGCGGGCGAAGGCGTTCGGCGGCCCGGTGATCGTGCACGCGGTGACGCAGAAGGGGCACGGCTACCCGCCCGCGGTCAACGACGAGGTCGACCAGATGCACCAGACCGCCGCGCTCGATCCCGAGACCGGACTTCCGCCCGCGTCGGGCACCAGCTGGACGTCGGTGTTCGGCGACGAGCTACTGCGCATCGCCGAGCAACGCCCCGACGTGGTGGCCATCACCGCCGCGATGCTGCACTCCACCGGGTTGCACAAGCTCGCCGAGGTGCACCCCGAGCGGGTCTTCGACGTCGGCATCGCCGAGCAGCACGCGGTGACCTCGGCGGCAGGCCTGGCGATGGGCGGCATGCACCCGGTCGTCGCGATCTACGCCACGTTCCTCAACCGGGCGTTCGACCAGATGCTGATGGATGTCGCACTGCACCGCCAGCCCGTCACCTTCGTGCTGGATCGCGCGGGGATCACCGGCCCGGACGGCGCGAGTCACCACGGCATGTGGGACCTGTCCCTGCTCGGGATGGTGCCGGATATGCGCGTTGCGGCGCCCCGCGACGAGGCCACGTTGCGCGAGGAGCTCCGGGAGGCCGTCGAGGTCTCCGACGGCCCGACTGCCCTGCGGTTCTCGCGCGGCAGCGTGATCGCCGAGGTGCCGGCCGTCGAGCGCGATGGCACCGTCGACCTGCTGTGCACCGTAGGCGCCGATGCCGAGGCGGACGTTCTGCTCGTGGCGGTCGGCGCGTTCGGCAAGCTGGGGCTCGAGGCCGCCGACAAGCTGGCCGATCAGGGCATCAGCGTGACAGTGGCCGACCCGCGGTGGCTGCTGCCGGTGCCTGCCGAGCTGATCACGCTTGCCTGGCGGCACAAGCTGGTCGTGACGGTCGAGGACAGCGGCAGGCACGGCGGCTTCGGCTCCGCCCTCGCGGCTGCGCTGCGCGATGCGGGCTGTGATGTGCCGCTCCGGGATCTGGGCGTGCCCCAGCGGTTCCATGCGCACGCCTCCCGCGGTGAGGTACTCGCCGAGCTCGGGCTCACCGCCCAGGACGTCGCGCGTAAGGTCACCGAGTGGGTGGCGCCCCGGCTGGAGGCCGCGGCGTCCGACCCGCTCGTCCAGGACGAGGCGACCCCGAAGCGGTCCGGCTGAACCACGCCGGGCGGGTTGTCACCCCCTCTACAGGAAGTTATGGCACGGTATTTGTTGTGCGAGTCTTGGTAGTCGAAGATGAACAACCCCTTGCTGAAGCGGTCGCGCGCGGCCTCCGCAGGGAGGGCATGGCCGTGGACGTCGCGTTCAACGGCGACGACGGCCATGAGAAGGCCATGATCACCCGGTACGACGTGGTGGTACTCGACCGCGACCTGCCCGGCATGTCCGGTGACAAGCTGTGCGAGGAGATCGTGGCGTCCGGGGAGCTGTCGCGGGTGTTGATGCTGACCGCGAGCGGCGCTGTTGCCGACCGGGTCGACGGGTTGTCCCTTGGCGCCGACGACTATCTCGCCAAGCCGTTCGCGTTCGCCGAGCTGGTGGCGCGGGTGCGGGCGCTGGCGCGCCGGTCGACGCCGCCGACGCCGCCGTTGCTCGCCGCCGCGGACGTGCGGCTCGACCCCGCGAAGCGCACGGTGCGCCGGGATGGCGGCCCCATCGAGCTGACCCGTAAGGAGTTCGGGGTCCTCGAGGTGCTGCTCAGCGCCGGCGGTGGCGTGGTCAGCAGCGAGGAGTTGCTGGAGCGGGTCTGGGACGAGAACGCCGACCCGTTCACCACGACCGTGCGGGTCACGGTGATGACCTTGCGCAAGAAGCTCGGCGAGCCAGGGATCATCGAGACCGTGGTGGGCTCGGGGTATCGGGTACCGGAGGCCGGTACCGTTCAGGCGTGATCATCCGCCGGTTGTCACTGCCCGTACGGGGGCTACGCGGGCGCATCACGGCGCTCGCGATGTGTCTTGCCGCGGGCGTCAGCGCGGTGTTGCTGGTGCTGGCGTGGACGCTGGTGCGGGATTCGATCGCGGCGGTGCCGCAGCTGCCGCCGGGCACGATGGTGCGTGTCGACGGCCTCGACGTCGAGGCGTCGGCGCTGGCGGAACATCTCCGCGAGCAGGCGAGGACGCGCGTGCTCGTCGCCGGGATCTCCGCGTTCGGGCTGGTGGTGCTCGCGGCAGGCGTGCTGGCCTGGGCGCTGACGTCGAAGGTGCTGCGGCCGCTGGCGGACATCACCGGCACGGCCCGCCGGCTCTCCGCCGAGTCGCTGGACGAGCGCATCGGGGAGATCCGGCCGTATGACGAGCTCGCGCGGCTGGCCGAGACGATCGACGAGATGCTGGATCGGCTCGCGGCCGCGTTCGACTCGCAGCGTCGCTTCGTCGCGAACGCCAGCCATGAGCTGCGCACGCCGCTGACCGTGATCCGCACCGAGCTCGATGTCACCCTGGCGGACTCCGGCGCCGACGCTGACGAGTACCGGAGGATGGCGGAGGTGGTTCGCGCCGCCACACAACGCGCCGAACAGCTCGTCGGCGCGCTTCTGCTGCTGGCGCGCACCGATGCGGCCGGGTTGGCGATGCGCGAATCCGTCGACCTGGCGGCGGTGGTGACGAGTGCCTGGTCGACGACCAGGTCGGACGCGGAGCAGCGGGGGCTCACGGCGGAGCTGGCGACCGCGCCGGCGCCGGTGATCGGCGACGCGGCGCTGCTGGAACGAGTCGCGGGCAACCTGCTGGAGAACGCGGTCCGGCACAACGTCGACGGCGGCTGGATCAGCGTCCGCACGCAAGCGCACGCGACCTACTCGGTTCTGGTGGTGCGTTCGTCCGGGCCGTTGATCGATCCGGCGCGAGTGGGCGAGCTGTTCGAACCGTTTCGCCGGGGCGGCACCGCTCGCACCGGCCGGGCAGGGACCGGGCTCGGCCTTTCGATCGTCCGGGCGGCGGTGGAAGCCCATGGCGGAACGGTGGAGGCCGAACCCGTGGTCGGCGGCGGGCTCGCGGTCACCGTGACGTTGCCCAGCACGCCGTAACCCGCGGCGCTCCGGCCCCCAGCTTTCGCTCGTGCGTGAAACTCCTTGCATGGGCACGCGTCAGCACTCACGACTCGCCTGGTGGGGTCGTGAGTGCTGAGCCGTGTGGGGGCAACGACTTTCACGCACGACGATGGCGGCGCTAGCCCGGTGCGGTGCTGGCAGGGGCGGCGGCCTTGAGCGCTCGACTGAGCAGGTCGGCGGTGAGTTCGGTCTGCCAGCGGCGGGCGCCACGTTCGGCCAGGTGCGCCGCGACCGAAGTCATGTCGCTATCCTCGGGTGGCTCCCAGCACAGCCGCCGCACCAGGTCGGGCGACAAGAGATTCTCGACCGGGAGCCGATGCGAGGTGGCGAGCTCGTTGAGGGCGGCACGCGTCGCTGCGAGCCGGGCGGCCGCTTCCGGGTCCCGGTCGGCCCAGCGGTTGGGCGGCGGTGGCCCACCGTTGGCGGGCGACGGGCTTGGCAGCTCACTGGTCGGCAGTTCCTGGGCGATCCTGATGTGACTGAGCCACATCGCGGAGAGCTTGCGCTGCATCCGGCCGCCGAACACCGGCAACGCCCGCAACTGCTCGATGGTGCGAGGGCCTTCGGTCGCGGCGGCGACGATCGCGCTGTCGGGCAGCACCCTGCCGGGCGCGCGGTCCCGATTGCGCGCCAGTTCGTCGCGGGCTTGCCACAGCGCCCGGACCGCGGCGAGGGCGCGGGGCGTGCGGACCTTGTGCACCCCGGAGGTCCGGCGCCACGGCTCCGCCTTCGGCTCCGGTGGGGGCGCGGTCCGGACGGCCTCGAACTCCTCGACCGCCCAGGCGAGCTTGCCCTGCTCCGCCAGTTCGGCCTCGAGCTTCTCGCGCAAGGGCAGCAGGAGCTCGACGTCGAGCGCGGCGTAGTTCAGCCAGGCGGTCGGGAGTGGCCGGGTGGACCAATCCGCCGCGCTGTGCCCCTTCTCCAGCCGGTAGCCGAGCAGCAGCTCGACCATGGTGCCCAGCGCGACCCGGTGATAGCCGGCGAGCCTGCCGGCGAGTTCGGTGTCGAAGAGTTCAGGAGGCCGTAGGTCGAGCTCTTCGAGGCACGGCAGGTCCTGCGATGCGGCGTGCAGTACCCACGGGATGTCGTTCAGTACCTGGATGAGCGGCCGCAGGTCGCCGTCGAGGGCGGCCGGATCGATGAGATGGGTCCCCGAGCCTTGCCTGCGCAGCTGCACGAGGTACGCCTTGGGCCAGTAGCGGTAACCGGAGGCACGCTCGGTGTCCACGGCGACGGCACCCATACCGGCGGCAAGCGCATCGCAGGCACGCGCCAGGCCGGCAGGGTCGGCGACGACGTCGGGGGTGCCCTCGCGAGGCTCGTTCAGCGGGGTGACCGCAGGGAGCCCGGCAGGGCCGGTTCCGTCGGGAAGGTCCGCCACGGGTGGCACCCTACGGGACGAGCGAACGAGCCGCCCGTCCCGTAGGGGGTTGATCAGCGAATGACACCCGCGCGCATGGCGAGGGCGACCATCTGAGCCCGATCACCGGTGCCGAGCTTGCGCCCTATCCGCGACAGGTGAGACTTCACCGTGAGCGCGGAGAGGCTGAGCTCCTCACCGATTTCCTTGTTCGATTGTCCGTCCGCGACGAGTTGCAGCACCTGCACCTCGCGAGAAGACAGCTCGCGCGGGGTGTTGTCGGTGCCGGGAACCCGAGTGCCGGTCGCCAGGATCGGTGCCACGCCCGGATCGGCGTACACCCCGCCTTCGAGCACCCTGCGCACGCCATCGGTGACTGCCACCGGTGACGCGGACTTGAGCAGGTACGCCTGGGCACCTGCTTGGAAAGCGGCCCGCACGGCGTACGGGTCGTCGGACGACGCGAGTACCACAACACGAGGCCAGCCATGGTTACGGAGCTCCGTAACCAGCTCAATGCCGCTGCCATCGGGCAGGCCGAGATCGAGGATCGCGAGATCGCACGGCCCGATGGCCGACGCTCTCAACCTCGCCTCGGCCACCGTGGCGGCCTCGTGGACGGTACCCGCACCCATTTGTGCGAGTCGTGCGGAAATCGCTTCCCTCAGCAACGGGTGGTCATCTACCACCAGTACCGAGAACAGCTCCTCCCGCGGATGCGGAACCATGCTTGCCGGCAAGGTGCCGGCGGGCGTGGATCGAACGGCCTGTGTAAAGCCGACGGTAGCCACGTCACTACCTCCCTGGAGTCGGTCGTGCCCCCCGACCGGCACCGGCACTTTCGGCCATTTAGCCGCGCCAGCTATGGACCGAAAGTGGTGTCGTGAAACGCACTCTAGCCGCCCGAGCGGGTCAGTGGGGGGATCGAATGGGTAAGTATTTGGATCTGACGGTTACTCTCTGGTGTCTCGTTCACACAATCGGGGGATAGGTGGCGTGGATGTTAACACCTGACTGCCCTAGAGCGATGAACACAGTTTGGCGGTATGGGTTCGGCCATCTGGGTGCACGTGCATTCGCGCGAGCGGCGGAATCCGGGCGCGCGCCGACCCGGGAGCCGGACGGGCTGGACGGGGCAACGTGGCCGCCTCCCGGGTGCGCGCCGTTGGCGCGGCAGCTACCGGATGCCGATCACGAGTCCAGCGTTCCTATTGAGGGGACGCGTGGCGGCGGCCGACGTTGCGTACGACACGCGAGGAAATTTCCGCGAGCCTTCACCGGCCCCCACGTGACGCTGCGCCCGCTTGCGTGGCAGGCAAGCTCAGGAGCCCTCGCGCTGCCCGAACAGCGTGACGCCCACCGGCGGCAGGCCGACCACACTGGCCATCAGCTGACAGAAGGCCTCGCCGTGCGGCAGCAGCTCGCTGGAGATCGCGGTCCACGATGCGCGCAGCTCGAGATCGTTGGTCTGCGTCGGCCCCGCGATGTCGCCGAAGCGGGCCGATGACGTCTCGGTGACCGTGCCGCCAAGGGCGGTGTAGGAGGCGCCCGACGCGTCGAGCGCCTCGGTCAGCCACGACCAGCCCACCGACGGCAGGAACGGATCCGAGGCGAGCTCGGAGTCCAGCTCCGCGGTCACGTACGCGACCAGCCGCAGCACGCCGTTCCAGGAATCCTGGCCGTCCGGGTCGTGTAGCAGCACCAGCCTGCCCGATGCCAGTACGTCGGCGGGCCCGGTCACCTCGCAGCTCACGGCGTACGACCATGGTGCGAGTCGCTGCGGGGGACGTACCGCCTCGAGGGCGATTTCTGGCCGTGGCCGCACCGATTGCAGCGCCGCCACGGCTGCCTGGAATTCCGCAGGCGATTGAGTCATCGCGGTCACGCCGTCGACTGTAGGACGGATAGGGCCGATCCGAACCCGAGCCACGCCGACGATGGCCGATCGTGACTTGCATCTGGTGGCGGTCTCCGGCGAGCACGAACCGCCGTCGTGGGACGATAGGGGCCTCATGAGACCGTTGAACGAACCCGCAGTCACCGGCGCGCGACGAGAGCTTGCCGGCGCGCCGTTCCTGGCCGCCGCCCGCGGCGCCGCCCCGGCTCACGTTCCCGTCTGGTTCATGCGCCAGGCTGGCCGTTCGCTGCCCGAGTACCGGGAACTCCGGGCGGGGACGCCGATGCTCGAGGCCTGTTTCGAGCCGGAGCTGGTCGCCGAGATCACCCTGCAGCCGGTGCGCAGGCACGGGGTGGACGCTGCGATCCTGTTCAGCGACATCGTGGTGCCGCTGCGGGCGGCGGGCGTCGGCGTCGACATCGTGGCGGGTGTCGGGCCCGTGATCGATTTTCCGGTTCGGACGTCGGCGGATGTCGACGCGTTGCCGGCGTTGCGGGCCGGTCAGGTCGACAGCGTCGCGCAGGCGGTCCGGCTGCTCGTCGGCGAGCTCGGCAGCACGCCGCTGATCGGCTTCTCAGGTGCGCCGTTCACGCTCGCGTCGTACCTGGTCGAGGGCGGGCCGAGCAGGCATCACGAGCGCACCAAGGCGCTGATGCACTCCGATCCCAAGGTGTGGCATGCGCTGCTGGACCGGCTCGCGGACACCGCGCTGGAATTCCTGCGCGCGCAGATCGCCGCCGGGGTGGATGCGGTACAGCTGTTCGACTCCTGGGCGGGGGTGCTCTCGGCGAAGGACTATCGCGAGTTCGTGCTGCCGCACTCCGCGAAGGTGCTGGCCGGTGTCGCCGAGGCGGGCGTCCCGCGGATCCACTTCGGCGTTGGGACCTCGCAATTGCTGCCCGCGATGACCGAAGCGGGCGCGGATGTCGTCGGGGTGGACTGGCGAACCCCGCTCGACGAGGCGGTGCGCGCGCTCAAGGGCTCGGGCGTCACCGCTCCGGTGGTGCAGGGCAACCTGGATCCGGCGCTGCTGCTCGCCTCGTGGGATGTGGTCGAGGCCGAGGTGCGCCGGATCGTCGCGGAGGGCCGCGCGGCGGCGGGACACGTGTTCAATCTCGGCCACGGTGTGCTGCCCGAAACCGATCCCACCGTGCTGACCAGGATCGTGGAACTGGTGCACCATGAAACCGCGCGCTGAAAGACGCCTTCAGCGCGCGGGGTTGCGGGTGGCCGTAGTCGGCGGGGGCGTATCCGGTTGGACAGCGGCTTACCGGCTGCGGGCGTTGCTGGGCCCCACGGCGGCCATCACGGTGTACGAGGGCACCGAGGTGATCGGCGGGAAGCTGCGGACGGTCGAGCTCGACGGCGTGCCGTGCGACGTCGGCGCGGAGGCGTTCCTGGTCCGCAGGCCCGAGGCCGTAGCGCTGATCGAGGAGCTCGGGCTCGGCGCGCAGCTGGCCAGTCCGACCTGCGCGCGAGCCACCGTCCGGGCAGGTGGGCACACCGTGCGGCTGCCCACCCGGACGCTGATGGGCGTGCCTGCCGACGCCGCCGACGTCGCGGACGTGCTCTCCGCCGAGGGCGCCGCCACGGTCGCCGCCGAACCACAACTGCCGCCGCTCACCATCCCGGCAGGCGACATCTCACTAGGCAAGCTGGTGCGGGAGCGGCTCGGCGACGAGATCGTCGATCGGCTGGTCGACCCGTTGCTTGGCGGCGTCTACGCGGGCGGCGCCGACGCATTGGGGCTGCGCGCGGTGCTGCCTGCGCTCGCCGACGCCCTCGACGCCGGCGCAGGCTCGCTGACCGCCGCGGCCGGGTACGTGCTGCCCACCGCCGCCAACCCCGCCCCGGTGTTCGGCACGCTGCGCGGTGGCCTTTCGGCCCTGATCGAGGAGCTGGCGGCGGCTTCAGGTGCCGAGACACACCTAGGCGCCCCGGTACGGGAGCTACGCCCGTCACCGGAGGGCTGGACGCTCACGCTGGCGCCGGAAACCAGCCCACCGGCCACTCTCACCGCGGACGCCGTGCTGCTCGCTGTCCCGGCACCCGCAGCGCGGCGGCTCCTCGACGGTGTCGCTCCGGCGGCAGCGCAGGCGTTCGCCGAGGTGGAGCTGGCGTCGATGGCAGTCGTCGCGCTCACCTTCGGCCGCGATACGGAGCTGCCGGACGCCAGTGGCGTGCTGATCGGCGCGGGGGAGCGACACGACGACGGCACACCGTTCACCGCGAAGGCGTTCACGTTCTCCTCCCGCAAGTGGCAGCACTATGCCGATCGTGGGGTGTTCGTGCGAGGCTCGGTCGGGCGTTTCGGTGACCAAGAGGCGCTGCGGGCCACCGACGACGAGCTGATCCGGCGTGTCCGGGCCGACCTCGCGGAGCTCACCGGGATCACCGCGCCCCCGGCGACGGCCACCGTGCGGCGATGGGGCGGCGGCCTGCCGCAGTACACCGTGGGACACCTCGAGCGGGTGGCCCGGATCGAACGGGCGGTGAGCGAGCTGCCCCGGTTCGAAATCGCGGGAGCGACACTGCACGGCGTCGGAATTCCCGCGTGTATCGCCACCGCGGACGCCGCCGCGCGCAGGCTCGCTCACGGGTGAGGCGAGGGGAGATACAGGATCCCGTGGTGGGACGATAGAGCCATGGCAGCAGAGACCAACCCGAACGCCTCGCGCATCCGCGAACTCAACGACACCATCCGCTACACCATGTGGTCGGTGTTCCGAGCCGAGCAGGGCAGGCTTCCCGCCGACCGCGGGCCCGCCGCGACCGAGACCCAGGAGTACCTGGACGCGCTCACCGGCAAGGGCGTCGAGGTGCGCGGGGTCTACGACGTCGCGGGCCTGCGCGCGGACGCCGACTACATGATCTGGTGGCACGCGGAAGAGATCGAGCAGCTGCAAGCGGCCTACACCGGATTCCGCCGGACGCCGCTCGGCCAGGTGTCGGCCCCGGTGTGGAGCCAGGCCGCGCTGCACCGGCCCGCGGAGTTCAACAAGAGCCACATCCCGGCCTTCCTCGCCGACGAGCCCGCGCGCAAGTACGTGTGCGTCTACCCCTTCGTGCGCTCCTACGAGTGGTACCTGCTGCCCGACGAGGAGCGGCGCCGGATGCTCGCCCAGCACGGCATGCAGGCCCGCGATTACCCGGACGTGCGGGCCAACACCGTCTCGTCCTTCGCGCTGGGCGACTACGAGTGGATGCTGGCGTTCGAGGCCGATGAGCTGCACCGGATCGTCGACCTGATGCGGGCGCTGCGTGCCAGCGACGCGCGCCGCCACGTGCGCGAGGAAGTGCCGTTCTACACCGGAACCAGGCTCGCGGCGGCCGACCTCGTGACCAATCTGCCGTAAGGCATGGCGAACCCCGGAGGGCTATTCACAAGTCAGTTGGCGGGGCCGCCCGAAGGGTGGCTCGCGACGACTGGCTGCAGGTGACGGGCAAGTTCGGGGTGACTGAGAAGAAGTGAATGGCCCGACTTATGAACAAGACATCAGGCCACGCGGAGCTCTTCGGCCAGTTCTGGCAGGTACTGACCGGGGAGGCCATCGAGCCCGGCCAGGTCTCGATCACCGGCGACGACTCGGTGCTGCCCGGGCCGTTCCGGGTGGCCGCCGCGGCCGCCGCCAGCGTCACCGCCGCGAATCTGGCCGCCGCCGAACTCCTGCGGGCGAAGGGCGTCGATCCCGGCGTGGTCACCGTGGACACCCGGCACGCTGCGGCGGCCTTCCGTAGCGAGCGGCTGCTGCGCATCGACGGTGAATCGCCCGGAGACCTGTTCGCGCCGCTGTCGGCCGACTACCGCGCCGCCGACGGCTGGGTGCGGTTGCACTGCAACTACCCGCATCACGCCGTGGCGGCGAGCCGGGCGCTGGGCGTACCGGCCGAACGGGCCGCGCTCGAGGCGGCGGTGCTGTCCCGGCGAGCCTCCGACGTACAGGAAGCCGTCATCGCGGCGGGCGGGGCCGCGGCGGCCATGCGGACCCGTGAGGAGTGGCACGCGCATCCGCAGGGAACCGCGCTGCGGGCACTGCCGCTGGTCGAGCTGCGCCGGCTGGCCAGCACCGCGCCGGTACCGCTGCCACCCGGTGACCGACCGCTGTCCGGGATCAAGGTGCTGGAGCTGACGCATGTGATCGCCGGTCCGGTCTGTGGGCGCGTGCTTGCCGCCCACGGCGCCGATGTGCTGCACGTCGGGGCTTCGCACCTGCCGCTGGTGGGGCCGCTGGTGGCGGACACCGGCTTCGGCAAGCGTTCGGCCGCGATCGACCTGCGAGACGGCGACGGCCGCGCCAGGCTGCGTGAACTGGTGCGTGAGGCCGACGTTTTCGTGCAGTCCTACCGGCCGGGATCGCTGGCGGCCAAGGGATTCGACGCGGACATGCTGGCCGAAGCCAGTCCGGGGATCGTCGCCGTCGACCTGTCCGCCTACGGCTGGCAGGGGCCATGGGCAGGCCGCCGTGGCTTCGACAGCCTGGTGCAACTGGCGAGCGGCATCGCCGACGAGGGCGCCCGGCAGGCAGGCACCGAGGGACCCCGGCCGCTGCCGGCACAGGCGCTCGACCACGCCACCGGCTGGCTCGCCGCCGCCACGGTCATGACGGCGCTACGGCGGCGCACCAGGGCAGGCGGGGCGTGGCGAGCGCGGTTGTCATTGGCCCGCACCGGGCTCTGGCTGGACTCGCTGGGCAGACTGGACCCTGACGACACCAACGGCCCCCACCAGCCACAGGATCCCGATGACCTACTTGATGAGATCGGTAGCCCGTTCGGCCGAGTGAGCTACGTACGCATGCCGGGCTGGCTGCCCGCGGCGCCGCCGCACTTCTCGCACGGGCCGCACCTGCCCGGCAGCGATCCCGCCGAGTGGTGGTAATCGGAACCAGCCAGCCAGCCGCGACCGCTACTGGTCTTCGGCCTCGGGCCGCAGCGTCAGGGCGATCGAGTTGATGCAGTAGCGCTGGTCGGTGGGCGTTTCGTAGCCCTCCCCGGAGAAGACGTGCCCCAAGTGGCTGTGGCAGGCGGCGCACAGCACCTCGATGCGGGGACGCCCGGCGATGCTGCGGTCTTCACGCAGCAGCACGGCGTCCGAATCGGCCGGGTCGTAGAACGACGGCCAGCCGCAATGGCTGTCGAACTTGGTGTCGCTCGTGAACAGTTCCGCGTCGCAGGCCCGGCACGAGTACACGCCGCCGGTCTTGGTGTCGGTGTACTCGCCGGTGAACGGCTGTTCGGTCCCCGCGTGACGCAGTACCTGATACTCCTCGGGGGCGAGTTCTTCCCGCCACTCCTGCTCGGACTTGACCACCCTCGGGGTGGCACCAACCACGGGTTTCATGCCGCCCAGGCTACCCGGCCAGCCAGATCAGTGCCCTGCTCACGGTCTCCCATGCGGCGAAGAGCACCCCGAGCAGTATCAGCGTGACGATGGCCCACGCGAACGCCCGCCGGGAGCCGCCGATGCGGTTTGTCGATTCGGCGAAATCCGCGACGCCTTCGAGGGAGGCTTCGATGGTGAAGGCAGGACGGCAACGCTCCATCCGGTCC
This sequence comes from Actinophytocola sp., assembly GCA_009379975.1. GTDB lineage: Bacteria > Actinomycetota > Actinomycetes > Mycobacteriales > Pseudonocardiaceae > WHSS01. The sequence continues at coordinate 12,931 of WHSS01000033.1, forward strand.
AGGTGCTCGGCGAAGGCACGGGCCTCCGGATCGTGTGGATCCAGGCCGAGGAGGTCCTCCGAGAACCTCGGGTTCGAGCCGGTGTTGAACCCATCTTTCGTCGCCATGACTCAACGGTATGGCAAGTGGATCCGTAAGACACGCCCTAATCGGGCGACCGGCCTCACCGGGTATCGGAGTCGATCATGAGCTTGCCGCCGCTGCGGATGATGCGGACGCTCCGTCTTTCGGTGTCCTCCTTGCCGCCCCGCATCTCGGTGACGGTCGCCGCCATGGTCACCGAGCCGTCCTCGTTGTAGTCGCCTCGCGCCGTACGCGCGAAGACCGAGTCGTACTTCGACCAGTGCTTGACAAACTTTTCCTTGTCACCGAACTCCTCTTGCGCGCGTGGCGTGAGCATCTCCCACGACTGGTCCATACCCTCCGGGAAACTGTAGTAGTCGATCATGAGCTGGCCGGCGGGCGAGAGGTCGATCGGATCGCCGTCGGCGGGTTGCGTCGTCTCGGGCTCCGTCGCGGTTGTCGTCGGCGCTTGCGAGGTGGTGCCGGGCGACTCGGCTTGCCCCGGTTGTTCCTCCTGGTCGTTGAGCAGCAGCACGAGGGCAATGCCTACGAGCGCGAGGAACGCGACGATGCCCGCGATCAGGCCGGTGTTGTTGCGGCCCTTGCGCGGCGCGGGCCGCTTCGCCGGCGGCGGGGGAGCCGCCGGTCGATCCGGTGCGGTGCTGGGCATTTCGACCGGGTCGAGCATCGCGGTGCCCTGCGGTACGCGAGAGGTCGCGGCCGCCGCTACCGGCGGCGGCGTCGTCCTGGTCCGCTGCCACGGCGGTGTCTTGCGCTCCTGCGGTGGGAGCGCGGGCATCATCGGCGGCGGTGGTGCCGGCACGCCACCGCCGGACGCGATCGCCGCCATCCGCTCGCTCGCCTGGCTCATGCTGATCCGCTCGGCGGGATCGGGCTGCAGCATCGCCATGAGCATCGCGGTCGCCGCGCCCGCGTGCCGCGGCGGGTTGATCTTCCCACTGGCCGCGGTGTGCAGCAGCGCCAGCTGATTGGGGTTGCTGCCGTAGGGGGACTCGCCCTCGATGGCGTGATAGAGCGTGGCGCCGAGCGCGAACACGTCGGAGGTCGGCGTGGGGTCGGCACCCCTGGCCAGTTCGGGCGCGATGTAGGCGGGGGTGCCGCCGACGAGCCCGGTCTGGGTCAGCGTGAGGTCGCCGTGCGCGCGGGAGATACCGAAGTCGGTGAGTTTCGCCACTCCGGTCTCGTCGATGAGGATATTGCCCGGTTTGACATCGCGATGCACGATGCCCGCTTGGTGCGCGGCGACGAGCGCGGAAGCGACCTGCTCGCAGATCCGGGCGGCTTCGGCGACGGGGAAGGCGCGCCGCTCGGCGAGCAGCTCCGAGAGGCTGTGCGAGGGCAGGTACTCCATCACCAGGCACGGGTCGCCATCGTGCTCGGTGATGTCGAAGACCACGATCGCGTTGGGGTGCTGCAGGCGGGCGGCGATTTTCGCCTCGCGCATGGCGCGTCGGTGCAGGTCAGCGCGGTCCATCTCGGACAGGCCGTGCTGACCGATGACCTTCTTGACCGCTACGGAGCGCTCCAGCCGCTCGTCTACGGCACGCCACACGACGCCCATAGCGCCGGAGCCGATGTGCTCGACGAGTCGGTAGTGCCCTGCGATCAGTTGACCGGTTTCGATGATGAACGCTCCTGTGGGAAAGGTCCGCGGAGTAGTGAGGGCGTCCCCTCAAGCGCTCGATCGAGTGTACTTGTGGGCGCCCACGGCACCTATGTCACCCGCCACGCTGTGATGTCAATACCGCCTCGGGTGTCGGTTTACGCACGAAGAAGTACACACCCGCCGCGCCGACGGCGGCGAAGGCCGCGTAGCAGGCGATGAGGGCGGGCGGAGTGGCGCCGGTCAGCGCGTCACCGAGAATTACCGCCGAAGTGGTGCCAGGCACGCTGCCGACCGCGGTGCCCAGCAGGTACGGCCGCAACCGGAGAGCGGAGAGCCCGCAGCAATAGCTGAACGGCGCAAAGGGAACGATCGGGATCAACCGCAACGAGGCAACGCCTGCTACGCCGCCATCGGTCAGCCGGCTGTCCACGATCCGAATCCAGTCCCGGTGCCGGTGCCTGCGCAGCAGTTCGGTGCCGAAAAGCCTGGCCAGGCCGTAGCCGAGGGCTGCCGAGGTGACCGTCGCGGCCATGGCGACCGTGATGCCCAGCGCGTTACCGAGCAGCAGGCCGGAGGCGAGGCTGAACACGGTCCGGGGCACCGGCAGCGCGGTGAACAGCGCGTACCCGGAGAAGAACAGGATCGGCGCCAAGGGGCCCGCCGCGACCGCGATGGCCCGCAGTTCGATCGGGGTGGGCACCGGAGCGGTGAAAGCGAGCACCACGCAGCCCGCGATAACCCCTGCCAGCGTTGCCGGCTTCGCCCTCTCCCGCACCCCATAACGTTAAGGCATCGGCGGAACGCGGCCCGCACCGCGCTGGCCGTCACCGAGGCGCAAACTCCCCCGCACTGGCCCGGCGCTGAAAGACGCTTTCAGTCCACTGAACGGACTGAAAGGGCCATTCACTCCACCCAACGGACTGAAAGCGTCTTTCAGCTTGCGGCTAGCCCCGCTGTTCGGCCACCGGAGTGTCGAGCTTGGTGACCGTGACCGGCGGTTCGATCAGCGCGGGCCGCAGCTCGAATCCGTCCGGGCGCAGCAGCGGGTCGGCCGGCGCGCCGTCCGGATCCGCTCGCCAGCGCCGGCAGATCTTGGCCAGCTTGACCGGATAGATCGTCAGCGTGCCCTCGGCGTCGATGTGGAACCGGAGGAAGCCCTTGTGGTCCTCGATGCTCTGGCCCGCCATGACCTCGTTGAGGTTGATGCCGAACCGGCTCGCGATCATGAGGTAGGCGGCGACGAGCTCGGAGTGCAGCAGACCTAGCACCAGCGGGGTGCCGACGACGATGAGCAGCAGTGTCGTCCAGTCGGTGACGACGTTGTGCGGTAGCACGTCGCGATACAGCCAGATGATCACGAACGCCCAGGTCACGTTGAGCGCCAGATGCGCGAGCGCGTGCAGCACGCCCGCGACGTTGGCCGCTCTTCGTGGGGTATGGGCGTCGAGCCGGGCGAACGCGATGGCGGTGAGCACGGCGAGTCCGGCGAGGATGAGCGCGGGTGTCCAGCTCGCGACGAGTTCGAAGAAGTTTCGGTTCCGCGACCCGAACGGCCCGGCGATGCCGAAGAGGACCGCGAACGTGATGGCGGACTGCACCAGCCCGGTCATTCCCCAGAAGCCGGGGTTGCGCCAGGGCAGCCGGAAGATCCCAGCGGCGAAGAGTTCGGACCGGGCTTTGCTGGGGTAGCGCCGCGCCAGGTCGTATCGCGTCCGCGGGCCGGACTCCCGCACGCGTGTGGTGGCCGGTGGCAGGTCGACCCGGGTGGGTAGTTCGTGGGTCGCGGTCAAATAGGCGCCGCCCAGCCCGCAGGTGATCTTCTGCCTGCCGCCGTTGGACTCGGCATAGCGCGCGTAGTGGTGCTTGTCGCCGGAGACCATGAGCCGGATCGTGGCGCCCGCGGGCCGGATGATCTCGGCGTCGAAGAACTCGACGATGTCGTAGGCATCCGATTCGCCCGGTACTTCGGCGTCGATCCAGCTCGGCGACGGCGTGCACAGCACGATGGTGTCGCCTTCACGCAGGTGCGTGGCCGCCTCGCGGAAGTAAGCCAGCTGCGGCGCGTCGATGTGGTCGTCGAACTGGGTGTCGATCGCGAAGATCCACCAGCGTTTCGGCAGCTCGATCGCGAAGTAGCTCCGGCTCTGCTCACTCGTCCAGCCACCGAACGGCCTGCCCTGCGCGAAGACCCGCAGGAACGCGGTGAGGCCGTCGTACCAGTCGTGGTTGCCAGGTAGGGCGAACAGCGTCGGCTGCTGGGCTGGCGCCACCGGCATGGCCGCCTGGTACACGCCCCTGGTCCGATCCCGATAAGCCCGGATCGACGCCGACGGGTAGACTTGGTCGCCGCCCATGACCAACAGTTCGCCGCGGGGCAGCGTGGCTTCGTCGAGCGTGATGGACTCCCTGGCCAGCAGCGTCGCGATCGAGTAGGTGGCATCGAACCCGTCACCGAGGTCGGCGACGTAGTCGAACCAGAACTCGTCGCCGTCGGCGAAGCGATGGATCCGCGACGGCAGGCTGCCCTGCAGTTCGCGCTTATCCGCATAGGCGCCGAAGATCGCGGCGAGCAGCGCCTTGACCCCGGTGCCGATCAGCACCCGAGGGGCCAGCCATCGCACCGCGTGTTGCGGCGCGAAGCCGAGCTCATGCTCCGACATGTCACGTGGCCGAGGGCGCGGGGCTGGCTCCATGACAGCGCATCGTAGCCAGCTCGGTGTGCCCTCGTGCCACTGTCAGTGGGCGTGTCAGGCTGGGCAGGTCGCGCCGTCGCTCGGGATCTTCCCGTCGACCAGGAACGCGCTGATCTTGTCGTCCACGCATGCCGAGCGCCCGATCGCGCCGTGACCGGCGCCCTCCCAGCCGATGCGGGTGGCCGAGGACATCTGCTGTTGACTGCGCAGCGTGCCGAGCCCCGGCGTCATCGGGTCGTCCGCGGTGCTGACGACCACGACCGGCGGGATACCGGGCACGTCCGGCTCCGGAAGCGGTTCGCGGCGTACCGGCCATTGCCCGCACCACACCAGTTGCTGCGCGAGCAGACCGCCGAAGACCGGATGCTTCTGACGCCACTCGGCGGCGAACTGGCCGATGCGGTCCGGTGAGAGCCGCGTTGTGGTGTCGTTGCAGCGGGTGGCCAGCGTCGCGTCGAGCCGGGGTGGATCCTCGCCGACGGCGTCGTACATCGGCGCCGCGAACTTGGCGAGCGTGTCCGGCTTACCCTTGGCCGCCCGGTCGATGGCCTCGGCGAGTGCCGCCCACCGCTCGGGCCGGGCGAGGCCTGCCCAGATCGCGTTGAGTGCGAGCGCGGGCGTCATCACGACGCCGCCGGCGATGCGCGGCTCGCTGGTGCGCAGGTCGTTGAGCAGGGATGTCACCGCTTCGCGGGGCTCGTCGCCCAGCGGGCAGGAACGGGTGACACAGTCCGCGGCGAACGCGTCCAGCGTGGCTTCCGCCCCGGCGGCGATGCCTTCCAGCACGGTGGGCGCCTCGGTCGACGGATCGGGAACGCCGTCGAGTGCGACGCGGCCGACGCGGTCCTTGAAGCGGTGCCCGAAGGCGGTGAGCACGCGGGAGCCGTCGCCCACCGCGATGGCGTGCAACCGTGGCACGCCCAGCTGGCCCCGGAGGACGTTGAGGTCGCCGGCAGCGCGCCAGGAGTCCAGTGCGCCCTGCTCGTTCTTGAGCGCGAGCGCGCACTCCTGACCCGCCGAGCGGGCGGCGTCGACCAGCGGGTCGAGATCCTCGGCGGCCTGATCGAAGCCGGCGAGCTGGACCCGGATGTCGGGCGGGATGCAGTTGGTCGGCTGCGACGCGCCGGTGCCGCGGCGGTCGATGCCGACGATGTCGAACCGCTCGAGCAGCGATTCGGGCAACCGGGTCGCCAGCCGGGCGGCGAAGCGGGTCCCCGGTTCACCATCGATGTCGTTGACGACGACCAGCGGCATCTTCCCGGCCTCGCCGTCGCCGTCGCCATCACCTTCGCCGGCGCTGCCGAATTCGGCTTTGAGGACCGACAGCCGGATGGTGCCCCGGTCGGGCAGTTGCGGCGGGTCGAGCGTGCCGGTGATCGCGGCGCAGGAGAACTTGATCGACTTCGCCGCGGCGTCGCCGTCGAGCTTGGCGCGCGTCTCCTTGTCGCAGGAGTTCCAGCCGACCGCGTCGTGGCCCGGCTCGCCCAGCGGCGGCAGCGGCGGCGGGTCGTCGGGTGCTTTCCCTTCCGTGGGCGGGGGGCCATCGTGTTCGAGTAACGCCGGCCGATCGGACGGTCCGACGGTGCAGGCGGCGAGCAGCATGGGCAGCACGAGCCCCAGCCGCAGCACGTGCCGGCCGCGGTCATGCCGAACCCGAGTCAAGTGTCGTCTCCTCCATGCGCGCGAGCCTGATGCAGAGCATCACACGGTGCGGGTGAGCATGCGGTAAGCACCCGACGCGTTGTCACGGCTGGCTGCGGCCCTGCTTGCGGTAGCGCACCATGAGAAACCCGTCGACCTGCAGCACCGAAGCGAGCTCCAGCGGAACCGGCGTCTCGGCGACCGCGCCCGCGACGATGCGCTCGGCACCGGCGCCCGCGAGCAACGGCGCGACGGTCAGGCACAGCTGGTCGACGAGGTCATCGGCCAGCATGCTGGCGAACAGTCGGGGCCCGCCCTCGCAATTGACTCGCAGCAGCCCGCGCTCACCGAGCTCCTGCAGCACCGACGGCAGGTGCACGGTGCCGTCACCGGCGACGACCACGTCGGCGCCCGCGTCGCTGAGCGCGTGCTTGCGCTCCGCCGGGGCGGCTTCGGTGGTGAAAACGATCGGCGGCACCTCGGTGTCGGCGACCAGCGGCGCGTCCGGTGGCACCGAACAGCGGCCGCTGACGACCGCGATCGGCGGCAGCCCGGCCAGCCCCAGCCGCTGCCGGCGTTCGGTGCGCTTGGTGCGCCGCCGCACCCCGGCGTAGCCCTCGGCGAGCGCGGTTCCGGCGCCGACGAGGATGACGTCGGCCAAGTCTCGGCCGAGGGCGAAGATCTGTTTGTCCGCGGGGTGCGAAAGCCCTTCCGATCTGCCGTCGACGGCGGCCGCCCCGTCCGCGGACGAGACGAAGTTGACCTGGACCCACGGTTCGTGCAAGTCGTCGGGATAGGCGTAGATCCGTTCCAGCTCCGCGTCGGTGACCGGGGGCCGGTCATCGCCCTCCGGTGGAATGGGCCACAGCGTGTACACGGCTCTATCTGATCACACTGGCCTGGAGGGTTATTCACAAGTCATCCGGCGGGGGCCGCCCGGAGGGTGGCTCGCGACGAGTGACTGCAGGTGAGAAGCGAGATCGAGGTGACATGCCCGATGTGAATAGCCCGACTTATGAATTAAACCCCGATGGCTACGCTCCATCCATGCCTGACCAGCTTGTCGACCGCGTCCCCGAGATCGGGGCCGATGAACTGATCGCGACGCTGGAACCGCCGCCTCGATTCGACGTCGTGCGGTTCTCGACCTACGTGCCCAATCCCGACGAGCCGAGCCAGGCGTCGGCCGTGCGCAGGGGTGTCGAGTTCGCCGAGCGCGTCGCGGCCAAGCCGTCCTCCGGCGCCCGGCTGCGGTCGCTGTTCCGCGGCCGTCCCGCGACCGGTGACGCGGTGCGCGGGCTGTACTTCGACGGGGGCTTCGGGGTGGGTAAGACCCATCTGCTCGCGTCGCTGTGGCATGAGGTTCCCGAGCCCAAGGCCTACGGCACCTTCGTCGAGGTGACGAACCTGGTGGGGGTGCTCGGCTTCGCGGAAGCGGTGCGAAGGCTGTCCGGGCACCGGTTTCTCGCGATCGACGAGTTCGAGCTCGACGACCCGGGCGACACCATGCTGGTCACCAGGCTGTTGCTGGAGCTGATGGCCGCGGGGGTCTCCGTCGCGGCGACCTCGAACACGTTGCCGGACATGCTGGGGGAGGGCCGGTTCGCCGCAGACGACTTCCTGCGCGAGATCCACGCGCTCGCGACGAAGTTCGACGTGGTGCGCGTCGACGGGCCTGACTACCGCCACCGCGGCCTGCCCGCCGCGCCGCCACCGGCCGATGAGCGGGAGCTGACGGCCTCCGCTGCCGCGAGGCAAGGCGCGACGCTGGACGACTTCGACGCGCTCTGCGCGCACCTGTCCCGGCTGCACCCGGCCAGGTACGGCAAGCTCGTCGACGGGGTGAGTGCGGTGCATTTGCGAGGGGTCCGGGCGGCGCCGGATCAGAGTGTCGCGCTGCGGCTGGTCGCGTTCGCCGACCGGCTCTACGACCGGGCTATTCCGGTCATCGCATCGGGTGAGCCGCTCTCCACGCTCTTCGCTGAGGACATGCTGCACGGTGGGTACCGTAAGAAGTACCTACGCGCGATCAGCAGGCTCACCGCGCTGGCGCGTGACGCCGAACTTGAGAATTCCGAACCAGGAGGCACCGATGCCGCTGCCGGAGGACGAGGTCAGCAAGCTCGCCGAGAACCGTGACGGGTTGCGCTCGCGATACCTGGCCTCACCCGAGATCCGCCCCGCGACGCCGGGGCGCGGCGTCCACCACACCGCGCTGATCTCCGGCGACGTCGAGCGCACCATCGAGTTCTATCAGGGCCTGCTCGGCTTCCCGCTGACTGAGCTGTTCGAGAACCGCGACTACCCGGGTTCGAGCCACTTCTTCTTCGACGTCGGCAACGGCAACGCCCTCGCGTTCTTCGACCTGCCCGGCCTTGACCTCGGTGACTATGCCGAGGTGCTGGGCGGCCTGCACCACATCGCGATCTCGGTGACGCCCGAAGACTGGCGGGAACAGTGCGCCAGGTTGCGGACCGCGGGGGTGGAGTGCGCCGAAGAGAGCGGCACCTCGGTGTATTTCCGGGATCCCGACGGGGCAAGGGTGGAGCTCATCGCCGAGCCGCTTGGCGAGATGTACGGCCAGCGGGTCGGCTGAGGGACACCAGGCGCGGTCAGGCTTCGGCGAGGACCTCGGCCAGGGCGTCGATGCCGCGGTCGAGGTCGGCCTCACTGATCACCAGCGGCGGCGCGAGCCGCAGCGTCGAGCCGTGGGTTTCCTTGCACAGGACGCCCTTGCCCATGAGGGCTTCGGAAACCGCATGCCCGGACAGGCCGCCCGCGGCGATGTCCACGCCCGCCCACAGGCCCCGGCCGCGCACCGCGGACAGTCCATTGCCGACGAGTTCGCCCATCCGCGCGTGCAGGTGCGCGCCGAGCGTGGCGGAGCGCTGCTGGAACTCCCCGGTGGCCAGCAGCCGGATCACCGCGCGCCCCACGGCGCAGGCCAGCGGGTTGCCGCCGAAGGTCGACCCGTGCTCACCCGGCCGCAGGACGCCGAGTACCTCACGGCTGCCGACGACGGCCGATACCGGCATGATGCCGCCACCGAGCGCCTTGCCGAGGGTGTAGAGGTCGGCCCGGACGCCGGCCTCGTCGAGCGCGAGCAGCGCCCCGGTGCGGGCGAGGCCGGACTGGATCTCGTCGGCGATGAGGAGCACGCCGCGCTCATCGCAGAGCCGCCGGAGATTCGCCAGGTAGCCCGGCGGCGGCACGATAACACCCGCTTCGCCCTGTACCGGCTCGATCAGCACGGCGGCCGTGTTCTCGGTGATGGCCGCCGCGATGGCCGCGGAGTCGCCGTAGGGGACCGACACGAAGCCGGGCGTGAACGGCCCGAAGTCGGCGCGGGCGGTCTCATCGTCGGAGAACGACACGATCGTCGTGGTGCGGCCGTGGAAGTTCGAGCCGGCGACGACGATCTGCGCTTGGCCGTCGGGCACGCCCTTGACCCGGTAGGCCCACTTCCTCGCCACCTTGATGGCGGCCTCGACGGCCTCGGCGCCCGAGTTCATCGGCAGCACCATCTCGGTCCCGGTCAGCTCGGCGAGCTCCCGGCAGAATGCGCCCAGCTGGTCGTGGTGAAAGGCCCGCGAGGTCAGCGTGACCCGGCCGAGCTGCTCGGTGGCCGCCGCGACGAGATCGGGATGACGGTGACCGAAGTTCAGCGCCGAATAGCCGGCGAGGAAGTCCAGGTAGCGCTTGCCTTCGACGTCGGTGACCCAGGCGCCGTCGGCTTCGGCGATCACCACGGGCAGCGGGTGGTAATTGTGCGTTGACCAGCGGTCATCGGCGGCGATGAAGTCGGGGGAGGCGGCCATGGTGGTCTCTACCGTAAGGGCACTCGTCGTCATGATGACAGGCTATTCGCAGGACAGTTGCGAGTTCATCCGGTCAACGTTGCTTTCTCTCATCGTTCGTTGCGTAGAACCGCGGTGACTGGCCCGAATCGTTGCGTAGGCGGCGGGCCAGGCCCGCTTGATGGCACGCCGGGGCGAGCTCTGACAGAGTGCATCGTGTGACTGAAGAGCTTCCCTTTCTGCGTAAACTCGCCCGTTCCCAGCGCTTCACCCTCGGCGCGCCCAAGGAGTTCCAGGTAGCGCCGGACGGATCCCGCGTGCTGTACCTGCGTTCGGGCGACGGCTACGACCGCAAGCACAGCTTGTGGTCACTGGACGTCGCCAGCGGCGTCGAGTCGAAAGTCGTCGACGCCGAGCAGTTGCTGCCCGGCGAAGAGGTGCTGACGCCGCAGGAGCGGGCGCGCCGGGAGCGCAGCCGGGAGTCCGGGGGTGGCGTGGTGCGCTTCGCGGTCGACGAGCAGTGCGACACGGCGGCGTTCTCGTTGTCGGGCAAGCTGTTCTCGGTCGAACTGGCAACCGGTGCCGTCTCGGAGCGCGTCGATGGCGCGGTGATCGACCCGCGGCCGAACCCGCAGGGCAGCCACATCGCGTTCGCCAAGGACGGCGCGCTGCGGGTCGTGGAGCTGGCATCGGGGGAGGAGCGGACGCTCGCCGAGGATGCCGACCCGGAGGTCTCCTGGGGTGTCGCGGAGTTCATCGCCGCCGAGGAGATGGGGCGCTCGCGCGGGTACTGGTGGTCGCCCGACGGCCGCTCCGTGCTCGCTCAGCGCAGTGACAGTGCCGGCGTCGCGCGGTGGCACATCGGCGACCCGGCCAACCCTGACAGGCCCGTCAACACCGTCGCCTACCCCGCCGCGGGGACGAAGAACGTGGCCGTCTCGCTCGCCATCATCGGCCTCGACGGATCCGTGGTCGAGGTCGAGTCGGGTGACTGGGAGTACGTTGCCGCCGCGCACTGGTCCGCTGGCGGGCCGCCGCTGATCGCGGTGCAGTCGCGGGACCAGCGTCGCCTCAATGTCCTGGCCATCGACGTCGCGGACGGCTCGACGAGCGTGGTGCATTCCGAGACCGACGCGGCCTGGGTCGAGATCGCTCGTGGTGCGCCCGCCTGGACCAGCGACGGCAGGCTGGTGCGGGTCGGGGTGTCAGACGGCGCCTACCGGCTGGTGATCGACGACAAGCCGGTGACGGATCCCCGGCTGCAGGTCCGCTCGGTGCTCCACGTCGGCGAGGAGGTGCTGTTCAGCGCGTCCGAGGACGATCCGACGCAGATCCACGTGTACCGTACCGATGGCGACACCGCCCGGCGGCTCTCCCATGTGGACGGTGTGCATGTCGGGGCGGGCACCGCGGCGGTGTGCGTGCTCTCGTCATGGAGCCTGGGACACAGCGGGCCGGAGGTCGCCGTGCTGCGCGACGGCCAGCCGCCCGTGCCGATCGCCAGTTACACCGTCGAGCCCGGCATCACGCCGAATCTGCGGCTGCTCACCACCGGTGAGCGATCACTGCGCAGTGCGCTGCTGCTGCCGACTGGCTATCAGGAGCCGGACGGCCCGCTGCCCGTGCTGCTCGACCCGTACGGCGGCCCGCACGCCCAGCGAGTGCTCGCTACGCGCAATGCGTTCCTGTCGTCGCAGTGGTTCGCCGATCAGGGCTTCGCGGTGCTGGTGACCGACGGCCGGGGCAGCCCGGGCCGTGGTCCGGCGTGGGATAGGGCGATCGGCGGATCCCTCGCCGAGGTCAGCCTCACCGATCAGGTGGACGCCCTGCACGCCATCGCGGCGCAACGGCCCGAACTGGACACCACGCGGGTCGCCATGCGCGGCTGGTCCTACGGCGGCTACCTCTCCGCGCTCGCGGTGCTGCGCAGGCCCGATGTGTTTCACGCCGCCGTGGCGGGCGCCCCGGTCACCGACTGGACGCTGTACGACACCCACTACACCGAGCGTTATCTCGGCCACCCGGAGCAGGAAGCCGAGTCCTACCGGCGGAATTCGCTGCTCGCCGACGCAGGCGAGCTGCGCAGGCCGTTGCTGCTGGTGCACGGGCTCGCGGACGACAATGTGTTCGTCGCGCACGCGCTGCGGCTCTCCTCGGCCTTGCTCGCCGCGGGCAGGCCGCATACCTTCCTGCCACTGATCGGTACGACGCATATGACTCCGGCGGCGGAAGAGGTCGCGGAGAACCTGCTGCGACTGCAGGTGGAGTGGATCAAGCGCGAGCTGGGCATTCTCAGGAGGCATCGTGAGCAGTGACCTGACGGGAAAGACGGCGCTCATTACGGGGGCGTCGCGGGGGATCGGCAAGGCGATCGCCGACGCGTTCGCGGCCAACGGCGCCAACGTGGTGCTGTGCTCACGCAAGCAGGACGCGCTCGATGTGGTCGCCGAGGAGATCCGGGCGGCGAACCCGGGCGCGGGTGTGCTGGCCATCGCCGCACATGTGGCGGATGACGAGCAGGCGGAGGCGGCCGTAGCGGCTGCGACGGGCGAGTTCGGCGGGATCGACGTGCTGGTCAACAACGCGGGCACCAACCCGTACTACGGCCCGCTCATCGAACTGGATCAGGCGCGCGCGGACAAGACGGTGCAAATCAACCAGTGGGCGGGCGTGCTGTGGACGCAGCTCGCGTGGCGTGCGGGCATGGCGGAACGCGGCGGGTCGGTCATCAACATCGCGTCGATCGGCGGGCTGACCACCGAACCCGGCATCGGCTACTACAACGCGACCAAGTCGGCCGTGATCCACCTGACGCGGCAGTTCGCCTACGAACTGGCGCCGAAGGTGCGGGTCAACGCGATCGCGCCGGGGCTGGTGCGGACGCACCTCGCCCGCGCCCTCTGGGAGGAGCACGAGGACCGCATAAGCAAGGAGCTTCCGCTCGGCAGGATCGGCGAGCCCGTGGACATCGCCAAGGCGGCGCTGTTCCTCGCGGGCGACGAGTCGAGCTGGATCACCGGGCAGTCGCTCGTGGTTGACGGCGGTGCGATGATCCGGCCACAGGTCACCTAGCGCGACCTGGCACCGGGTGCGAGGCGAACAGTGGCACTGAGCGCTTTGCAGCCCGCCGGCGAATGAGGCAAAAGATGAGTGTCTCCCATGGACAGGCAGGAGCGACGATGAACCGCTGGGGACTCACCATCCCGCTGACCGGTATCCCACTCGCGGAGCAGCGCGAGCTGATCAGCGCGCTGCCCGATCTCGGCTACACCGACGCATGGTCGGCGGAGACCGCGGGCGTGGATGCCTTCTCGCCGCTGGTGCTGGCGTCGCAGTGGGCGCCCGACCTGCGGCTGGGCACCGCGATCGTGCCGGTCTACACCCGCGGGCCGGGCTTGCTCGCGATGAGCGCGGCGACGGTGGCCGATCTGGCGCCGGGTCGCTTCGTGCTGGGCATCGGCGCGTCGTCGCCGGTGATCGTGAACGGCTGGAACGCCGCCGAGTTCACCGAGCCCTACGCCCGCACCCGCGACACGCTGCGATTCCTGCGCTCGGCGTTGGCTGGGGAGAAGGTCACCGAGGCCTACCCGACGTTCGCGGTGAGCAAGTTCCGCCTGGAGCGGGCACCTGAGCAGGCGCCGCCGATCATGCTCGCCGCACTGCGCCCGGGAATGCTGCGGCTCGCCGCCCGGGAGGCGGACGGCGCGATCACGAACTGGCTGGCGCCTGGCGACGTCCCGACGGTGCGGGCGGAGCTGAACCCCGACACCGAGCTGGCCGCGCGGATCTTCGTGTGCCCGACAGAGGATGCCGACGCCGCCAGGGGCCTTGGCAGAATGTTGATCAGTAGTTATCTCACGGTCCCGGTGTATGCGGCGTTTCACGACTGGCTCGGCCGCGGCGACGAGTTGGCGACGATGCACAAGCTGTGGCGGGAGGGCGACCGGAAGGGTGCGAACGCCGCCGTGCCCGACGAGGTGATCGATGACCTGATCGTGCACGGCAGCGTCGACGCATGCCGCGAGAAGATCCAGTCCTATGTCGACAATGGGTTGAACACGCCGGTGATCGCGCTGCTGCCCACCGGCGGTGACCAGTTCGAGCAGGTGCGGGGGCTCGCGCCGAGGCGTTGAATTAGAACGCCTGCGCCGCCAGCAGGCCCGCTCCGGCCGCCGCGAATCCGGCGCACACCGTCACCAGCACGTTGGTCACGGCGTGCGCTCTGGCCCGTTCGGTGAACAGCCGCACGGTTTCGTAGCCGAACGTGGAGTACGTGGTCAACGATCCGCACAGGCCGATCCCGACGAGCGAGCGCGCGGCCTCCGCCCCGCCGCTGGAGAGGGCGAGCCCGGTGAGGAATCCGAGCAGCGCCGAACCCACGACGTTCACGGTGAGTGTGCCGAAGGGGAAGTCCGAACCGCTGCGCTGCTGCACGCGGCGATCGATCAGGTAGCGCAGCACGGCGCCGACGGCCCCGCCCGCCGAGACGAGCAGCACGGTCACTCGACGGGCTCCTCGCCCGACGGCCTGCCGGCGTAGCGGATGACTTCGACTTCCTCCAAGGTCACCAGCCCCTCGGAGATCAGTTCGTCGAGTTCGGGCAGGAACTCCCGCAGCCGCTCCTCGTGGTCGACGATGACGATGGCGACGGGAAGATCCTCGGACATGGACAGGAAGCGCGTCGTGTGGATAAGCGAGCTCGCGCCGTAGCCCTCTACGCCCCGAAAGACCGATGCTCCGGCCAGCCCCGCTTGCCGCGCCCGGCGCACGATCTCGTGATAGAGCGGTTTGTGGTGCCAGATGTCGTCCTCACCGATGTGGATGGTCAACCGCATGGCGCGCCCGGACAGCTTCACGACTCAGGTCAGCTCCTTGCATCTCGAGGGCGGATGAGTGCCCGTGTCACGATGAGGCCGGAGATGACCGCGATGAGGGCGGCGAGAACGGTACCGAGCCCGTAGAGCACCGCGACGGCGCCGCTGCCCGCCGTACCGGCGTCGATCACGTCGACGACATAGGTCGAAAACGTGGTGAAGCCACCGAGCAGTCCGACGCCGAAGAACGGCCGGAGCAGCCGGTGCGGCGTGGTCGCCTCCGTGATGGCGGCCATCAGCGCACCGATCAGCGTGCAGCCGATGACGTTGGCCAGCAGCGTCGCCACGGGAAACTCGCCAGGCAGCGCGGGGAAGGCGAGCGAGAGGGCGTAGCGCGCACCGCTGCCGATCGCGCCGCCCGCCGCGACCGCGAGGAGCACGTCCCACCGCTCGGCAGCCGGACGCCCGCGCGATCGAATCATGCGCCCTCCCGTCCAGCGATCGTCAGCGGCCTAGCGCGGCGAGATCAGCGTCCTGCGTTGCCGGGGGCTTGCGCCATGCCAGTGCCACCACCGCGCAGCCGATGATCCAGGCGATCCCGATGATCACGTAGGAGTTTCCGATGATGTGCTGCACCGGCGTCCACGTCAACTCGAGGTCGGGCTCGCCAACGGCCCAGTCGTCGTTGCCCGGTACCCGGTGGAATGGCGCGAGAATGAACAGCAGCCAGGTCACGCCGCAGGCGGCGAGCAGTGCACGAGCGTGGCGCGTCCGATGGCCAAGCGCGCTCACCCCGTGGACGAGCATCACCACCAGGGCGGGGGCGATCCATACCCAATGGTGGGACCAGGAGGTGGGGGCCGCCAGCACCGCGAAACCGGCGCACACCAGCAACGCCACGACAGGGTCGCTGCGACGCATTGCCAGCACGACGACTGCGAACAGCACCAGCAGCGCGACGCCGACGACCACGGTCAGCCACGGCTTTTCGATGCCGAATCGCGCCAGCGTGCCGTGGACGGTCTGGTTGGCTCGGTAGGTCGAGCCGCTGATGCGGGCGGCGCCGGCGAAGCCGTGGAACCAGTACTCGATCGAGCCCTTGTAGTCGACCGCGAATCCGATGGCGGTCGCCGCGAGTCCGGTGACAACCGCGACGACCGCCGCCCGGTAGTCCTTGCGTAGGAGGAAGTACAGGATGAACACGGCCGGGGTGAGCTTGATCGCGGCGGCAAGGCCGATCAGCATGCCTCGCGGCAACCAGGTCCGCCGCGCGAGGCAATCGATGGCGACCATGCCCATCAACAGCAGGTTGATCTGGCCGAACGAGAACGTCTCCCGGACGGGCTCGAGGGTCAGCGCCATGGGGACGCCGCCGGTGGCGATGAGCAGCGCGCCTGCGCGCTCGCCCTCCGGCCAGACGCGCCTGGCGATCAGGTAGAGCGTCCCGGCGATGCAGGCGATGCTCAGAACGAACAGCAGGATGTAGGACGCGAACCACGGCAGCACGGTGAACGGGATCGCGGGCAGCAGCGCGAACGGCGGGTAGATGTAAGGCAGTTCAAGGTCGACAGCGGTCTGGGGCAGCTTGCCGTAGGGGTCGCCGCCGTTGAGCCATGCGTCGACCGCGAACCGGTACACCTCGAGGTCGATGTGCGCGTGACCGATTTTCATGGCGAAATACACCGCGACGTAGGCGGCCGCGAACGCGATGACGGCGAGGCGGACTCGGCGGTCCCGCCATGCCGGGCTGGTCAAGGTGCGCATCACGTTTAAATTACCCCGGCCGCGGCTAGCGGTCCTGCGGTATACCCGCCACCGTGCTGACCCTCACACGTGCCTGGTGCGCGGACGCGTGGGTCTGGGGCGCGGACACGTGCCGAATGGGTGAATGGGTGCGCGATACTGGGATCGAACCAGTGACCTCTTCGGTGTGAA
>WHSS01000090.1 GCA_009379975.1 Actinophytocola sp.
ACCGCGCCGGTCGCCGAGTTGCGCCGGAACAGTGCCCCCGAAATGCCGGAGAGCTCGCGAGCTTTGAGCACGGTGCCGTCGAAGCGGACCTTCGTGCCCGCCGTCACGTAGAGCCCGGCCTCGACCACCGAGTCGTCACCGAGCGAGATGCCGAGCCCGGCGTTCGCGCCGATCAGGCAGCGCTCGCCGACGGAGATGATCTCCTTGCCACCACCGGAGAGCGTCCCCATGATCGACGCGCCGCCACCGACGTCGCTGCCGTCGCCGACGACAACGCCCGCCGAGATCCGACCCTCGACCATCGACGCGCCCAGCGTGCCCGCGTTGAAGTTCACGAAGCCCTCGTGCATCACCGTGGTGCCGTTCGCGAGGTGAGCGCCGAGCCGCACCCGGTCGGCTTCGGCGATGCGGACGCCGGTCGGGGCCACGTAGTCGACCATCCTGGGGAACTTGTCGATGCCGTACACCGTCACGTTGCCCCGGCTTCGCAGCCGCATCCTGGTCGCCTCGAAGCCCTCGATCGGGCAGGGGCCGTGGTTGGTCCACGCCACGTTGGTCAGCAGCCCGAAGACGCCGTCCATGTTCTGCCCGTGCGGCCGCACCAAGCGGTGGGAGAGCAGGTGTAGCCGCAGGTAGACATCGTGCGCGTCGACCGGCGGCGCGGTGAGCGAGCCGATGGTGGTGCGCACCGCGACCACCTCGACACCGCGGTCGGTGTCGGGACCGAGCTGCGAGACGGCCGCCGCGCCGAGCGCCGAAGCGGTCTCGGCGTCGGAAAGCCGTGTCGTGCCTGCCTGGTCGGTCGCGTCGATCAGCTTGGGGTTGACGTACCAGGTGTCGAGCACCGTGCCGTCGCTGGTGATCGTGGCAAGGCCGACACCGGTGGCGCCGGTTTCGCCGGGGAGGGAAGTCTGCTCGCGGTTCACGTGCATCACCGTAACCCGCGCGAGGCGGCCGTTCGCGACCCGGTGTCAGCTCTGCGTGAACTGCGCCTCGACTTCGCCGAGGGCGTCCGCGAGCGCGGACAGCGCCTCGCCGCACTCATCCTCGTCATCGGGCCGCGTGGTGTGGCAGTTGCCCTTGCGGTAGGCGTCGATCCCTTCGGTCATCCGGTCGGCGGGTCCGGCCAGTTCCGGATACCCGGTGCGTGCCGCCGCGGCAACGGTGTTGGCCGTGTTGGCAAGCTGGGTGACGAACTTCTCGCAATGCCGCGGGGTCTGCTCCGCGGGCTCGAGGTGGCATGGATCGGTCATCAACGCGCGCAGTTTGAGCTGCAGAGTCCTGACGTCGATGCTGTCACTCGGATCGAGGTCCCGGTCGGTGCCAACACCGCAGGCGGTGAGCAGCAAGCCGATGCCCGCGGCGGTGAGCACGGTTCTTATCCGCACGCCTCAACCGTACGCACCGGCCGCACTCGGTACGGTCTCGGATATGACCGCGCTTGACTTGCACGCAGATCCCGTCGAAATCACCGCCGCCCTCGTCGACGTCCCGAGCGTTTCCGGCGACGAGAAGGAGCTCGCTGACCTGGTAGAACGGGCCTTGCGTGCGCAGGCGAGCCACCTCGAGGTGGTGCGCGACGGCGACGCGGTGCTGGCCCGTTCGGACCTCGGCAGGCCGTCACGGGTGGTCTTCGCCGGACACCTCGACACCGTGCCGGTCAACGAGAACCTGCCGCTGCGGCGCACCGGGTCCGGTGCGGACGAGGTGCTGCACGGCCTCGGCACCGTCGACATGAAGAGCGGCGACGCGGTGTTGCTCTCGCTCGCCGCGACCGTGACGCAGCCGCGCTACGACGTCACGTTCGTCTTCTACGACTGCGAAGAGGTCGATGTCGAGCGCAACGGTCTCGGCCGCATCGAGCGGACCATGCCGGACTGGCTGCGCGGCGATCTCGCGGTGGTGGCCGAGCCTTCCAACGCGGTGATCGAGGCGGGGTGCCAGGGCACCATCAGGGTGGAGCTGCGTGGCACGGGCAAGCGGGCCCACACCGCGCGAGCATGGATGGGCGTCAATGCCATCCACGCGCTCGCCGAGCCGCTGCGCCGGTTGGCGGAGTATGAGCCGAGGTGGGTCGACATCGACGGGCTGACTTACCGCGAGGGGTTGCAGGCGGTGCGCATCGACGGCGGCGTCGCGGGCAACGTCGTCCCCGATGATGCCGTGCTGGCCATCAACCACCGGTTCGCGCCCGACCGGAGCCCCGAGCAGGCCCTGGCGCACCTGCGTGAGGTCTTCGACGGCTACGAGCTGTCCGTGGTCGATGTCTCCGGCGGCGCGCTGCCGGGGTTGAACACGCCCGCGACGGCCGAACTGGTGCGTGCCTCCGGTGGAGACCCGGTCGCGAAGCTCGGCTGGACCGACGTCGCCCGCTTCGCCGCACTCGGCATGCCCGCGGTCAACCTCGGTCCGGGGGATCCGACGCTGTGCCACACAAGGGAAGAGCACGTCGCGGCGTCAGACATCACCCGGGTGGCAGCGGTGCTCCGGGAGTTCTTGACCGTGCAGCCGTAGTACCCGGGCGTCGTGGCGGAACCCGTCCGGTGAGCACCCGCGCGTTTGGGTCGTCTCCGACTCGCTCGCCGGGATAGGCTCGCCGCCGTGGTAGATCCCGGAGCCAACATCGATTACACCTATCCCGAGCACCCGCGCGAAAAGCATCGGGGGCCCGTCGTGCTGCGTCGCTCGCGCAGGGAAGAAGCGACAACGACCGACGAGCGCCTGCTGGACTCGCGCGGGCCCTCCGACTGGGTCCACACCGACCCGTGGCGGGTGCTGCGGATCCAGGCGGAGTTCGTCGAGGGTTTCGGTGCGCTCGCCGAGGTCCCGCGCGCGGTCACCGTCTTCGGCTCGGCCCGCACCAAGCGCGAAGACCCCGAGTACGAGCTCGGCAGGCAGATCGGCGCCGCGCTCGCCGAAGCGGGCTTCGCGTCGATCACCGGCGGTGGCCCCGGCACGATGGAGGCGGTGAACCGGGGAGCATCCGAAGCCGGTGGGCTCTCGATCGGGCTCGGCATCGAGCTGCCGTTCGAACAGGGGCTCAATCCCTGGGTCGACCTCGGCGTCAACTTCCGCTACTTCTTCACCCGCAAGACCATGTTCGTGAAATACGCGCAGGCGTTCATCTGCCTGCCCGGCGGGTTCGGCACCCTCGATGAGCTGTTCGAGGCGCTGTGCCTGGTGCAGACCAAGAAGGTCACGAAGTTCCCGGTCGTACTCTTCGGCTCGAAGTACTGGGGCGGCCTCTACGACTGGATCAACGAGAGCGTGCGCGCCGAGGGGAAAATCAGCGAAGCTGACATGAACCTGCTGCATGTCACTGACTCCATCGACGACGCGGTGCAGGTCGTCAAGGACGCCTACCAGGCATGGGAGGACACGCACTAACCCATGATCGAGTCGATTTGTGTCTTCTGCGGCTCGTCGCCCGGAACGGGCAGGCGCTACACCGATGCGGCCGCGAAGCTGGGTAAGCAATTGGCGCAGCGGGGCATCCGTCTGGTTTACGGGGGCGCGCACGTCGGCACCATGGGCACGCTGGCCGACGCGGCTCTCGCCGAGGGCGGCGAAGTGATCGGTGTTGATCCCCAGCGGGATGGTCGAGCGCGAGATCGCGCATACCGGGCTTACCGAGTTACACGTCGTCGACAACATGCATCAGCGCAAGGCGTTGATGGCCGAGCGGGCGGACGCGTTCATCGCGCTCCCTGGCGGCGCCGGGACGCTGGAGGAGCTGTTCGAGGTGTGGACCTGGTCGCAGATCGGGCTCCACGCGAAGCCGATAGGGCTGCTCGACATCGACGGCTTCTACCAGCCGTTGCTGCGCATGATCGACCACATGGCCGGCGAGGGGTTCCTCCGCCGCGAGTCTGCCGAAGCGACGATAGACAGATCGTGAGTGGCTATCAGTGTTCTAACCCTGATCAGCACTCACGAACCCTAGGCGGCGTCAGGGCGCTCGTGGTAGTGGTCGACGTAGGTCTGATCCGACAACTCGAGGATCGAGTACATGATCTCGTCGGTCACCGCGCGCCGGATCGCGGGCGAGGACTCCAGCCCCGCGTAGCGCGAGAAGCGCAGCGGCTTGCCGAAGCGGACGGTGACCTTGGCCAGCCGTGGGATGCGCTTGCCGATCGGCTGCATCCGGTCCGTGCCGGTCAGTGCGACCGGCACCACCGGTGCCCCGGTGGTCAGGGCGAGCTGGGCGACGCCGGTGTGGCCGCGGTGCAGCTGCCCGTCCAGCGACCGGGTGCCCTCCGGGTGAATGCCGAACGCGCCGCCATCGTCGAGCACCTCACGTGCCGCGGCCAGTGCGGCGAGGGCGGCGTGCGCGTGCTTCCGGTCGACGGGTACAAAACCGAGCGCGGAGAGGAACGAAGCGACCAATTTGCCGCGGAGGCCGTGGACCCTGAAGTATTCGACCTTGCCGAGGAAGGCGACCGGCCTCGGCGCGACGATGGGGATGACCGCGGAGTCGACCGCGGAAAGATGGTTGGCGGCCAGGATGACCGGCCCTTCGAGCGGTACGTTCTCGGCGCCGATCACGGTAGGGCGGTAAAGCAGGCGCGCGAGTGGGCTCAGCACCCGCCTGACGACCAGGTTCAGCACACGGGATCACTCCAGATCTGTGCTTATCGGAAGTCCTGAAGTGGTGGTCACCGTCCAGCATGGCACGATCTGGGCTCGTGACGTCGTGGGATTTTTCGGCACCCGGCCGCGGTGAACGCGCGCTGGTGATGGCTGTGGTGGCGGGCCTGCCTGCCCAGGCAGTCCTCGACCGAGCCGTGGACCGCGCGGTCGCCGACGGTGCCGACCTCGTCGACCTGGGCTCCGCGCGCGCGGAGTACGTCACGGCCGTGCGGCGGCGTCACCCGGAGCTGCCGATCGCGGTCGCGGTGTCCGGCGACGAAGCCGGCGCCTCGGGTGCGGATCTTGTCTATGCCGCGGGCGACACCGACGTAAGACTGATTGCCCCGGTCGCCGCTGCTATGGGAGCGGGCGTGATCTGCGCGCCGGAAGCGGCGGCGTCGATCATCGCGCAGGGTCGCCGTCCCTCGGGTGTGCTGGTCACGCCCGCGACGGTGACGGACCCGGCCGACGCCGGGCGGGCCACCGAACTGGTGAGCACCGGATGGCCGGTACTGCTGACGCTGGCAGCCGACGACGTGGCTGGCGAGATCGCCGCCACCGCGGTCGCGGCGATGGCCGGGGTGCGGGTCTTCCGTACCCGCCGCGTCAAGCAGGTGAGGAGGACGGTCGACATGGTGGCCAGCATCGCGGGTACTCGCCCGCCTGCCAGGGCGAGACGGGCGCTGGCATGAGGCCCGGGTACCTGGCGCACACCTACCAGGATCCGCGCTGGACGGTCGACGAACTGCGGCGGTCCAAGGCGGGCCGGACGGTCTCGGTCGTGCTGCCCGCGCTCAACGAAGAGGAGACCGTCGGCGCCGTCGTCGAGTCGGTGCGCCCGCATCTGGGTTCCATCGTCGACGAGATCGTGGTCGCCGACTCCGGCTCGACCGACGAGACGGTCGCGCGTGCCACGGCCGCCGGCGCCAAGGTCGTGCACCGGAATGAGGTACTCCCCGAGTTGGCGCCGTGGCCGGGTAAGGGGGAGGTGCTCTGGCGTTCGCTCGCGGCGACCACCGGGGACATCGTGGTGTTCCTCGACTCGGACCTGATCGACCCGGACCCGTCGTTCGTCCCCGGGTTGCTCGGCCCGCTGCTGTTCGACGACGGTGTGCACCTGGTCAAGGGTTTCTACCGGCGCCCGCTGCGGCTGGAGTCGGCGGAGGCCAACACCGGCGGCGGCAGGGTCACCGAACTGCTGGCCAGGCCGGCACTGGCGGCGTTGCGCCCCGCGCTGGCCGGGGTGGTGCAGCCGCTGGGCGGCGAGTACGCGGGCACCCGCGAGTTCCTCGAGTCGGTGCCGTTCGCCGCGGGCTACGGCGTCGACATCGGGCTGTTGCTCGACGCGGAACAGCGCTACGGGTGTGACGGGCTGGCCCAGGTCAACCTCGGGGTGCGCAAGCACCGCAACCGTTCGCTGCTGCAACTCGGCGTGATGGCTCGTCAGTTGCTAGGTACGGTGCTCGACCGCTGCGGGGTCGACGCCGCCGGTGGTGCCGGGTTCACGCAGTTCGTGCAGACGTCCGGAGAGTGGCTGCCGGAGACGACCGAGGTGCTGATCGCCGACCGCCCCCCGATGCGCGAGGCCCGCTCAACGAGGTGAATGACGCTTTCAGTCCGTCCAATGGACCCATGGCGTCTTTCAGCCCGGGTGAGTGTGCCACGATCGGCGGGTGAGCACCGCCCTGATTTACCTCCTCATCATGTTGCTGGTCGCCGCCGTCGTGTTCTTGATCGCCTCGATGGTCTTCGGCAGGGGCGAGGAGCTCGAGCCACTGCCGCCCGGCTTCTCGCCGACCCGGCTTCCCTCGTCGGAGATCACCGGGGATGATGTAGGGCAGGTCCAGTTCCAACTCGTCTTGCGTGGCTACAAGATGTCCGAAGTGGACTGGGTGATGCAGCGCCTCGGCACCGAACTCGACGGTTTGCGAGAGCGGGTCGCGACGCTCGAGCGGCAACTGGCGGAAAGGGCCAACCAACGTGACCGATCTGGCGAGGTGTAGCTGGGCGAGCACCGCACCGGACTACGCCGAGTATCACGACAACGAATGGGGTGTGCCGCTGCACGGTGAGATCGCGATGTTCGAACGGATGTGCCTCGAGTCGTTCCAGTCGGGGCTGTCCTGGCTGGTGATCCTGCGCAAGCGCGCGGCCTTCCGGGAGTCCTTCGCCGGCTTCGACCCGGGGGTGGTCGCGGACTTCGACGACTTCGACGTCGAGCGGCTGCTCTCGACCACCGGCATCGTGCGCAACCGGGCCAAGATCAAGGCGGTGATCGCGAACGCGCGCACCGTGGTCCGGCTCGATCAGCCGCTCGACGAGCTGCTGTGGTCCTTCTCGCCGGACACCGACGGCCGCACCCGACCGGCCACCATGGCCGACGTCCCGGCGATCACCGACGAGTCGAAGGCGATGGCCAAGGAACTCAAGCGCCGGGGGTTCACCTTTGTCGGGCCGACCACCTGCTACGCGCTCATGCAGGCCACTGGGATGGTCGACGACCACGTCGCGGGCTGCTGGAAGGCGAGCTGACCCGCCGGCGAGCAGCGGCGGGCGAACTTCGTCGCCGTCGATGATCACGCGGGGTGCTCCGGTCGCCGAATCTGGGCCGAGCGAGCCTCACACCAGCGTCGATGGGCGTCACTAAGTTGCCTCCGGGTGTCAGCCTAGATCAGCGATGGGGGAGAATAGACCCGAGATACCCGGTTGGCCTCGGATGTGTCGGGGACCTGCTGCAGGGCCCGGCTCCTTCGTGAGTCGGCGAGCGCGGACCGGTGACGCTGGTTGAGATGGAGGGAGCACGCTATGGCGGCCATGAAGCCCCGGACCGGAGATGGTCCCCTCGAGGTGACGAAGGAGGGCAGGGGCCTCGTGATGCGCGTACCGCTCGAGGGCGGTGGGCGACTCGTCGTCGAGCTGACAGCTGAGGAGGCCAAGGACCTCGGCGCGGCCCTGCAGGAGGCCACGAGCTGAGGCTCGGTCACAGTTGACATTGAGATCTTCGATGGTGCGTGTTCCCGTACCGTCCCTACCGAGCACACTGCCCGCAGTCGAGGTGGTTTCGAGCGTGCGGCGCGGGGCACCGCTCGTGGTACTCGTCGCTCCTGGTGAAGCTCCCGAGCCGGACACCGCAGACACCACGGCAGGGGTGCGTTTACTGGACGGTTCCCCACTTCCCGACGAGTGGTTGCCCGCTGCCTTGGCGACGGGCAAGGCGGGCGAGGTGCACCCGCTGCGAGGCACGCCGCGGTGGCTGCTTGGGGTCGGTGCCGATACGGCCGACTCGCCGGCGTGGCGGCGTGTCGGCGCGGCGCTGGTCCGTGCCGTGAACTCCGATATCGGCGCCCGCGACGACGCGGGGGAACGCCCGCCACGCTCGGTGCAGCTCGAACTGCCGGCGGACGTCGCCCCGGAGTGTGTCGCCGGCATGGTGCTGGGGGCTTGTCTCGGTGGCTACCGGCACAAGGTCACCGAAGCTGCAGCTGCCAAGACGGTGCGTTCGCTGCGCCTGGTCGTGCCCGAGGCGCGGCTGGCCGAGGTCGAAGCCACGGTGCGTGAGGCGACCGAGCTGGCGCGGGCGACCGCGCTCGCCCGCGATCTGGCGAACACCCCGTCGAACGTCAAAGACCCCGACTGGCTGGCCCGCACCATCGTTCGCGTGACCGGCGACGCGCCGCGACTCGAGGTGACGGTGCGCGACGCCGAATGGCTGTCGGAAGCCGGCTTCGGCGGCGTGCTGGCCGTCGGCGGCGGTTCGGCGAGCCCGCCCAGGCTGATTGAGATGCGGCACCGTCCCCGTGGCGCGAGCACGCACCTGCTCCTGGTCGGCAAGGGGATCACCTTCGACACCGGCGGCATCTCGATCAAGCCGGCGGCCGGTATGCACCTGATGCGCACCGACATGTCGGGTGCCGCCGCGGTCGTCGGGGCGATGCGGGCGATCGCGCGGCTGCGGCTCGGCGTCAAGGTCACCGCCCTGCTGCCCGCGGCCGAGAACCACGTGTCCGGCTCGGCTTACCGGCCCGGTGACGTCGTGACCCACTACGGCGGCACCACCACCGAAATCACCAACACCGACGCCGAGGGCAGGATCGTGCTGGCCGACGCGCTGGCCTACGGCGTGCGGCGGTTCGCGCCGGACGTCGTGGTCGACGTCGCCACGCTCACCGGCGCCATGAAGGTCGCGCTCGGCCTACGCACCGGCGGGGTATTCGCCTCCGAGGACGAGCTCGCGCAGCGGCTGTGCGCGGCGGGTAACCGCGTCGGGGAGGCGTGGTGGCAGATGCCGCTGCTTCCGGCGCACCAGGACGCCGTGACGAGCGAGATCGCAGACCTGCGGCAATGCCCGCCCGGCCCCGGCGGGATCACCGCCGCGATGTACCTGCGCGAGTTCGCCGACGGCGTGCCGTGGGCGCATCTGGACATCGCCGGCCCGGCACGGGCGGAGCAGCCTTACGACGACGTCGCCCCCGGCGGTACCGGATTCGCCGCCCGCACCCTGGTCGAGTTCGCCGACTCCTACGTCCGCTGAAGCTGCCCACCTTGTCTGATGGGCCACAGCGGCGGGACGAGATCGTTAGCGACGCTTAAGATTAGTCGGCGTGGTCACATCGGTCTGCCTGCAGCGCAGCCCTCCGAGGGCGACCGGGAGCTCACCACACGACGGGCCGCGCGGTACCTGACGCTGGCGGTGGCCGCTGCCGGGATCGCATCGTTCTCGCTGCTGTACGCGCCGCAGCCGGTGCTGCCGCAACTGGCTGAGACCTACCGCCTCGACGCGGGCTCCGCCTCGCTCGCCCTCGGTGTCGCCACCGCGGCCATCGCGATCGCGGTGCTGCCGATCGCGACGCTGTCCGAGATCGTCGGGCGGCGCAAGGTCATCGTGACCTCGCTGGTGGTCTCGGTGCTCCTGGGGTTGCTCATCCCGTTTTCGCCCAGTTACCCGATCCTGCTGGTCCTGCGGGGGCTGCAAGGCGTCGCGATCGCGGGTTTCCCCGGGGTCGCCGCCGCCTTCCTGGTCGAGAAGCTCGGCGCCCGCGGGGTCGCGGGCGCGGTCGGCGCGATGATCGCCGGGAACACCATCGGCGGCATGCTCGGCAGGCTGGCGACCGGGTTCACCACGGACTGGCTCGGCTGGCAGGCGGCGCTCGGGTCCTCGGCGGTGATCGCGCTGGCCTGCGCCGCCGTCGCGCTGTTCGCGCTGCACAAGCAGCGCCGCTGGGAGGAGCCGACCCGACGGGTTCGCAGCACCGGCCGCAGCGCACTGACCCGGGGTCGCTAGGGGAGCCGAAGGTGGCCGCGGGTGCCTATATGGCGCCGAAGGCCACCTTGGGCTCCACCGCCGCCGGCTAGTTCAACCGGGATGCCACCAGCAGCCCGCCGCCGACGGGCAGCATCGCGGGCATCAACCGCTCATCGACGGCGACGGCGCGGGCGACCTCCCGCAGCGCGAGCGTTTCCGGATCGCGGCGAGCCGGCTCGGCCAGCCTGCCGTCGGCCATGATGTTGTTGAAGGCGATCACCCCGCCCGGCCGCAGGAGGTGCACGCCCTCCTCGTAGTAGTGGCCGAACTCGGCCTTCGCCGCGTCGACGAACACCAGGTCGTAGCCGCCCGCGGTCAGCCGGGGCAGTACCTCGACGGCCTGCCCCATGATCAGCCGCGCCCTGCCCGCGGCGAACCCGGCCTCGCCGAAGCCCTTCCTGGCGGCGCGGTGGAACTCCGGCTCGATGTCGATCGAGGTCAGCACGCCGTCACCCGCCATGCCGCGCAGCAGGTACAGGCTGCTCACCCCGGCACCGGTGCCGATCTCGACGACGGCCCGCGCGCACAAGGTCGAGGCGATGAACCGCAACGTCGAACCCGCCGCGGGCCCGACCGCCGCGCAGCCGAGCTCCTCGGCGCGCGCGCGTGCCGCCGTCAGCACCTCGTCGTCGGGCAAGTACCCGTCGAGATACTCGGCCAGAGCAGGGGAACCAGCGGCGTGGATCTCTTGGTTCACACGGGCAGGTTATCCCCGATGCCCGCCAAAGCGGCGCAGGCGGGGCCGTAGGGCCCTCGCAAGCTCTCAGGGTGTTCTCAGGCCGGTCTCACTAAAACCGTAAGAAGAGAGGCCAGAGTAAGTCTCCAGGGACGCGGGAACAACTGTGCTTGAGCCCGCGTTGAGGTGAGTAGTTGGGAGATCGCCGATGCAGGCGCGTCCACAGCAAAGGAGCCAGATGTCATCGTCGATGGTGCGGCAAGGCGAACCGGCGTCCGTGAACGCCGAGGACGCGACTTGGACGCCGCCCTCGTGGGACGAGGTCGTGCGGACCCATGCCCCGCGGGTCTACCGCCTTGCCTACCGGCTCACCGGCAACCCGCACGACGCCGAGGACCTCACCCAGGAGACGTTCATCCGGGTGTTCCGCTCCCTCGCCTCGTACAAGCCTGGCACCTTCGAGGGCTGGCTGCACCGGATCACCACGAACCTGTTCCTCGACATGGCGCGCAGGCGGTCCAGGGTGCGGATGGAAGGCCTGCCGGAGGACACCGACCGCATCATCGGCGACGACCCGAGCCCGGAGCAGGTCTACACGGACACGCATCTGGACCCTGACCTGCAGGAAGCGCTCGACGAACTGCCCCCGGAGTTCCGGGCCGCCGTGGTGCTGTGTGACGTCGAGGGCTTGTCTTACGAGGAGATCGGCGCCACCCTTGGCGTGAAACTCGGAACCGTACGGAGCAGGATCCACCGTGGCCGCCAGGCGCTGCGTGCGTCGCTGGAGCGGCGCAGGGAATCCGGGCGAGCCACGACGAGGTCAACAGCATGACGATGTCGCGCAGTGCCGGCGGCGCGGACAAGCAGCGGCCGATCGGACGACTGGGAGCGGGCAGCAGGCTGAGCGGTAGCTGGCAGCTGCCGGAGTCGCACCTGCTGCCCGACGCCGTCGTCGCGTTCGTCGATGGTGAGCTCTCGCTCGGCGCGCACGAACGTGCGGCCATGCACCTGATGCGGTGTGCCGGCTGCGCCGCGGAGGTCGACGCGCAGCGCAAGGTTCGCGCGGCGATGCACGATTCCCACGTACCGTCCATGCCCGCCGGCCTGCTCGCGAGCTTGAACGCCATCCCGGATCGGACCGAGTTGCCCGCGGCGCCGGATAACCTCGCGATGACCGCGGACGGCCAGCTCGTCGCGGTTCAGCGCCCGTCAGCGCTCGGCTCGACAGCGCCTCTCGGCTCGACAACGCCGCTGGGCACCGTCGGCATGGGCACGGCGCGCAAGGGCGCACGTCGCACGGCGCAGGGTGCCGGCGTCGTGGTGTCGGGCCTGGTACTCAGCGCGCTCGCGCTGGCCGTGACGGTCGAAGAAGGCCGCGAGTTGCCCCCACAGCCCGGTGACAAGGCCCCGGTGGCCAACTCCGGCGCTGTCCCCGCGAACTTCACCGGCGCCGGCCTGCCGACGACGAGCCAGAGCGCCTCGCCGACGTCGGTCCCCGACGTAGGCAGCCTTGTCGTCGGGCAACGCTGACTTCACCACCCCGGCGGCACACTTAGTCTCCTAGCCCTTTGTGGCTGGCGCCCGCCTGTCACCAGCAACGTCCGACACCGCCGCATCTCCGGGGAACGATGAGCGAGAATCCACACCGGCCGCCGAACGGAGGTGAGCCACGGCTCACGCCGAGGCCGCTCGATCGTGGTCAGGTCGACCGTGCTTCGGCGGCGGCCTTCGGTCGTCCGCCCGGTGTGACCGGCGCCTTCGACGTCGGAGACCGGCAGGAGACGGCGGCACGGCCTGGATCGCAGCCTGCGTCGCCCCCCGCATCGTTGGCCGAAGCCTTCGGTCCATCGGAAGATGACCAGGGTGTCGTGCTGCAGCGTCCGCCCGGCCAGCAGGACCTCAACGGTGGCCGCAAGGCGACGCAGGAGCCGATGTGGGCCAGCCCTGCGGATCCCTGGCGGAACCCGGGCGCCCCCGCGGTGCTCGGCGAGCCCGCGGTCGCCGAGGAGACCGAAGCCGATGAGGAAGAGGAGCGGCCGCCCGCGCCGCCGTTCTCGCTGTCCGAGGTGCTCTTCGGCGGCAGGCTACGGGTCAGTGCGCTCGCGGTGCTCGTCATCGGCGTGCTCGCCGTCGGCGCCCTTGGTGGCGTGCTGGGCTGGTTCATCGCGCGGGAGGGCAACGAACTTCACCGAGAGGTGACCCTGGCACAGGTGCAGCCCGGTAAGGAGCGTGCGCCGGGCTCGATCGCGAAAGTCGTCGCCGAGGTGACCCCGGCCGTGGTGTCGATCGAGGTGACGTCCGGGCAACGCGGCGGCGTCGGCTCGGGGGTCGTCATCGACAAGGACGGCTACATCGTGACCAATGAGCACGTGATCGCCGATGCGACGGCCAACGACAGCTTCAGGCTCACCGTCGTGTTCACCGACGGCACCAAGGCCGACGCCAAGGTCGTCGGCAGCGACCCCAAGACCGATCTCGCCGTCATCAAGGTGAACGTGCAGAACCCGACGGTCCTCCAGCTGGGCAAGTCGGCCGAACTCGAGCCCGGTGACTCCGTCATCGCGGTCGGCTCGCCGCTCGGCTTGAAGAACACCGTGACGGTGGGCATCGTCAGCGCACTGCACCGGCCGGTCACCGCGCCCGGTGAGGGCGGTGGCCCGCCGGTGACCTATGACGCCATCCAGACTGACGCCGCGATCAACCGGGGCAATTCCGGTGGCGCCCTCGTCAACAAGAACGGCCTGCTCGTCGGCATCAACTCCGCGATCAGGACCGACCCGAGCGCCGACGGCACGGGCGGCAGCATCGGGCTCGGGTTCGCGATCCCGGTCGACGACGTGGTCAAGATCACCGAGGCGCTGATCAGGGACGGCAAGGTCTCTCACGCCAGTATCGGCGTCAACGGCGCGTCGGTCGCCGCGCACGCGTCGGAAGGCGTTCGGGTGCAGAACGTCAAGCCGGACGGCCCGGCCGAACGTGCGGGGATCAAAGAGGGCGACGTGATCATCAAGGTGGCCGACCGGACGGTGAGCAGCGCGGCGGAGCTCACCGTGGCCGTCCGGCAGCACGAGATCGGCGAGCGGGTGCCGATCACCTTCGTGCGCGACGGCGCCGAGCGGGTCGTCGATGTCAAGCTGGGGTCCGACTGACCCGCGTCAGCCGGTAAGCTGAACACGTCCGGCCGAGGAGCCGTCAAAGGGAGGTCGAGGTGTTCGACAGCATTGGCATGTGGGAAATCCTCGTGCTGATCATCGCTGCCCTCTTCATCCTCGGCCCGGAGCGGTTGCCGGACGCGATGTCGTGGGTCGGGCGCAGCGTGCGGAAGGTGCGGGACTTCGCCACCAGCGCGCGCGATCAGATGCGCAAGGAGATGGGCCCGGAGTTCGACGAGTTCCGTAAGCCGATTGAGGACCTGCGCAGCCTGCGGAGCTTCGACCCCAAGCGCGCGGTGACCCAGCATCTGTTCGACGGCGACAAGGACCCGTTCGGCATGGACGACCTCAGCGACGAGCCGAAGGGGCCGCAACGGACCAACGGCGCCGCGAGCGAGCGCAAGGTCAGTGAGCCGCTGACGCCCGGCGAGAAGCCCCCGGTGGACCCCGACGCCACCTGACCCCGGGCGTGTCAGCGGCCCGCGGGGCTCACGTTGAGCATCATGCCCGCCAGGCCGCGAGCCCGCACTGACAGCGTCGACGCGGCTTCGCGCAGCACCTGCGAGGCGGGGGCGTCCGGCTCGGCCAGCACCAGCGGCGTACCGGAGTCGCCGTGCTCGCGCAGCCGCGGGTCGAGCGGGATCTGGCCCAGCAGCGGGACTTCGGCGCCGACCGACTTCGACAGCGACTCCGCCACCTGCTGACCGCCGCCGGAGCCGAAGATCTCCATCCGCGAGCCGTCCGGGGTCTCCAGCCACGACATGTTCTCGATCACGCCTGCCACGCGCTGCCGGGTCTGCAACGCGATCGCCCCGGCGCGCTCGGCGACCTCGGCCGCCGCCTGCTGCGGGGTCGTCACCACCAGGATCTCCGCGTTCGGGATGAGCTGCGCGACCGAGATCGCGATGTCACCGGTGCCCGGCGGCAGGTCGAGCAGCAGGATGTCCAGGTCGCCCCAGAACACGTCGGCCAGGAACTGCTGCAGCGCGCGGTGCAGCATCGGCCCGCGCCAGATCACCGGGGTGTTGCCCGGGGTGAACATGCCGATCGAGATGACCTTCACGCCGTGCGCCTGCGGCGGCATGATCATCTGCTCGACCTTGGTCGGCTTCTCGCCCGCACCGAGCATCCGCGGCACCGAGTGGCCGTAGATGTCGGCGTCGACCACCCCGACCGAGAGACCGCGCTGCGCCATGGCCGCCGCGAGGTTGACCGTCACGCTGGACTTGCCGACCCCGCCCTTGCCCGACGCGACGCAGTAGACCCTGGTCAGCGAGCCGGGCTGGGCGAACGGGATCACCGGGTCCTTGGCGTCACCACGCAACGTGCGGCGCAGTTCCGTGCGCTGCTCGTCGCTCATCACGTCGAGTTCGACGCGGACATCGAGGACGCCGTCGAGCTTGCCGACCGCGGCCTTGGTGTCGTTGGTGATCTTGTCCTTGAGCGGGCACCCCGCGACCGTCAAGTACACCGCGACGGCCACGACGCCGTCCTCACCGACGGTGACATCCTTGACCATGCCGAGTTCGGTGATCGGCTTACCGATCTCCGGATCCATCACGCCCGCGAGGGCGCCACGCACGTCGTCTGCGCTGGGTAGCTGCTGAGTGCTGGTCATGACCTACTTCTCTGCTGGTCGTTCGGCTTTCCTCCATGCTACGGGTGATGGTGAGTCCTTCGGCCGGGCCGGTGTGCATCCACGCTTCGATATGCCGTGCCACCTGCGGATGGGCGTAGCATCGGATGCGGGTGGTCGAGATGGAATCGATGCTGTACGCCTTGATCGTCGTCGTCGTGCTGCTGGGCACGCTGGCCAGCGCGGGCCTGCGCGTCGTCCGGCAATACGAACGCGGCCTGGTCTTCCGGTTCGGCCGGGTGCATCGCGCGCCGAGAGAGCCTGGGCTCGCGCTGATCATCCCCGGCGTCGATCACATGCGCAAAGTCAACATGCAGATCGTGACGCTGCCCGTACCCGCGCAGGACGGCATCACCAAGGACAACGTCACGGTGCGAGTGGACGCGGTCGTCTACTTCAAGGTGATCGACCCGGTGCAGGCCATCGTCGGCGTCGAGAACTATCGCTTCGCCATGTTGCAGGTGGCGCAGTCCAGCCTGCGCCGGATCATCGGCGAGAGCAGCCTGGACGACCTGCTGTCCAACCGTCAGCGGCTCAACGAAGGCCTCGAGATCATGATCGACAGCCCCGCGCTCGGCTGGGGCATCCACATCGACCGCGTCGAGATCAAGGACGTAGCGCTGCCCGAGGCGATGAAGCGCGCCATGTCCCGGCAGGCCGAGGCCGAGCGTGAGCGCCGGGGCCGGGTCATCGTCGCGGAAGGCGAGATGCAGGCGTCGGAGAAGCTGGTTCAGGCGGCGGAGCGGATGGCCGACACCCCGTCAGCGCTCCAGTTGCGGTTGTTGGAGACCGTCGTCGAGGTCGCGGCGGAGAAGAATTCCACCCTTGTACTTCCCTTCCCTGTCGAACTGCTGAGATTCCTCGAATCGAGCACGGTCGCGGCGAAAACGCGGTCGAGCACGCCGAAATCTGAACGTGATGGACAACACAACGTGGAAAGCGGCGACATCGCACCGAAAACAACGTCACTACCTGCGGAAACTAACCCGGTTAAACACGGGGAGTAAGCAATTCCGCACCGTGAAGTAACGCACAGATAACGGTCAAAGCTTGCGTTGCGGGCCCCCAGTCGCGCAATGCTCTTCTCATGGGAAAACGAATTGCCAGCTTGCAGGACCGGGTCCGCGGCGTGTGGTTCGCCGCCGATGCGGGGCCTGACACCCTGCTGGAGCGCAGCTTCCGCGACTGCGACGCGTGCGGCGAGAGCGTTTACGTGCTCGCGTCGAACTGCCGGGAGTGCGGCGCCGAGGTCGAACTTCTCGCCGGCTGACGAGCCGGAACTTCTCGCCGGACGCATTGCCTTGCCCACACCCGCTGTCCCTCAGGGCCATCTTCGAGGGATACTGCGCGGTAACCCCGCCGCACAGCCGAGCCCGCTTGAGGAGTGTTGATGGCCCGCCTAGCCCAGACCGGCGGACTGACCGACGTGCAGTCCGAGATCCTGGCCACCGTCCGCGACTTCGTGGATAAGGAAGTCATCCCGCACGCTCAAGAGCTCGAGCACGCCGACGAGTACCCCACCGACATCGTCGAAGGCATGAAGGAGATGGGCCTGTTCGGGCTCACCATCGGCGAGGAGTACGGCGGTCTCGGCGAGTCGTTGCTGACCTACGCGCTCATCGTGGAGCAGATCGCCCGCGGCTGGATGAGCGTCTCCGGCGTGATCAACACCCACTTCATCGTGGCGCACATGATCTCCCGTCACGGTACGGAAGAGCAGAAGCAGTACTACCTGCCGAAGATGGCTACCGGCGAGATCCGCGGCTCTTTTTCGATGTCCGAGCCCGATCTGGGCTCCGATGTCGCGGCGATCAAGACCCGCGCGAAGCGAGACGGTGACGATTACGTCATCGACGGCGCCAAGATGTGGTTGACCAACGGGGGTAGCTCCAACCTGATCGCGCTGCTGGTCAAGACCGACGAGGGCGCCGAAAAGGCGCACCAGAACCTCACCGCGTTCCTCGTGGAGAAGCCGGAGGGCTTCGGCGAGGTCGCGCCGGGGCTCACCATCCCCGGCAAGATCGACAAGATGGGCTACAAGGGCGTCGACACCACCGAAGCGGTGTTCGACGGCTACCGCATCGGCGCCGATCAGATCCTCGGCAACGCGCCGGGTAAGGGCTTCGCGCAGATGATGGACGGCGTCGAGGTCGGCCGTGTCAACGTCGCCGCCCGCGCCTGCGGCATCGCGATCCGGGCCTTCGAACTCGCCGTCGAGTACGCGCAGCAGCGCAAGTCCTTCGGCAAGCCGATCGCCGAGCATCAGGCCATCGCGTTCAAGCTGGCCGAGATGGCCACCAAGGTCGAAGCCGCGCACCTGATGATGGTCAACGCCGCCCGGTTGAAGGACTCCGGCGAGCGCAACGACGTCGAGGCGGGCATGGCCAAGCTGATCGCCAGCGAATACTGCGCCGAGGTCACCCAGGAGTCGTTCCGCATCCACGGCGGCTACGGCTACTCCAAGGAGTACGAGATCGAGCGGCTCATGCGCGAGGCGCCGTTCCTGCTCATCGG
>WHSS01000067.1 GCA_009379975.1 Actinophytocola sp.
ACAAGACGCACGAAATCGTCGGGAGGACCGAGTTCTATGATTCCGACCTGCCCGGGGTGCAGAACACGTTCCTGCAGATGATGCCCAATCTCTGCGTCACCCAACCCGACGTCGTCTACTTCGCCGGCCGGGAAAACGATCACAGCTCGTTCGTCGCGCAGCTGGCCTCCCGGAAATGCGGTAGCAAGGAAGTCATCGTCCTGACCGGTGAGCCCGGCCCCGACATGCTCCAGGGCCTGGAATCGGGGGTCACCGTGCTCGGGCCCGGCTTGGCCCATCCGGACGCGTGGGCCGAAGAGCCGGGCGGGACCTTCAACAAGGCCTCGGTCGAGGGCTTCAGGAAGGTGGGGTGCTCGCTCTGTTACGAGAAGATCTTCCCTGAGGACCGGTTGGACGACGGTGTGGCGATCTTGGCGCATAACGCCGTGTTGACGGCTATCTGGGCGGTACGCAACTCCGCGGTGCACGGCGGCCAGGTGACCGCGGGCGAAGTTCTGCAGATCCGCAACCGGCTGAACGGCGAACTGGCCGTGCCGGGCGCCAGTGGCGCCCTCGAGTTCGATCAGCGCGGGGACCCGGTGAACCAGGCGATACCCATCTTGCGGGTGCGTCTGCACGACACACCGGAGTACGTCACGATGTCCTCGCCGACAGGCCGTTAGGCCAGTCCAGACGCCCGCAGCGCCTGGCGTTCTATCGCCGCTCGGACAACCGCCTCGTGGCCGATGACGCGCACCCGTCTGCGCGCGCGAGTGATCGCCGTGTACAGCAGCTGTCGTGTCAGGAGCGCGGACGTCTCATCGGGAAGTACGACCGTCACCGTGTCGTATTGGCTGCCCTGGCTGCGGTGGATGGTCATCGCGTACGCGGTCTGAACGGCGCTGAGCCGGCTGGGGTGCACCATCAACGGCGTGCCGCCGCGGTCGAAGGCCGCCGCCAGCCCGTCACCGCGCTGGATCACCGCTCCGGTGTCGCCGTTGCTCAGGCCGGCTTCGTAGTCGGTCTCGGTGATCAGCAGCGGCCGGCCCGGGTACCAGCCGTCCGGATCGAGTGGCCTGCCCGTTGCCAGGCTGAGCCACTCGTGTGCCAGGCGGGTCCAGTGGCGCACGCCGTGCGGTCCCTCCCGGTGCGCGCACAGCACGCGATGCCGGCCGAGCGCGGCGAACGCGGCCGGGACATCGGCCCGATCGGCGGCGTCAATCAACGCCGAGCCGGTCGCCGTGATGTCGTCGGCGACCGCGTCGATGTCATCCGGCTCATGGAAGGTCACGTCGTCCGCGCCGGAGCCGAGGATGGCGACGGCCTCATCGGTGGCACCGCGCCGCACGGCATCGGCGAGGTCGGCGATGGCACCGCCGAACCGGTGGACGTGGCGCAGGCGGATGATGCCGCCTCGCAGTCGCTCTCGTTCCCCTTCGCTCAGCGGCGACTCGCCGCCGGAGGCCGGGACGTCGGTGTTCAGCAGCCGTGCGAGATCCCCGTTGGCGGGGCCGGTCGCCTGCCGGGCGACCAGGTCGGCGAGGACCGCGCCCGCATCGACCGACGCGAGTTGGTCGGGATCACCCAGCAGGATCAGCCGGGTTTCGGGGCGCAACGCCTCGACCAACCGCGCCATGATGGTCAGCGAGACCATGGACGTCTCGTCGAGGACCACGACGTCGTGCGGTAGCCGGTTGTTCGCGTGGTGGGCGAACCGGCTACCGCTGTCCTGCCGCCAGCCGAGCAGCCGGTGCAGGGTGGTCGCCACCAGAGGATCCGGCAGTCCGAGCTCGCTCGCCTGCGCGGTGACCGCTTCCTGCAGCCGGGCGGCCGCCTTGCCGGTCGGCGCCGCCAGCGCCACCCGCAGCGCGGACCCATCCAGGGCGTACAGCAGCGCGAGGATCCGAGCCGCGGTGTGGGTCTTGCCGGTGCCGGGGCCGCCCGCGATGATCGTGGTCCATTCGGTGGCGGCGAGCGCGGCGGCGACGCGCTGGCGGTCCACTGTGGAACTGCCGGGGAACAGGAGGTCCAGCTGTGCCCCGACGTCCTCGATGTTGACGGTAGGTCGGGTGCGTGCGCGCTCGGCCAGCACGCCGCGGATGGTCTCCTCCTGGCGGTGGTAGCGGGTCAAGTAGAGCAGCCAACCGCGTGTGCTTTCCACCAGGACCAGCGGCTTCAGCGGCCCCGCAGGACCCCCGGCCACCAGGGGGCTCCGCCGCAGCCCGGTCACCAGCCGACGCGGTTCCGGCCAGGGCAGGACCGCCGCATCGACCTTGCCGGCGCGGGCTCCGCAAACCGCGTCGCGACGTCCGGCCGCGTCGGCACTGCCGGCGAGATCGGTCAGCCGGTCCAGCTCGACGCACACCGAGCCGAGCCGAAGCGCGCGTACGGTCAACGCGGCCGCCAGGAGCACCTCCTCGTTGTCCTCACCGCCGAGCTTGCCCAACCGCAACGCCACATGCACGTCCGCGGCCGCGAGGACGCCCGCCTCCTGGAACGCACGCAGCGCGCCGCTTGCCCGCAGCGTGATCAGCGCTTCTGTCACGTCTCCCCCAGCAGGTCCGACAGCTCGATGACGAGTGCGGCGGGCGGCGTCCAGGTGAACACGCCGCAGCCGGGCGGGGTGTCCGGGCCGATCATGCCACGCACGAACAGGTACTGGGCGCCGCTGAGGTGCCACCGCGGGTCGTAACCGGGCAGCCGCCACCGCAGGTAGCGGTGCAGCGCCACGAGATACAGCAGCGCCTGCAATGCATAGTGGGCGCGCAGCATCTCGGCGGCCATCGCCTGCTGTGAGTAGTGGGTGGCGTCGACGGGGCCGGTCGCCAACCGGTTCGTCTTGTAGTCGACGACGGTGAACCGCGGGCCATCCGGACCCTCGCGGCGCAGCACGGCGTCGATGCTGCCGGTGAGAAACCCGCGCATGTGCGTCACCCCGGTCAGGGTGCCGAGGAGATCGGCGTATCCGGCGAGCGGGTCGCCCGCGGGCAGGTGGGTGCGGATCAGTTCGGCGATGCGGGACACGCTCACCGTTGACGTCACGGGCAGCTCGAACTCCAGCTCGTCCAGCCGGTCGCCGGGGGCCACGTCGGCGAGCGTGCCCTCACCGATCGGCGTCGTCATGGCCGCGGTCAGGGCGGTCGCGAGCGCGTCGACGTCCACACTGGACAGTCGCCGGGCGGTGGCTTGCGCGCAGCGCAGGCGGACCTCGGCGGCCAGGTCGGGGGCGGCGGTGTCCACCTCTTCGAGGATCGCGTGCACCAGGGTGCCGAACTCCGGCCCCGCGGGCAGGTCGTTCATCAGTGACGCCGTCGGAGTTTCGGCCGACGCCGGTGCCGTCGGCACCGCGGTGGCGGGCTCGTCGACGGTGACCGGCTCCTCCGCCTCACTGCCGACGCCGGGTACGCCATGGGCGGCGGCGGTCAGCGCGGTGTAGGAGGTACGGCGCCAGCTCAGGTCGAGCGAGCGGGTGAAGGTGGCGACGGCCAACTCCGGATCCGGCTCGACGGGCGGCTGCCAGCGTCGCCCGGCTGCGGCGCGTGGGACGGGCTCGACGCTCATCGCGTCGCCCGTGGGCCGTGCCCAATCCGCCAATCGCGCGGCGATGTCGGCGTCACCGGGGATCGCCGCGGTCGCGGACGGCTCCGCCCCGGTCGACCGCCCGAGGACCAATCGGTGCAAGGGGCCGCTCTTCGTATTGAGGGTCGGTGCCCACCAGGCGACCACGCGGCACATCGCGCGGGTCAGCGCGACGTACAGCAGCCGGAGGTCCTCCCCCGCCTCCTCCTGTCTGTGCAGCACCTCGCGGGTGCGGTACCCGGGCCCGCCCTTGCCGCCGACGTCACGGATGCGCTCGCCATCGGAATGCAGCAGCAGGGAGTCGACCTCCGGTGGCTTGCCCCCGTCCCAGCCGAACGGCAGGTACACCACCGGATACTCCAGCCCCTTCGAGGCGTGAATGGTCACGATGTGCACGGCCGTGCTGTCACGGTCGAGCAGCCGGCTACGGTCGGCCGAGGTAACGAGGTGGTCCTCGGACATCCGCGCCGACAGCCAGCGGATCAGCGCGGTGACACCCAGCGACTGCGCCGTGGCGGCACGGTTGAGTAACTGCGCCAGGTGCCGGATGTCGGTCAGCATCCGCTCGCCGGTATCTCTACACAGGATCCGTTCGGCCATCCCGGTGCGCGCGGCCAGCCGTTCGACCATCGCCGCGATGCCGGCCTCGGCGAAGGTGGCGCCGAGGCCGCGAAGCAGCCCGGACAACTCGTCGACCAGTTCATCTCCGCCCGCGTCAAGGTCGGCGGCGGATACCCCGATCAGCGGAGTGAGCGCGGCGAGCCGGACGCGGGCCGGGCGATGCGGGTGCTCAATTCCCTGCAGTAAGCGCAACCACGCCTGCGCCGCGGGAGTGGCGAAGACGCTGGTGCCGCCGGCCTGGACACACGGGACTCCGGCATCGTGCAGCGCGTCGCGCACCAGGGCGATCTGATTTCGGTTGCGCACCAGCACCGCGATGTCGCTGGGTATCAGCCCTCGCCTGCCGCCGGCGGTGAGCAGGGTCGGCTCGCCGTCAAGGAGGGCGACCACGTCGTCGGCCAGGTCGGTCGCGATCCGCTGGCGCACCTTGGCGACGGCCGGGAACCCGCTCCGGTTCTGCGGCCCGCAGCCCGTGCGATCGAGGTAGCGCAGCCGCAGCGGCGCCGTACCCGGCAGGCGAGCGGTGTCCCCTGCGGCCGCGACCGGGTGCGCGACGATCTCCGGATGCCCGAGTGCCGCGTCCGCGAACACTCGCTCCAGCGCGGTGAGCAGCCCCGCATCGCTGCGCCAGTTGACGTCCAGCTCATTGATCTCGCCGGCAACGCGGACCGCGTCGAGATAGGCGAGCACTTCGGCGCCTCGGAAGGCATAGATGGCCTGTTTCGGGTCACCGACCAGCACGAGTGAGACATGCTCGTGAAATGCCAGGCGCAGCACCTCCCACTGCACCGGATCGGTGTCCTGGAACTCGTCGACGAGCACGACACGGAACCGCTCGCGGACCCGCTGACACGCGGCCGGGCCATGCACCGGGTGCGCGAGCGTGTCGCGCAGCAGCACCAGCAGGTCGTCGAAGTCGCGGATACCACGCCGGCGTTTGCGGCGTTCCACCTCGGCGCGCGCGGCGGCGGCGAACGCGACCCGCCGGCCCGCGACGCCGCCGGAATCCGCATCGGCGGGCGCGAGATGTGCCTGGCTGTCCCGGATGGCCGCCAATGCCGCGGCGCGTGCTTCGCGCAGCGGCAACAGGTCGGGATCGGCGTCGCTGTACTCCGCCAGGTACAGGTCTGAGATGACCTCTTCGGCGATGTCGTCCGCCGACTCCACCAGCGCCGTGTCCGGCTCGCGCTCACCCGCGATGCCCAGGCCCGCCAGCATCTGCTGACAGAACCCGTGCGTGGTGGCGATGGTCGCCGCGTCGAAGTCCGATAACGCGCGCAGCAGCCGCAGCCGCCGCACCCCCACCGTCTCGTCGTCCGCGCCGGCGAGGTGGGTGACGAGCTGGTCGTCGCCGGCGCGGGCGCGCTCGGGATCGGCCAAGGCGGCAGCGGTTTCGGCGAGCCGGGTGCGGGTGCGTTCCCGCAGTTCCTGCGTGGCCGCCCTGCCGAACGTCACCAGCATCAGCTGCGGCAGTTCCGCCAGGCCCTCGGCGACATAGCGCGCGGCCAGCCCCGCGAGCGCGTAGGTCTTGCCGGTGCCCGCGCTCGCCTCGATCACCGTGGTGCCCGACGGCAACGGACCGGTCAGGTCGAACCGTTCACGGGTGCTCACGCGGTTCCCACCTCTTCCCCGGCCAGCAATGGATCCCACACCAGGCGCGCGAGCACGCCGAACCGCGATCGCTCCCCCGGCCACTGCTCACCGGCACCCGGTGCGGCATCGGACAACCGCTCGAACGGCGCACCGACACCGTGCACGAAACAGACCGCGTCGTCGGCGATCTCGCCAGGAACCCGGTCCGAACCGGACCACGCCTGCTTCGCGTCCGCGAGGGCTTCCTCGACGTCCGTCCCCCCGCGGCGCCGAGCGGCGTAACACTCCGACGCCTTCGGCGCCAGCGGCAGCGGTTCGACCAAGCCGCGGTCGTAGACGTCGACGAGCTGCTGCAGGACCACGCGCGGGTCGGGCGGCGCCGTCAGGATCGAGCTGCGCGCCTTCGGCGCATCCGCCCGGAATGGACCGATCGTGACCGCTCGCCAGCCCTGGTCGCCGCCGGCGGCGCGGCTCGGCCCAGTGAGGGTTGGGCGGAGCCCTGCCCGAGTGGTCGAATCGGTGACCATACCTTCCCGAGCTGCCTCGACAACGCCGCGCCGTCCGGCCCCATTGACACTGCTCGTGGCGGCGACAGCCAGCAGCCGCGCCCACGCGGCCAGCCGCTGCCGGGGCGACAACGCCGAAAAGGCGGCGTTCAGCAGCACCGTGCCGTGAACTCCGGTGACGGTGCCCGCGAGGCGGCGCCCGTCAGCCAGGTCGACCGAGACATCGACCGCGGCGGCGTCCTCGGCCAGGTACGGCACGGCCGCGTCCCGCACCACGCCGACGCCGCGCGCGATGTCATCCACCGCGGCGAGACCGAGCCGCCCGGCGGGCAACGTGCCGCGGCGTAGCTCGGCCTGGCGGAGGTCAGGCAGTTCAGCCCCGGCCAGTGCGGCCGACAGCATCCGGGTACCGATGTCCCACCGGGCGAGCCCCGCCACGACCAGCGGCAGCTCGTCGTCGATCTCCTCGGCCGGCCCCGACAGGCTGATGCCGAGGCGTTGCTTGAGGAACGCGCGCGCCGGGTTGCTGAGGAACGCCACCAGGTCGTCCAGGTCGACATCGGTCCGCTCGTGTGCGGGCAGCGGCGCGGCGAGGAACCGCGGCGCGGGTGCGGGCCGGCGCGCGGAGCGGGCGGCGGCGAACGCATGGGTGTCGAAACTGAACGGGGCAGGCTGGGTGAAGTTCGCCGCGTCGTACGGTTGCAGGGGCTGCCGGGTCACCACCATGCCGGGCTCGGACACGGTCGCTTTCACAGCGTCGATGAGCTCGGCAAGCGGCGCCGCCGGGGGCCGGGACGCGCCGGTGACGGGGTCGGCCCCGGTGTAGCACACGATGAGGTGCTCGGTGGCCGCCGTGATGGCGTCGAGCAGCAGTTGCCGGTCCTCGCTGCGCGGGTCGCGCTCGCCGAGGCACGGGTCGCGGGCGAGGATGTCGTCGCCATCGGCGGCCGCCGTCCGCGGGAACGTGTCGTCGTCCAGGCCGATCAGCGCGACCACGCGGTGCGGCACCGACCGCATCGGCACCAGGGTGCACACGGTCAGCTCGCCGGTGCGGAAGTTCGCACGCGTGGGCCGGGCGGCCAGGCGCCGCGCCAGCAGCGACCGGACATCAGCCAGCCTGAGCCGCACGTCGGGGTAGGCGTGCTCGGTGGCCGCGGCCAACTCCCTTGCCGCCTGCACCCGTTGCCATGCCGAGTCCGGCGGAACCTCGGTAAGCAGGTCGAGCGCCCCGTCGAGCGTCGACGTCCACGTCGCCGCCGGCTGCTCCCCGCTCAACCGGGCCAGCACGGCGCTGAGCCGGTCGACGAACTCGGCGAACCGGCCCGCGAGGTCAACATCACTGGAGTCCACGTCGTCGAGCGGCAGCGCGAGGCCGAGCCACCGCAAGTCGGACTCGTCGGCGGCGACGCCGAGCAGTAACCGGTCCAGCGCCGTGGCGAAGGTGTTCTGCCGGACCCCGGAGAGGCCGTGCGCAGCACGTTGTCGCTCACCGAGGCCCCACCGCGCCCCGGCCGTGACGGTCCACGTCCGCAGCGTCTCCAGCGCGTCGCCGGTGAACCCGAACCGGCGGGCGACCGGCTCGCTCGCCGCGAGGTCCAGCACCTCGCTCGCGGTGACCCGCCCTGCCGCCAGCCGTAGCAACCCGGCCACGGTGTCGAGCAGCGGGTTCGTATACGCCAGTCCGCGGTCCGCCAGCCGCACCCGCAGCCGGTGCCCGGGGTGCTCGGCGACATCCAGCTGGCCGAACGCAGCTGCGATCAGTGGGGCGAAGGTGTCCACGTCCGGGCACAGGACGATGATGTCGCGGGGTTGCAGCGTCTCGTCTGCGGCGAGCAGGCCGAGCAGCGTCTCCCGCAACACCTCGACCTGCCGGGCCGCGCCATGACAGGCGTGAATCGCGACGCTGCCGTCGTGCTCGACGCGGCCTGCCGCGCCGGGAGCCCGCTCGGCGGCGATGTCGGCACGGACGGCGGCCAGGGTTCCGGCCGCGCGGTCTTCCCCGGGGTGGTGAACGTCGGTGCCGCGGTCTCGCAGCCGATGCTGCAGCTCGCGGATGTCACGCGACAACCCCGCCAGCAGCGGGTTGTTCAGCAGCAGTGCGCTGTCGTCATCGGCGCGACGCTGGGGTGTTGGACCGCCGGAGAGCGCCTCCCACATCGCAGGGCTGGGGTGGGTCAGCCACAGGTGGATATCGCGATGGACGGCGAGCGCGTCCAGCACTGTCAACTGCGCGTGAGACAGCCGGGTCGCCCCGAACAGCGACAAGCGGGCGGGCA
This sequence comes from Actinophytocola sp., assembly GCA_009379975.1. Lineage (GTDB taxonomy): Bacteria > Actinomycetota > Actinomycetes > Mycobacteriales > Pseudonocardiaceae > WHSS01. The sequence continues at coordinate 8,555 of WHSS01000067.1, forward strand.
GGTCGACCAAGTCCGGTGCATCGACGATCATGCGGCAGGCATCCGCCAGGCGTTCGGCCGGGCTCGGCGTGCCGATCGTCTCCCGCAGCCGCCGCCACAGCTCCACCTGCCACTTCAGGTCGGCAGGCACGCTCGCGCCTACGCCATCGGAATCGCCACCCGCGGCCCAGTCGGCAAGCATGGCAGGCCGGTTCTCGCCGTAGCCGGTGAACAGCCGTGCCAGCGCCTCGGCCGTGCCGTAGCGGCGGCCACGCCGGTGCGAGTCGGCCCCGTCAGCCGAGCCGAGGTGATGGGCCAGCATCGCGCACCACGGCTCATCAAGGCACTCATCGATCACCCGCAGCAGCGTCCACACCAACCGGCCAGGCGCCCACGGGTCATCGTCCGGGGCGATCCCCTCAACCGCGGCGAGCACGTCGGCCACCAACTGGTTCGGATGCGGGAACGCGATGTTGGCGGCCACACCGAGCGACCTGGACAGCTGCTGAGCCAGCCAGCGCTCGACGCCCTTGGCAGGCACCGACACGACCTCCGGAACGAATGCGTCCGCGGGCGGCGTCGCCAGCAACTCCCCCAACTGGGATATGAGCGTGTCCGACCGCTCTGCGCGATGCACGGTAAGCATGCCGGTCCTACCGGCATGCTCGGTGATCGGCCCGCACCGGAATGTCAGGCCGTCCTGGCGGCGTAGAGCCTGACCCCGAGGGCGGGGACCGCAGGCACGGCGAAGATCAGCAGGAGAACGGGTAACTCCTCGCCGACGGTGTATCCGGCCTCCAGGACACCGATAGCCATGTTGAACACGGCCAAGGCGAACCACACCAGCACGAAGTCCTCCATCGCACGGCGGACTCCGACCGTCTGCCACAGGTAGCCGACGACCAGAAACGCTACGAACAGGACGAGCCCGGCGATGATGATCACTGCTGTGCGCGACATGCCGAGGACACTAGCGCCGACATGGTGTCCTCCGCACGGGGACGGCCACCCTCCTTCGCCGTCCCCTTCCTGCTCAGGTGATCACCTGGCGGCCATCGTCCTGGCCGACACCGCGCCCGGTGCCGGTTGGGGTGCCCGCCACATCTGGAACGCGAGCGGCCACAACGCGACAAGACCGGCGACGGCCTGCACGTAGAACTGCACCGCGCCGAGCGGAACCAACCGCGACACGGCCAGCACTATCAGCGTGGTGACGACCAGCAGGGTAAGCGGGCGACTCAGCAACCGGCCTGCCGCGATGCCCCTTGCGAATCCGACGACCCCGGCGGCGAAGAGGATCCCGCCGCTCGCCAGGATCGGGATGAACCAAGGCTGCAACGCCTGTTGCGCGCCGGCGGCGTCGCCACCGCTCACCGCGGCGGCTACGGGCGCGAACTCGAGGGCAGGCAACAGCCCGTACAGCGCGCTGCCCGCGATCACGAAGGGCAGCGCCCACGGGCTGTATCGGTCCTCCCCCGCGTCGCGCAGCCACGCCCGGATCGCCAGGAAAGCCAGCGCGATCAACGTGACTCCCGCCGCGCTGATCAGGTGCATGATCCCCCACCGCGTTGTGCCCTGCTCGACCGCCGCGGCAACGCCGGTCGCATCAGGGAGCCGCTCGATGAACGGGTGGCCGACGAGCGCCACGAACGTCACCACCGGTGCGAGTGCGACGCAACCTGCTCCATAGCGGAGCCGAGCTGTCGATGTCGTTGTCATGGTTCTCTCCTTGTCGTGACGTGGGTGATCAGACGGTTCCGGTTCCGAGGTTGACCTCGGCGTGCAGCACGGCCCCAGGGACGCCGGCGGACCGTTCGCGGAGCATCCCTTCGAGAACCTGGGAGACATCGGCCCGCTGCCCGTCGTTGAGCCCCGCGATCAGGTGCGCGCCGATGGGGTTACTCGACGCGAACACGCGCCAGAGGTGCTGGACGGAGTCGAATGCCATGTCCCACGTGAGGGTGTCGATCTGGACGTCGTGCAGGCCGGCGCCTGCCAGCCGCTCGCGCAGCACGCCGGGCGCCGCCACCTGGAACGGCAGCGGCGGCGGATTGGTGGGCAGCGGGGTGAACCCGGGAATCGCCGCCCGCACCGCACCGATGAAGTAGGCGATGAACTCGACCTTCTCCATCGGTCCGAACGCGACGATCGCGACGCGCCCGCCGGGCCGGGTTACCCGGACCAGTTCGGCAAGGCCCCGTGCCATGTCGGGGAACAACGACACACCGTTGATAGACGCGGCGACGTCGAAGCTGTCGTCTTCGAGGTCGAGTGCCTGGCCGTCCATGGTCAGTCCGCGCACGCTGGACAGTCCTTCCGCGCGCGCCCTGGCGTTGAGCCGCTCGATCATGCCGGGTGCGATGTCGGTCGCGACGACATCGGCGCCGAGCCTGGCCGCCGGAATGCTCAGCGCGCCACTGCCCGCCGCGACGTCGAGCAGTCGCGTCCCGGCACGCAGCCCGAGCCGGCGCACGATCTCCTCGCCCAGCACCATGGTCTCCGGCGTGACCAGCTCGTCGAAGCCGTCGGCGATGCCGTTCCACGCACCACGGATCTGTTCGTTGCTCGGTGCCTGCTGTGTGGTCATCGGGGCCTCCCTTGCTCGGCAGCGGGCCGGCTGATCCGGCTCGACATGTCTCACCCAAGGGTCGCCGGACGGGGGTGACGGCGCGTCGGACGAAGTCCCCATATCCGCGGATCAGGGCGAATGGGTATTTCTGCGCACTCGCTACATCAGCTCGTGCTGGTAGGCGTAGGCGGTCGCGGCGGCCCGTGACGCGACGCCGAGCTTGGTGAAGATGTTGCTCATATGCCGGGCCACGGTCCTTTCGCTGATGACCAGCCTGGTGGCGACCTCGCGGTTGCTCACTCCGGTCGCGACCAGGCGGAGCACGTCGACTTCGCGCGGTGTCAGCCCGCCCGGCGCGCTCGGCTTCGGCCTGCCGGACAGCTCGGCGGCCTGAACCAGCGCCGGGGTGGCACCGAGCTGTTCGAACACCCGGCGGGCGGCGTCCAACTCCATGTTCGCCGTGTCGTGGTCATCCAGCCGCCGGCATGCCTGGGTCATCAGGAGCCGCACCCGTGCCGCTTCGTACGGCGCGTCCAGCTCCTGCCAGCTGCTCCACGCGCGCCTCAGCGCCACACAGGCGGCCTGGGAGTCGCCGTCGGCCAGCAGGATCGCGCCGCGCGCGGACACGGCGACGGCCCGCAGGTAGGGGGCGTCAAGGTCGGCCGCGAACTCGGCGAGCTCGTCGGTCGCCGTTCGGGCGGCGTCGACATCCCCCGCGGCCAGCATGATCTCGACGAACGCCGCCAGCACCCGGCAGCGTTTCACCCGGTCGTCCTCGCTCTCCGCCACGATCCTGCGGATGGCCGCCTCCGCCTCGTCGATCCGGCCCTGGGCCAGGCGTAGCAACGCCAGCCCTGGATGGACCGCATGGCCCGCATCGCCGGCATCGCGGTAAGCCTGTTCGGCACGTGAGAACTCGCCGCGCAGCCGCAGCAGCTCGCCCACCTGGTACTGGGCCATCCCGAGGACCGGATCGCCCGGCGGGTCGGCAAGGTGCGCACAGGCCTGCCGTGCCTCCGCCATGGCGTCGGGCCACTCGCCGTGCATTTGCATGATCTCCGAGCGGTGGACAAGGCACTGGCCGTGGTAGGGCTTGAGGTCCTGCTGGGTGGCACACCAGCGACTGAGCACCGCCGTCCACTCCTGGGCACGGCGCCAGTCGAAGATGTCGCGGCACGTGATGATCAGCGCGCAATAGACGACCCCCGCCGCCATCGGCGACACGTCTGCGGTGGTCACCGCGAGCATGGCCTCGTCCAGCATCGCCAGGCCCTGGCCCACGTCGCCGCATGCGATCAGCGCCCGGGCGCGGCCCATCCTGCTCCACGCGATGAGTTCCGGGTCACCGAAGCGGTCCGCGATCCTCGCGGCCTCGTCGAACATCTCAACGGCCGCACCCGGGTCACCGGAGTCCAAGGTCCGTTTCGCGGCGGGAAGCAGCAGGTAGCCGCGCTCAACGGCATCGACAGCGTGCTCGTCCAGCAACCGCTTGGCGCGTCCGAACCAGCCGCCCCCCTCGGCGTGCCTGCCGCGCTGCATCAGGGAATATCCGAGCCAGAACGCGCAGCGCACCGCGCGTTCGACCGCACCCCGATCCAGGAACGCGCGATGCGCCCGTTCGAAGCAGGCGACGGCGGGCTCGTCCCTGCCGAGCAGGTAGGCGGCCATCGCGAGCCGCTCAAGGTCGTCCGCGTCCAACGGTGCGCGCTCGTCCGCCGCCGACAGCTCCTCGAACGCGTCGCGCCAGGCGCGCCGCCCGAACGACTCCCGGCCCTGGACGAGCGCATCGGTTGCGTGCATCGGAGTCCTCACTGAAGCATGCCGCGAAAGTCGACCTGATTGTCGTCCTTGTCTGATCCTAAGTCCAGCGCACCCGGCTCTATCTGCTGAGTCTTATCTTGAGACCAAGTATGCTCCCCGCATGAGACGAACGTCGTTCGCGAACTGGCCGTGCTCGATCGCACGGACCGTGGATCTGCTGGGTGACTGGTGGACGCCGCTGGTGCTGCGGGAGGCCTTCTACGGCATTCGGCGGTTCGACGAGTTCCAGCAGGAATTGGGTATCGCCCGGAATACGCTGACCGACCGGCTACGCCGGCTCGCCGAGGATGGCCTGCTGGAAAAGCAGCCTTACACGCACGAACCTCGGCGCTACGAGTATCTGCTGACCGAGAAGGGACGCGACTTCTTCGGGGTGCTGCTCGCGATGTCACGGTGGGGTGATCAGTGGCTCTCGGGCGACGAAGGCGTGCCGGTCACCGTCCACCATGACCGCTGCGGGCAGGACAGCCACGCCGAAGTCGTGTGCGCGACATGCGGGGATCCGATGCGCGCCGAGGACACCAGCATGCGGATGGGTCCGGGATATCCGGAGAAACTGCGGCAGCACCCGGCGGTCCACCGTCGGTTCGCCTGCGCCTGACCGCCCTTGACCGGTAGGTCTATCTACGCAACTCTGAAGGTCAGGAGCCAATAAGCAGGTACTGCACTGCGATGAGGAGATCGAGACGATGGAGTGGACAGGCGCACGCTATGCGGACCATCCCACAGCGGAAGTGTCCGCCTGGATTGCCGCGCCTCCCGAGCAGGTGTGGGCGCTCGTGTCCGACATCGAGTTGATGCCGCGCCTGAGCTCGGAACTGCAGTCGGTCGAGTGGCTCGACGGAGCGGATGGGCCGGCGACGGGTGCACGCTTCGCCGGGCGTAACAAGCACGATTCCCTGGGCGAGTGGACCACGACGTCGTATGTCGTCGAATACGAACCGGACCGGGTCTTCGCGTGGGCGGTGGAAGACCCCGGCCATCCCACCGCGACCTGGCGGTTCCGGCTCGAACCGAAGGACGGCGGCACACAGCTTTCCCAGTGGGCACAGTTGGGGCCTGCCCGGTCCGGACTGTCCATGGCCATCGACCAGATGCCGGACAAGGAGCAAAAGATCGTGTTCGTGCGGCTGCGAGAGTTCGAGAGCGGCATGACGGCCAACCTTGAGCAGATCAAAAAGCTGGCCGAGAGCGGCACCTGATGCGTACCGCGACGACGATCGAGGCGTCGGGCGGCGCCAGTTGGCGGGAGCCGGTCGATTTCGCCGTCGAGGCAGAGAAGCTAGGCCTCGACATCTGCTGGGTTGCCGAGGCCTGGGGCTCCGACGCACCGTCCGCGCTGGGCTACTGTGCGGCGCGTACGGAGCGGATGCTGCTCGGCTCGGGGATCATGCAGGTCGGCACGCGCACCCCGGTCGCGGTCGCTCAGACGGCGATCACCCTGTCGAACCTGTCGGACGGGCGCTTCCTGCTCGGCCTCGGCGCGTCCGGTCCCCAAGTCATGGAGGGCCTGCACGGCGTCCCGTTCGCCCGGCCGCTGACCAGGACTCGGGAGACCGTCGAGATCGTCCGGCGCGTGCTCGAAGGGGGCAAGATCTCCTACTCCGGCAAGGCGTTCGCCATACCGCTGCCCGGCGGCGAAGCCGTACCCATGCGGCTGTCCACCCGGGCCGAGCATGACATCCCGATCTATCTGGCCACCCTGTCGCCTGCCATGTTGCGCCTGACCGGCCAGATCGCCGACGGCTGGCTGGGCACCAGTTTCGTACCGGAAGGGGCGGCCGCGGCCTATTTCTCTCATCTCGACGACGGCCTCGCACGCAGCGGACGTAGCCGTTCCGATCTCGACGTCTGCCAGGGCGCGGAAGTCGCATTCGCCCCCGACGAGGATGCGTTGCGCACGATGGTCGCCGGCCGCAAGAAGGAACTGGCGTTCAGCCTCGGCGGCATGGGCTCGGCATCCACCAACTTCTACCACCAGGCCTACAGCAGGCAAGGCTGGGCGGACGTCGCCGCCGAGGTCCGGGAACGCTGGCAAGCGGGCGACCGCGACGGCGCCGCCGGCCAGGTCACCGACGAAATGGTGCTGGGCACCACGCTGATCGGCACCGAACCGATGGTTCGCGAGCGGTTGCGCGTGTGGCGTGACGCCGGCGTGGACACCGTCCGGCTCTATCCCGCCGGCGACACCCTCGACACCCGGCTCGCCACGCTGGCCAGGGCCCTCGACATCGTGCGCGAGATCAACGCCGAGCGGTGATCTCGAGACTCAGCGCGGCTCGCCGCCCGCCGACTCGTCGCCCGCGGACTTGTCACCCGGCGACTCGCCACCCCTGGACTCCCCGCCTGCGGACTTGTCGACCTTGCGCACCACGTTGTCGATCTTGTCGTGGTACTTGCCCTTGGTCCGTTTGTCCACGAACGCACCGGCCTTCTGAGTGTAAGCGCGGACCTTGTCCGGATTGTTCTTGACGTACTGACGCGCGGCCTCGACCGCACCGGCCACCGCGGTGAACCTGCGAATGAACGGCATGTGTGCCCCTTTCCTCCGACCGCCGGAACTATTAACCGACGCAAGCGGATACCCCGAACGTACCGTGCTCCGAACTCGCCTCGGCGCCCGGACGATCAGCGACACCCGCTAACCGCATCGTGCCGGTCAGGCCTCGCTGGCGGCGACGAGCTCGCCTTGGCCGGGGTGTTCTCCCCAGGGCTGATTCGCGTCGTCGCTGCCGAGGTCTTGGTCGCCGGCGGGGAGCCGGCCCGGCAGCTTCGCCGCGACGGCGACCGTCACCAGCGCGAGGGCGGCCGCGACGGCAAATGCCAGCTTCATCCCGCTGAGCTGTGCGGGCACGCCTGCCACGCCGTCGGCCACCAGGCTGCCGCTGCGCGCGGACATCACGGTCACCACGAGCGCGGTCCCGAACGCCGCGGCGACCTGCTGCGATGTCCCGAGCATCGAGCTGCCGTGCGAGTACAGGTGCTGAGGCAGCGCACCCATACCGAGCGTGAAGACCGGGGTGAACATCGCCGCCAGGCTCACCATCAGCAGCGCGTGCAGCCCCAGCACCTGCCAATACGGCATGGTCATCGACACCTGGGTGAACCCGCCGAGAGCGAGCACCATGCCGATCGAGCCGGGCAGCACCAGCGGGCGGCTGCCGAAGCGGTCGAACATCTTTCCGACGGTCGGTCCAAGCAGGCCCATGGCCAGACCGCCGGGCATGACCAGCATGCCGGTCTCCAGCGGGGTGAGCCCGCGCAGATTCTGCAGGTACAGCGGCAGCAGGATCATCGACCCGAGCATCGCCAGGAACGCGATGGACATCAGCGCCAAGGACAGGCCGTAGGTGCGGTGCCCGAGGGTGCGCAGGTCCATCAGCGGCACACCGTTGCGCTGCAGCTTGAGCTGGCGGATCGCGAAAACCGCGATCGTCGCGACCCCGGCGATGACGATGCCGATCCCGAGCCCGACCCTGGGGTCGGCTTCGCCGAAGAGACTCAGGCCGTAAACCAGGCCTCCGAAGCCGAGCGCCGCCACGCCGACGCTGAGCCAGTCGATGGAGCTCACCTGCGGCTCGGCGATGTTTTCCAGCTTGCGCGACCCGAAGAAGGCGACCAGACCCGCGATCGGCAGGACGGCAACGAACAGCAGCCGCCAGGAACCGAACTGCAGGATCAGCCCGGACACCGCGGGCCCGAGCGCGGGCGCCACCGAGATCGCCAGGGTGACGTTGCCCATCACCCGGCCGCGATCACGCTCGGGCACCACGATCATCAACGTGGTCATCAGCAGGGGCATCATCACGGCGGTGCCTGCGGCCTGCACTATCCGCCCCAGCAAGAGCACCTCGAAGGACGGCGCGACGGCGGACAGGACGGTACCCGTGAGGAAAACGCCCATCGCGAGCGCGTAGGCCTGACGGGTGGTGACCCGCTGCAGGAACCAGCCGGTGATCGGAATCACGGCCGCCATGGTCAGTATGAACGCGGTGGACACCCACTGCGCCGACTGCTCGGTGATGCGCAACGAGTCCATCAACCGCGGAATAGCGTTGATCATGATGGTCTCGTTGAGGATCACCACGAACGTGGCCAGCACCAGCAGGCGCACCACCATCGGGGTGCGGCCCGCCTGCACGGGCGGTCGTTCTGGGGTCGTCGCCAACATAGCAGCACCTCGCTGGGGTTCCTGGTCACAGTGGCCTCGCGAGCCTTGCGGCCGCCGGCTTGGACATCGGTGGTATCACCGGTTAAGACCGGCACTCCCGAAAAAACTCATCGGTCCGCCCGAGTGTTCCCCATCGTTGCGTTGATCTCATTCGAATTTCCGCCGCGGACCTCATCGACGCGGTGCGGGGTCCAGATGTACGCGCTGAAAGACACCTTCAGTCCACTGGGTGGAGCGAAAGACGCTTTCAGTCCGCTCAACGGACTGAAAGCGTCTTTCAGCGCAATCGACGGAAGCTGCGGCATTGGCACAGGAGTAGGGTCCGATCTCGTGCCTGGTTCATGGACCAATGCCGGAGTCGACCTGCACCTCGACCTCCCCGATGGCCGGGGACGGCGACTCGCTCTCGAGGCGGCGTTACGCGAGGCGATCCGTGACGGCAGGCTGTCGCCGGGTGAGCCGTTACCCGCGTCCCGGCTGCTCGCAGCTGAGCTGGGGGTGGCGCGAGGCACGGTGGTCGAGGCCTACGCGCAGCTGGTCGCGGAGGGATACCTGCGCTCACGTCGGGGGTCGGGGACCCGGGTCGCGAACGCTCCGAGGGTAACGCCGCGCCCGGGTAGCGAGCCGCCCCCGCGAAGGTTCGCCGCCGATTTTCAGTTCGGTCGCCCAGATCTCAGTGCCTTCCCCCGTCTGCACTGGGCGCGCGCATCGGGCACGAGGACCCGTGCCTGCCCGACCATCGCGCGACCGCCGCCGCGGCGGGCATGAGCGCCGTCGCCGTGCGCGTGGATCACGACGGCGCTGTGCCAGACGCCTTCGCGACCTCGCGGCTCGACGCGGTGGTGCTCACCCCAGCTCATCAGGCGCTCCTCGGCGCCACGCTGGCACCTGCGAGGCGGACCGAGTTCGTCCGGCTCGCTGAGGGACGCGGCGCCTACATCTTGGAGGACGACTACGACGGCGAGTTCCGCTACGACGGTCACCCGATCGGTGCACTGCAAGGCCTCGCACCCGAGCGCGTGATCTACGCCGGAACCGTCAGCAAGAGCCTCGCGCCCCGCCTGCGGCTGGGCTGGCTCGTCGTTCCCGAGGCGCTACTGGAACCCATCGTCGAGGCGAAGCGCAGGGCGGACCGCGGTACCGATGTGCTCAGTCAGCTCGCACTGGCGGAGCTCGTCAGTTCGGGCGATTTCGACCGGCACATCCGCCGAATGCGGCTGCGCTACCGGCGTCGCCGGGACGCCCTGGTCGACACCTTGCGAACCGCGGCCCCCGAGCGCCGCTCGGTCGGTCTGGTGGGTCTGGAACGGTTCTGGCATGGCAACCCCAGGGCGCGGGGAGTCGTGCTCGGCTACGGGACACCGCACGAGCATGACTACCCGAACGCGCTTGCCCAGCTGGGAGGGCTCTTAAGCAGTTTCGGCGCTGGGGACGCCCCGGTCAGGAGCCCGAACCGCGCTGCTTCGCGTTCTCCCTGACGCGCTGCGTTTCCTTGCGGACTTCGGCCTGGGTGGCGCGTTCTCGCAGCAACCAATCGGGACTGTCCGCTTTCAACGCGTCGATCTGCTCGGTGGTGAGGGGGGCGGTGATTCCGCCGCGCGCCAGTCCGCCGATGGAGATGCCTAGCTTGGCGGCGACGACCTGTCGAGGATGCGGGCCGTTACGGCGCAGGTCACGCAGCCATTCCGGCGGGTCGGCCTGCATCGCGTTCAACTCGTCGCGCGAGACGACACCCTCTTGGAACTCCGCGGGGGTGGCTTCGAGGTACACACCCAGCTTCTTCGCCGCTGTCGCGGGCTTCATGGTCTGGGAGGTCTTGTGCGACTTCATGACGTCAAGGGTATCGATGCGCACGCGCCAGGTCCGATCACGCCCGGTAATCTGGCCTCGTGACCGGCTCGGACGTACCCGCCTCGTTCAGCCTCGCGTACGTCCCGGGGGTAACGCCCGGCAAGTGGGTGCGGACCTGGAACGAGCGGTCGCCCGAGGTTCCGCTCACGCTCATACAGGTGCCCGCCGCCGAAGCCGCCGACCTGGTGCGGGACCGCGGCGCCGATGCGACTCTCCTGCGGTTGCCGATGGACACGGCGGGCCTGCACGCGATCCCGCTGTACACCGAGACGACTGTGGTCGTTGCCCCGAAGGATCACCTCGTGGCCGCGGCCGACGAGGTCAGCGTCGAGGACCTCGCCGATGACGTCGTGCTGCACCCCCTTGACGACACCCTTGAATGGACGCACCTGCCCGGTCGGCCCGCGTTTGAACGCCCCGCCACGACAGCGGACGCCATCGAACTCGTGGCGGCTGGCGTGGGGCTACTCGTGGTCCCGCAGTCACTCGCCCGGCTGCATCACCGCAAGGACCTGACCTACCGGCCGGTCTCCGACGCCCCGCAGTCGCGTGTCGCGCTGTCATGGCAGGCGGGCGAGACCACCTATCTGATGGAGCAGTTCATCGGGATCGTCCGCGGGCGGACCGTCAACAGCACGCGGGGACGCCCACCGGCTCTGGCGGAGGGCAAGCCGGCCGATGCCGATCGACGCAAGCCCGCGGGCGGCAAGTCGGCCCGAAGCGGCCGGCAGCGACGTTCCGGCGTACCTCAACGTCGCAGTCGCGGGAAGCCGCGCCGCCGGTCGTAGCTGGCTAGGTGATCGGCTCGGGTGAGTTGAACCAGTGTCCTGCGTCTGAAGTTCGCGACACAACTCCCAGTCGGCCCGGCGAGCCGAATGTGGCGTTGAGTACCGCATAGGTACCGAAAGCATCATTCGGCTCGGCCCACGGCAACGTCGACTTCGCCCACGAGATCTTCGCCGACGACTACGAACGCCACGATCTTCGGCCGACCGATGCCGCGCCGGGTCCCGAAGGGCAGAAGCGCATCGCGGCCACATTCCGCGATGCCTTCCCTGATCTGTGTTTCACCGTGGACCTTGTCTTCGGGGAGGACGACTACGTGGCAGCACGGCGTTCGGCCTCCGGCACGAACACCGGACCGTGGGGCGGACAGGAACCGACGGGCAACTCGATGACCTTCTCGGGAGTGAACCTGTTCCGATTCCACGCAGGCAAGGTCGCCGAGATCTGGAACCACCGCGACGACCTCGGCCTCATGCAGCAGCTTGGGACCCCGGTGTTCGCCGGTGCTCCAACGCAGGCTCGTTGACGGCGGCCTGCCGAGAGCCGGGCCGGTCGGCGACCGGCCAGCCGCCGGGGAGACGGCGTCTTGCCGAGCCAGCAGCCCATTCGCTCCGTTCAGTGGACAGCGTCTTTCAGCGCAAGACTGGCTGGATGACTGACACGCCGGAGGTTCAGTCCACATATTCGATGCCCCTGCATGGGCGGGCGCAGCAACTCGCCGCGCTGGACGGCCTGCTCGAGCAGGCCACCCGGCGCCGGGGTGGGGCACTGGCCATCGTCGGACTGCACCAGCTCCTCCTACCCCTCGGCGAACTGGCGGAGCGGGTGACCGAGCGGCACCGGGCGTCGCTTCGCCCCGTCCTCGACCCGGCCGCGATCGCGGGAGACGAACCGCCCGAGACACTCGCGCTGCACGCCGCGGTCCACGCGCTGCTGGTGACGGCCGCCCAGGAGCGGCCAACGCTGTGTTGTGTGGACGCGGCGCATGATCTTGACCGGGCCTCACTCAGCGCGCTGATCTTCACAGCGCGACGCACCGACACGGTGCCATTGGCACTCGTGCTCGCCGCTGACCTCTACGGCACGGATGCCACCGATGCACTTGAGGCTGTGCCGTGGCTACGCCTGGATCCCGTCGCTGACAGCATCGCCGAACGCATCCTTGCCGACCACCTCGGCCCGATGATTCCCCGAGAGGTCACCAGCAGCGTGCTCGACGTCGCCAGCGGGAACCCGCTCGCGCTGACCGAGCTCGCCGCGCAGGTCACCCCCGAAGGTGTCCACTGTGGACACGATCGCCGACAGTTGGCGTGGTCGGCGTCCGTGTAAGCCGCGAAATCTACCCCCACCTCACGGCCGCCCTCGCCGCCCTCACCGCCCTCACCGCCCTCGCCGCTCTCACCGCTCTCACCGCTTGACAAACCATAGGAGCATCCTTCAGTCCACTGGGCGGAGCGAAAGACGCTTTCAGTCCGTTGAGCGGACTGAAAGCGTCTTTCAGCGCATGCAATGACTGATCACCGTCGCGACCAGAGCGTAAGCTCACTCAGACACCGGCGCCGGCCACGCGGTCAAGCTTCTCCGGCATGGCACTGGAGCATCTCGGCGAGCCGGTCACCCGTGCGCTCCAGCGCGCCGGGATCCCCGGTCGCGCGGGCCAGCACCAGGGCGCCTTCCA
>WHSS01000021.1 GCA_009379975.1 Actinophytocola sp.
CTGTGATCACGCTTTGTTCCATCTGGAAGCCGACCTGCGGTGGCTCGAGCTGACCGAGGCCCGGATCAACCAGCTGTCCGAAACCGTCCGTGGCAAGCACGCGGACACCATCGAGGAGGGGGCAAGACGATGAGCGCGGTGACCATCGCGGGAGGGGCGGGCGAGCAGACCGGCGCGGAGCCGTTGCTGCGCGCGGAGGGCTTGTTCAAGACGTTCGGGCAGACCGAGGCGCTGGACAACGCGTCGATCTCGATCTCGGCGGGGAGGTCGTCGCCGTCATGGGGCCGTCGGGCTCCGGCAAGTCCACGCTGCTGCACTGTGTCGCGGGCATCATCAAGCCGGACTCCGGCTCGGTGCGGTTCGCAGGCGCCGAGCTCACCACCATGTCCGACACCGAGCGGAGCTCGCTGCGGCGCACCGCCTTCGGGTTCGTGTTCCAGTTCCAGCTGGTGCCGGAGCTGAGCTGCCTGGAGAACGTCGCGCTGCCGCTGTGGCTCGGCGGGATGAAGCGCAAGCACGCCGAAGCGAGGGCGGCGGAGTTGCTGGCGACGCTCGAGGTCTCCGACATCGCAGGCAAGCGGCCCGGCGACGTCTCCGGCGGTCAGGGCCAGCGGGTCGCCGTCGCGAGGGCGCTGGTCACCGGGCACAAGATCGTGTTCGCCGACGAGCCGACCGGTGCGCTCGACTCGCTCAACGGCGAACTGGTGATGCAGCAGCTCACGCGCGCCGCGAAGGACTCCGGCACCGCGATCGCGCTGGTGACGCACGAGGCGCGGGTGGCGGCCTACTCCGACCGGGAGGTCATCGTGCGTGACGGCCGCACGCAGTCGATGGAACTGGCGCGATGAGCGAATGGCTGCGTGACCTCGGTTACGGGTTCCGGCTGGCCGTGGGGGCAGCCGGGGCTCGGCGACCGGATGGGTGCGGCTGGGCCTCGGCGCGTTCGGGATCGCGATCGTGGTCGCGGTGCTGCTTGGCGCGGCCTCGGCGAGCACTGTCCTGGCCGAGCGAGAGGGGCGTCAGCTGGCGCAGCACCCGGTGACCGCGCCCGTCGACGGCGTCGCTCCGACGTATCTGGGCATGGTCTTCACGTCCTACCGCGGTTCCGGGATCCAGGGCACGCTGGTTCGGCACGAAGACGCGAGCTCACCGGTGCCGCCGGGGGTCGCGCGTCAGCTCGACGCGGGTGAGGTGGTCGTATCACCCGCGCTGGCCGAGCTGCTGAGTTCGCCGGAAGGTGAGTTGCTGCGGCCACGCTTCGCGGATTATCGGATCGTCGGCATGCTGGGCAAACCGGGGTTGGTCGAGCCGGACGATCTGCGGTTCGTCGCGGGCTCCGGCGCGATCGAAGCCGCAACCAAGACCGTGGGCGGCCAGGTACTGACCGATCCCGCGTACCGGGCGTACGGGTTCGACGGTGACATCCAGCGACACCCGTTGCCCGTCGAACTGCTCGCGCTTGTCGCGCTGGCTACGGCCGCCTTGCTGATCCCGTTGCTGATCTTCATCGTGTCCAGTGCCCGGATCGCCGGAGCGGAACGGGATCGGCGACTGGCCGCCCTGCGTCTCGTCGGGGGAGACGCAGCGCAGGTCAGGCGGATCGCGGCGGGCGAGGCGTTGCTGCCGGCGGCCGCCGGCCTGGTGGCGGGTGGGGCACTGTTCTTGGCGGTGCGGCCCCTGGCCGACCACATCCAGTTGTTCGGGGTCGGCGTGTTCGCCGACGACATCGCGCCATCGTGGTGGCTGGTCGTGCTGATCGTGTCCGGCGTGCCGATGCTGTCGGTCGGGGCCACGCTGTTCGCGATGCGCCGTACCGTGATCGAGCCGCTCGGCGTGGCGCGGCAGGGTAAACCGGCGCGCAGGCGGCCGTGGTGGCGGTTGCGGTGTCGGGGTCGATGTGGAGGTGCCATCCGTCGGCGTTTTTTGCGGTGGTGTTCGTTTTCGCATTTCGCGTTGAGGTTGGTCTCCTCGGTGCTGCCGTGGTCTTTGGCCCGTTCTGCTTGATGGTCGATGTCGCAGAATTGGGCTGGCCGGTGGCACCAGCAGCATTCTCGGTCTCGGGCGATGATCAGGTCTCGTAGGGCTTGGGTGGGGCGGTAGCGTCGGCGGCCGAGGCCTTCGATTTTGCCGGTGCCCGGATCCACCAACAGTTTGCGCAGTACGACCCCTGGTATTTGCCGGGGCCCCAGCTTCGCTCGTGCGTGAAAAACCGTGCCGCAGCACGCTTGATCACTCACGACCCACCGGCTGAGGTCGTGAGTGCTGAGGCGTGCTGGAGCAACGACTTTCACGCACGACGAGATGTGGTCGATGCCACGGTGAATCTTGGTATGGGATCGGGGGCCGCCGACGATACACATAGTGGTACGTCGGTACCGATTCCATCGGGACCGACGTCTGCCGTGCCGGTCGAAGCCATGATCCGAGAGCGAGGAGTTCCGTGCCGCTGTCCATGACCTCCACTCCGGCACGAGCGACCCGTCGATCATGGCTGATCTGGTTCGCCGCGGCGTCGGTGTATCTGCTCGCGGTGTTTCACCGGACCTCGTTCGGCGTCGCCGGAATCGAAGCGGCCGACCGATTCGGTGTCGGCGCCGCCGCGCTCGGCTCGTTCACCGTGCTGCAGATCGGCATCTACGCCGCGATGCAGATCCCGACCGGGGTGCTGGTCGATCGGTTCGGGCCACGGGCGGTGCTCACCGTCTCCCTGTTCTTCCTCAGCATCGGCCAGGTACTGCTTGCGGTCGCTCAGGTCTACTGGGTCGGCCTGCTCGCGCGCGGCGTGCTCGGCGTCGGCGACGCGATGACGTTCGTCTCGGTGCTTCGCCTTGCCGCCAACCACTTTCCGGCGCGCCGCTACACCCTGGTCACCGCGCTCACCGGGGCATTGGGTTTTCTCGGCAACCTGGCGGCCACCGTGCCGCTTACGCTGCTGCTCGCCGGGCCCGGCTGGCTGCCGACCTTCCTGACCGCGGGACTGGTGACGGGGGTGTTCCTGCTGGCCGTCCGGTTCATCGTGCGCGACACGCCGCCCGGCGCGGAGCCCGTCCCGGCGCCCCGGCCCGCGGCGCCGCGCGAGATCGGCCGCCAGATCGCCACCGCGTGGCGGGTCCCCGGTACCCGGCTCGGATTCTGGACGCACTTCTCCACGATGTTCGCTCCTGCCACCATGGGCCTGCTCTGGGGCATGCCGTTCCTGGTGCAGGGGCAGGGACGCTCGGCGACCGTTGCCAGTAGCTTGCTCATGGTGTTCGTGATCGGCGCACTGCTCGGCGGCCCGGCGCTTGGCGCGTTCATCGGCCGCAAGCCCGAGGCACGCATGCCGCTGGTGATCAGTTATCTCTCGGCCGCGGGCGTGGTGTGGGCGGTGCTGCTCAGCTGGCCGGGCCAGATTCCGCTCGGCGTGCTTTTCGCCGGATTCGCGGTGCTCTCGCTCGGCGGCCCGGCCTCGACCATCGGGTTCGCCCTCGCTCGCGACTACAACCCGCTGCCGAGGGTCGGTACGGCCACCGGCGTGGTCAACGTCGGCGGCTTCACCGCGACGACGATCGCGGTGCTGCTGGTCGGCTTGCTGTTGCAGTTCAGTGGCGGGAACTTCCGGATAGCGCTCCTCGTGATCGTGGGCATGCTGCTCTTCGGCGCCTGGCGGATGGCCGTCTGGTACCGCCGGGCCAGGGCCGCGGTGTTCGTGGCGCAGGCCCGCGGCGAAGCGGTCCCGGTGCAGCTGCGGCGCAGGGCGTGGGACGCGCCGGTGCGCGAGCCCGCCTACGCGACGTCCGCCGCCTGAGCGAGCGGGTAGGGCGTGTCCTACGGATCCGTGGTCGCGGTATTCGCGCCCAGATGGCCGCTGACTGCGTTGTCGAAAGGTCCAAGTATGGGTCCAATACGAGAACCTTCCTCCGCCTTGTCAGCGACCATCTGGATCACGAATCCCATCGACCGAGATCCATAAGACACGCCCTCGTTCCTCACTTCACTGTGAACGGATACGACACAGGCGGCGGGTCGGCGTAGTGGGTCGCGCAGTGGTTATCGCGCGCTTCGGTACCGGTCAGCGGCGGCTGGTAGGTACTCGAGGCCAGGAGCAGCGCGGCTTCGCTCTCGGCGGTCAGCTCGATCCGCTGCGCGACGAGCTCTCGTTCCGCGTCGGTCGGCGCGCTCACCAGCGCTTCGGCATTGCGCCAGGCCCGTTCGCGCCAGCCGAGGATCAGCTGGAACGTCGCCGGGTCGGTCAGGCCCCCGTCCTCATTGCGCATCGACGGGTCGAACCGCGCCGCCAGCTCCGCGTTCAGGGCCGGGCTGACCCGGTAGAGCAGTTCGTTGACCTTGTCGAAATCGGGCTTGCGTGACATGCCATCCGGGGAGACCAGCCCGCTGGCGGCCATGACGAACGGCAGATCCCGGTTGATGTGGGCGCTGATCCCGAGAAGCAGGTCGCCGTTACCGTTCACCTGCTTGGTCTCAGCGGCTTCGAAGGCCATCCGCCATGCGCCAGGGGGCGTGCCGCCGCTCGCCCACTCGTCATAGGCGTGTATGTAGGCCCGGGCGAACACCTCGACGACGAAGTTCAGCCCCTCCCGGTCGGCGTAGTGCGGCGTGCCGTCCGCATTCTGGGTGTCGCGGATCCAGGCATAGCCTTGCGTGATGCGGAGGTAGGCCAGCGAGAAGATCGCGTTGTGCGAGCAGGTGGGCGCGAGGTCGCCCAGCCGCTTGTCCATCTCGCGGATCGTCTTGGTCGCGCATTTGTCCCGGCCGGCGATGCAGTCCTCCGCGCTCGCCGGGTCGAACTCGGCCACAAAGGAGGGCAGCCAGGACGACCAGGTGAGGACGGCGGATTCCGCGCTCAACGACGGAAGCGCCAGCTCGGCGTCCGCGGTCAGCGACGGCGACAGCAGTGCGGCGCCCATCATTACGGCAACCACGGCGGTGCGGAGGCGAGCCATGTCATGCTCCCAATGCGTGTGATGTGCCCCGGGGCGAGGGTTCGCCGGGGTGGTGGGGCAGGGCCGGCTCCGTATGGCCGGTGGCGACCCATACCCCGATCTGGGTCCGCGAGTTCAGGCCGAGCTTGCTGAGGATCTTTTCGACGTGCTTTTCCGCGGTCCTCGGCGAGATGACCAGCGTCGCCGCGATGTCTCGGTTGGACAGCCCCTTGGCCACCAGTTCGGCGATCTCGTGCTCGCGACTGGTCAGCTCGCCTTCCTGCCGGGGTACCGGTGAAGGTGCCGGCGAGCGCACGCTGCGCCGCAGGGCCATCCCGACGGCCGCGTCGAAGTCGGCCGATGCACCCTTCTCGAACGCTTCCAGCCACGCTTCGTCGCCGAGGGCGGCACGCGTTTCCCGCTCACACTGAGCGTGATCATCGGCGAGTGGCCGGAACAGCGAGGTGGCACCCACCGTGCTCAACGCGGACTCGATCGCGCCAAGCAGCTGGGCGGCGCGGGCGTGATGCCCCTGTTTGGCCGCGACCCAGGCGATGACCTCCATCGCCATGGCGATCCCCAGCCGGTCGCCGAACTCCTCCTTGATCCGCAACGTTTCCTTTGCGAGCGTGTCCGCGCGGGCGTGATCGCCCCAGTGCCAGCGCAGCAAGGCCTGCGTCCACATCGCCAGCGCGGCGCACCAGCGGTCGTTGTGGCGCCTGCTGATCGCGAGGCAGTCCTCGCACTGTTCGAGCGCGTGGCCGGTCTCGCCGAGCAGCGATCGCGCGGTCGCGGACTGGATCAGTGCGAGCATGAACCCGAAGTCGTTGCCCGCGGCCTTGTGCCCGTCCAGCGCTTCGGCGAAGTGCGCGACCGCGCCCGCGGGCTCACCCCAGAACAGCGAGGCGATGCCTTCGGTGTGCGCGATATCGGCCAGCCAGTGTTCCTGGCCGGTGGAGTGCGCGAGCGTCCGCGCCTCGGTGAGCTGGCCCAGCCCTTGCGCCACGTCGGCCTGGAGCACCGCGAGTTTGCTCGATACCGTCAGCCCGCCGACGCGCTCGGGGGCATCCGGCTCTGCGGCCAGCAGCTGTCGCAACCACCGCCTGCCCTCACTGAAACTGCCCGTCATGACCCAGTAGTGCTGCAGATCGGCCGCCATCTTCAGGCCTGCCCTCGCGGCGGCCGGCGTCGCGGCGCAGTAGTCGAGCGCGGCGCGCAGGTTCGCATGTTCTGACCGCAGCCTGTGATACCAGGTGACCTGCGTGCCGTCTTCCAGGCCCGCGCGCGCCTCGGACGCCAGGTCGGCATACCAGTCCCGATGTCGCTGCCGAACCGACTCGAGCTGGCCTGAAGCCCGCAGCCGGTTCAGCCCGTACTCGCGCACCGTCTCCAGCAGCCGGTACCGCACCCGGCCCGCGCGCTCTTCCCGGAGCAGCACGGACTTGTCGACGAGCTCGGCCAGCAGGTCGAGTATGTCGTCGCGATCCAGCTCGGCATCGGGGCAGACACCTTCGGCCGCGTCCAGCTCGAAGCTGTGCGCGAAGACCGAGGATCGTGCCCACAGCATGCGGGCGCCTTCGCTGAGCAGGCCGTAGCTCCAGTCCATCAGCGATCGCAACGTGCGCTGCCGGGGCAGCGCAGCGCGGCTGCCCTGGGTCAGCAGCCGATACCGGTCGGCGAGACCTTCGAGGATCTGCTGCGCCGACAGCGAGCGGATGCGTACCGCGGCCAGTTCGATCGCCAGCGGTACGCCGTCGAGCTTCCGGCACAGTTCGGCGACCGCGGTGCAGTTGTCCGCGGTGATCTCGAACGACGGTTCACCGGCCGTCGCGCGAGCGGTGAACAGCCGTACCGCCTCGTAGCTGACGAGTGATTCCGGGCGGCGGTGATCGCCCGCGTCCGGTACCGACAGCGGCGGTACCGGCAGGGTGCACTCGGCGTCGATCTGGAGCGCGGTGCGGCTGGTCGCGAGCACCCGAACCTCGGGGCACGCGCTGAGCAACGTGTCGAGAAGCCTCGCGCAGTCGTCGACGAGGTGTTCGCAGTTGTCGAGCACGATCAGCAGCTGGCGCTCGGCGAGCAGTTCGACCAGCCGCTCCTCGGGAGGCAACGGCGAGTCGTCGCGTAGCCCTAGCGAGCTGGCGACCGTCTGGGCGAGCAGCGTGGCATCGGTAAGCCCGGCGAGGTCGGCGAGGAAAACACCGTCGCGAAACGCCCGGTGCAGGTCCCGGCCGGCGTGAATCGCCAGCCGGGTCTTGCCGACGCCGCCGACGCCTAGCAGCGTCACCAACCGGTGGCCTGCCAACAGATTCCGGATTTTGGCCAGCTCATGACGGCGTCCGACGAAGCTGGAAACTTCGACGGGCAAGCTGGGAGTCCGCTGTGACGGAGTAAGGAGACTGCGCACCATTGCCCGGCAAAGTTAAGCGCCGTTCGCGAGCTGGTCAATCGGCCATATGGCCTAGTGGACACAAAGGACCGCATAACCCTAACGAGCGGCTACGTGTACGGATACGTGGAATTCCGGGTGAATATCGTTCGGGGCCTGAGTCAGGCTGTAACCATGACACTCTCCGCCACGCTCGCCATGACGCCGCTGGCGTTGTCAGTCATCGTCTCCTCGTGGTGGTTGGTGGCAGGACTCCTCGACGACGCGCGCAGGCGGCGGCCGACGCAGCCCGATGACCCCCGCGATAATCCGAGGTCGCGCGGGTTTTCATGAGTTGATCGGGAACCGCCATGCCTGCTTGCCGGTGGCGCTGGCGTAGGCATTGGCGACGGCGCCCGCGGCCGCGGGGACCACCAGCTCGCCTGCCCCGCCGATGCCACCGTCCGGCGGCATGAGGTGCACGTCGAACTGCAACGGCGCGTCCGTCTGCCGCGCCCAGCGGAAGTCCGCGAAGCTCTTCTCGACCACGGCGCCGCCGGAAATGTGGTTTCCCGCGCTGAGGATCGTCGAGATGCCGTCCATGACGCTGCCCATGAACTGTGCCTTCAGCCCGGACGGGTTGACCGGGGTGCCGACATCGGCGACCACGACGGCCTTGGTCACCCTTGGCGCCTGCGGATTGGTGGCGTTGATCTCCACAAGGCACCCCGCCTTGGAGTTGTACTCCTCGTGATAGGCGATGCCCTGGGCCCAGCCCGCGGGCATGGTTCTGCCCCAGCCTGCGGCAGTCGCCAGCTTCTGCAGCACCGCTTTCGCCGCGGCCGTCTTCGCGAGTTCCATGCGTAAACCCAGTGGATCCCGCCCTAGCTTCTTCGCCAGCGCGTCGACCATGATCTCCTCCGCCGCCCGGTTGTGCCCGGAATAGACCGAGCGCCAGGTCGCGGTGGGGAAGTCGAGCGGGACCTCATTGAGCAGCTTCGTCTCGACTCCGAGGTTGTATGGCGTGACCTGGGTGAGTGCGAAGAAAGCCGCCCCGATGGTCGGGTAACCGCCGTAGCCCGGGTCGATCATGTCCTTGACCGGGCTGAGGCCAAGGTCGAGTTGCACCGCCGAACTCAGGTTCTCGAAACTCACCAGCTCGTTCGCGAGGTAGACGATGCGCATGCGGTGGTGGCTGGCGGGCCGCATCCGGCCATGACGCATCTCGTCGGCGCGGGTCCACATGAGTTTCACCGGCTTGCCGATCGCCTGCGAGACCTGCGCGGCTTCCACCTCGGCTTCGGGGTAGAGCCGTCTGCCGAAGGAGCCGCCACCCCGCGTCACGTGCACGGTGACCGCGGCTTCCGCTAACCCCGTGACCTCCGCTACCGCGGTCCTCGCGCCGTTGGGGACCTTGCTCGAGCACCAGATCTCCGCGGTGCCCGCTCGCACGTCCGCCGCCGTGCAGACGGTCTCCATCGGTGCGTGGTTGACGAACGCGAACTCGAACTTGCCGTCCACGTAGTTCGACAGCACCGGCGGATCGGCGAAGGGCGGGATGGCCTGGTCCAGCCTTTCGTTCACCTTCGCGTCGGACACCGCGTCGACCGGTCCCGCCCCCCAGGAAACATGCAGTGCTTCGGCGGTTCGCATGGCCTCCCAGAAGGTTCCGGCGCTGACCGCGACGCCGGTCGGGATCGGGGTCACCGCGACGACCCCCGACATGGCTCGTGCCGTGGTGTCGTCGAAGGAGGCCACGGTGCCCTTGATCGTCGGCGGTCTGGCCACCACGGTCGGCAATGCGCCGGGCAGGCCGATGTCCATGGCGTAGATCGTCTTGCCGGTGATGATGTCGCGGCCTTCCAGTTGCGCGGTGGGCGTGCCGATCACCGCGTGCTGGGTCGCCGGTTTCGGCTGAGTCGACACCGCCGGGCTACTCACACGGGCGGCGTCGGCCGCGAGCGAGCCGTACGTGGCGCTCCGGCCGTCCGGCGCGAAGACCGTCGAGTCCTGGGTCCACAGCGTGTTCGCGGGCACGCTCCATCGTTCGGCGGCCGCGGTGATCAGCCGCGCCCTTGCCTGTGCCGCGAGGTCGCGGGCGGGCTGCCACATGCCGCGGATCGACGCGGAGCCGCCGACCGACTGACCGGGCAGGCCCTCGGCGTCGGAGAGTGTCACGTCGATATCGGCCGGCCGGGCGTCTAGGTCCTCGGCGAGCAGCACGGCGATGGCGGTGCTGATGCCTTGGCCGACGTCGGCCTTCGGGGACTCGAAGATCACCCGGTTGTCGCTCCTGACCCGCAGCACGTACGTGGTGCCCAGGTCGGACTCCGTAGTGGGTTCGGTGGCCGGATCGGGCTTCGGGCCACCCGATTTCGGTGCGGCGCCTGCCGGCGGGGTGTCGAGGACGAGACGCGCTGCGACGGTCAGCGTCGGGGCGGCGACCAGGAAGGTGATGAACCGGCGACGCGGCAGCCTGCCCGTGGCGGAAGTAGTCACTGGGCCGCCACCTTCTTGATCGCGCTGCGGATCCGGCAGTAGGTGCCACAGCGGCAGACGTTCTCGATCGCGTCGATGGCAGCGTCCGACGGCTTGGGGTTGCGCTTGAGCAGGGCGACGGTGGCCATGATCTGACCCGGCTGGCAGTAGCCGCATTGCGGGACGTCTTCGTCGAGCCACGCCTGCTGCACCGGGTGCAGGGTGTCGCCGTTCGCGAGGCCTTCGATGGTGGTGACGCGCTTGTTGGCGCAGGCCGAGATCGGCACTACGCAGGGTTGTATCTCGTCGCCGTTGAGGTGACTCGTGCACGCCCTGCAGGCACCCACCCCGCAGCCGTACTTGGGGCCGGTGATGCCGAGCTTGTCCCGCAGCACCCAGAGCAGTGGCATATCGCCAGGGGCTTCGACGGTGACTGACTTCCCATTGACAGAGAGCTTGTATGTGGGCACTTGTTCAGATCTCCTCAATAGATCTTGCTCAGGGATGCGCGATTATTGAATGCGATTCGCGGCATTCTTACGTGTTTCTACGTAGCGGTATACGTACGAATACGTACGCGGCGGCATGGGGCGGTTTATCCGGCGTCGCCTGGCGGGTTTCCGCATACCGTCGGCAGCGCCACTTTAGAGAGCGAATCCGTGGTGGTCCATAGACCGATCGGCCTATTTTCCGGCTGCTGAAGTCATGATCTTGGTGCGGATAGTCGCAGGTGAGAGGCGATCATGGCGCTGGAATGGCGGATGCCGGAGGTTTCGATCAGCTGCTAGAGCTCGGGCCTTGGGGCCATTCGGAGTAACTCGGTGCTCGATTTATTGACTCCGGAATTTTGAAGACGTAGCGTCCGGCTCGCGAATGAATGAACCACCACGATGTGGCGCTACGGCGGGCAATTTCAGCACCGTCGCCGGCAGCAGGAGAACACGGGACGGCACAACATGGTCAGACCTTTCAGGGGCGGCGGTTCCGGCACGATCAAGGCACGGGTATTGGCGATCGCGCTGATTCCGAGCATCGCGCTGATCGTCGTCGGCGCGGCGGTGTCGGGGTACCTCGTCAGCCAGGGCCTGCAGGTGCGGCAGTTCGCCGACGACGTGCGCGGATCGCTTGAGCCGACGTCACGCGCCGTGGTCGCGCTGCAGGAGGAGCGCAGGCTCACCATGCCGCAGCTGAGCGACCAGATCGCCAGCAGCGGTGAACTGGACCGCCACCGGCGCAAGGCCGACACCGCTCTCGTTGCGATGTCGCGAGCGACCGATGCGCTACGTGGCAACGCCCCTGACGAGTTGCGGGTCGTGCTCGACGAGTTCGACGCCGGCGCCGCCCGGCTGCGGGGCACGCGGCAGCAGATCGACGCGGGCAAGGTCGAGCCGCTGGCGGCCTACGAGTTCTACAACGAGATGATCGAGCTCGCAGGCGGTGGCATCCAGGGGATCGCGCGTTCGGCCAACGACGCCGAGGTCGGCTTCGAGCAGATGATCGCCTTCGACCTGTTCAAGTCGGCGGAGGCCATGTCGCGCTCTCACTCGATGGCGGTGCTCGCCGTCGCGAGCGGCCTCAACGACGATCAGTTCCACGAGCTCGCCCACCAGCTCGGCATGTACCACGAGATGGCGGAGACCGTGGTGTCGCGCATGACGCCCGACGAGCAGCGCACGTATGCGGAGCTGAAGGAGTCCGCGTCTTGGCAGGAACTGGTCTCCGGCGACAACAGCCTGATGGCGCGCGGCCCCGAGGGGTCCGAGGTGAAATTCGACGTCGCGGGCTGGGAGGCGGCCGCACGGGTGATCGCCACCGGCCTGGTCGGGCTCTACACCGCCCACTCGGAATACGCGGCGGACATCGGTACCTCGAGCGGTACCGCGACGCTGCTGACCTCATTGCTGACCGGGGCGGTGATCCTGCTGGCGGCCGCCGCGGCGGTGGTGATCGCACTGCGGCTCTCCCGCAGGCTCATCGGGCGGTTGAGCCGGCTCCGCGAGGAGACGCTGGCGCTGTCCGAGCGTGAGTTGCCCGACGTAGTCGAGCGGTTGTGGCAAGGCGATCGCATCGACGTCGAAGACCAGGTGCCCTGGCTCGATCACGGTGACGACGAGATCGGTCAGGTCGCCAACGCGTTCAACAAGGCGCAGCGCACCGCGATCTCCGCCGCGGTACAGGAGGCCGAGACCCGCAAGGGCGTCGGCTCGGTCTTCCTCAACATCGCTCACCGGACCCAGGTGATCGTGCACCGGCAGCTCAAGGTGCTGGACAAGGTTGAACGCTCCGAGGATGACCCGGATCAGCTGCAGTTGCTCTTCCAACTGGATCACCTGGCCACCAGGAGCAGGCGCAACGCGGAGAACCTGATCATCCTCGGCGGTGAGCAGCCGGGGCGGCAGTGGCGCAATCCGGTGTCGCTCCGCGAAGTGGTGCGCAGCGCCATCGCCGAGACCGAGCATTACACCCGAGTCGGCGCGGCAACCGTGCCCGACACGCTCATGGACGGTTCCGTCATCGCCGACCTGGCGCACCTGCTGGCGGAACTGGTCGACAACGCCACCGCGTTCTCACCACCGCAAGCGAGGGTCGAGGTGCGGGGCAACGCCGTCGGCCGCGGTGTCGTCCTCGAGGTCGAAGATCAGGGCCTCGGCATGGATGCCGCGCAGCTGGACAAGATCAACACGATGCTGCGCAAGCCGCCGGACTTCAGCGTGATGGCCATGTCGAGCGAATCACGCGTCGGGCTGTTCGTGGTCGCACGGCTGGCGGCGCGGCACGGCATCAAGATCACGCTGCGCGAATCGATCTACGGCGGCACGACGGCGATCGTGCTGATCCCGTCGGTGCTGATCGCGCAGGACTCCACGCCGCACGAACCCCCGGCGGCGCAACCGATGCTCGCCGCGGGTTCGCTGCCGAGCGTGGCGAAGATCGACGAGGTCACGTCGCGGCAGGCACCCGAACCGGAGCTATCTGCGCTGCCGGTAGGAGACCCGGCAGAGCCGCCCGCGATCGGAACGGGCTGGACCACGGTGGTCTTCGACAAGCCGGACGCCGAACCGGCGGCATCGGCCGGCCAACCCACTTGGCCGGGCGGCACGGCGGCGCGGGCCGAACCGCCCGGCGTGGCGAGCACACCCGCCGCGCCAGACGAGAAGAGCAAGCCCGCGCTGCCGCGGCGCAAGCGACTGGCGAATCTCGCGCCACAACTGATGGACGGCGCTGCCGACGAGGAGCAGGCCGAACGCGACGACGACCTGGACGCCGAGCGCTCACGCTCCCTGATGGCCGCGCTGCAACACGGCTCCATCCGTGGCAGGGCCGCCGAGATCAGCATGAACGGACACCGGTGACACGGCCCGCCTTATGAATAGGACTCACTGAAGAAAACGCCTGAGAGGTGAACACATGACGGGCAATCCGCGGATGACTGACCTGAATTGGTTACTGGACGACGTGGTCGAGCGGGTGGCAGGAGCCGACCGGGCGGTGGTGCTGTCCTCGGACGGGCTCCTGATGGCGCGCTCGCAGAACCTGGCCAAGCCCGATGCCGAGCACCTCGCCGCGGTGGCATCGGCGTATCAGAGCCTGTCACGCGGCACCGGGCGGCATTTCGGCTTCGGCGAGGTGCGGCAGACGGTCGTCGAGCTCGAACACGGGTTCCTGCTTGTCATGGCGGCGGGCAAGGGGGCATGCCTCGCCCTGTTCACCACGGAGGGCGCGGACCTCGGCCTCGTTGCCTACGAGATGAACCTCATGGTCAAGCGGGTCGGCGCGGTACTCACGGCGGCACCGAGAAGGGCCAGGGCGACGCCGGCCGTCGACGCGAAAGTGTCATGAGGTCGTCGATGGCGAGCAGGGGCGAAGTGTGGTTCGACGACGCGGCGGGGCCGCTGGTGCGGCCTTACGCGCTCACTCGAGGCAGGACGAAGGCCCGGCGGCACGACCTTGACCTCGTCACCCTCGTCGTCTCACTGCAGCCCGAGGTGCACGGCAAGATCGTTGAGCCCGAATACGCCGGTGTGCTGTGGATCTGCGAGCACCCGCTGTCGGTCGCCGAGGTGGCCGCGAAGGTCGATCTGCCGCTGTGCGTGGTCAAGGTGATCTTGAGTGATCTGATCGAGCGTCATTACGTCATCTACCGGACCGGTTGGGGATCGGTGAGTAGCCCGGACATGGACACGATGCAGAAGGTTCTCGATGGTATCCGCAAGCTCTGATAACCCAGTCGAATCCGTCCGGCCCGTGATCGACGCGGTCGCGGTCAAAGTGCTCATCTCCGGCGGGTTCGGCGTCGGCAAGACGACCATGGTCACCTCCGTCAGTGAGATCGTGCCGCTGCGCACCGAGGAGTTGATCAGCGAACTCAGCACGAACATCGACGACGTCTCGGGCGTCGAAGCGAAGACCTCGACCACGGTCGCGATGGACTTCGGCCGCATCACCGTCAGCCCGGAGCTGATCTTGTACCTGTTCGGCACTCCCGGCCAGGACCGGTTCTGGTTCATGTGGGACGAACTGTCGCGGGGCGCTCTCGGCGCGATCGTGCTTGCCGACACCAGGCGGCTCGACACTTGCTTCGCGGCTATAGACTTCTTCGAGCGTCGGCGGATCCCGTTCGTGATCGGCGTGAACTGCTTCGGAGGAGTACAGCGCTACGACGTCGCCGAGATCCGGGACGCGCTGGACATCGACCCGTTCATTCCGGTGCGGCTCTGCGATGCACGGGAACGCGAATCCAACAAGAAACTGCTGGTCACGTTGATGGAGCACGTCATGGCGGCGTCGCGACTGTCCGCAGGGCCGGTCCCCGCACAGGGGTACTGAAGGAACTGGCCCATGCACCCGAACTTGTTCGTCGTCTTGGTCATCGCGCTGGCCTGCGCTCCGATACTGGCCGCGCTGGGGTGGGTGACGGCCAGCAGGCGCCGCGACGCACGCAAGGCCAGGATCGCGGAACGGATGGGGGCGGCTTACGAGCCCGAAGCGGAGCTCGAGCCCGAAGGCGCCCCGGAGCCGACGAGCCGGGGCTGTGAGCGTGGGTCGCACGCCGGCAGGCACCCCGACGGCCGGTGCGACTGCTGGGAGGACACCGACGTGTTCTTCCTGCGCGACGGTGTGCCGGTAGCGACGCGGCAAGAGCTGCTGCCGTCCTCGCCGCCGCTCCCGCTCCCGCCCCGCGTGCGGGTACCGATCGCCGCCGCGGCACCGGCACCGCCCGCGCAGGTACGGCAGGGTCAGCCTGCGCGGCCGGCTTTCGTCCCGCGGCCACCGCCGGCGCGGCACACCGGGCAGCACCCGCGCCTGCCGGTCGGGGTCACCGCCGACGCGGCGCGGCAGCGGTGGCAGGACGAGCGCGCCGAAGGGGTGCAGCGGCCACGGCACCGCCTCGACGACTAGCAGCCCCGAGCGCTGAAAGACGCCTTCAGGCCACTGGGCGGAGTGAAAGACGCTTTCAGTCCGTTGAACGGACTGAAAGCGTCTTTCAGCTCTGCGGTCCTAGCCGATCACGTCGGGTCAGCAGGGATTACCGGAGTAGTCGACGATCGACTCACCGACGATGACGTCGCCGGTCGCCGGCTCGAGTTCACCGGCGTCGAGCCACAGCGCTCGCACCGTCAACGTCTTGCCGTCCTCGGACACCTCCTGGTAGTTGAGGTGCAAGGTCGCCAGCGGATCGAGCGGGATCTCAACGTGCTCGCCGTCCGGCGGCACCACGATCGGGTTCCCGTTCAGGTCGACCGTTGCGATCGTCGACTCACCGGTCAGTTCCGGCTGGCCGCCGACACACCGGCCCTGGGCGCTCGAGGAGATCGTCCTGGCGGTGATGAACCCCTGCTCGCTGACGAGGGCGAGTTCGGCCGCTCCCGCGGTCGCGTCGGCACCCTCACTGTCGTCCGTCTGGGCGAACAGTGCCTTCAGGGAGCCCGAACCGAAGTCGTTGTCCGGGGCTTCGCCTGCGATGGGGCTGCTGCCGTCTTCGGTCATGCACGGGTCGTTGTCCGCGTTGGCCACGAACGGCTCGAACGGGTCGCCGAGGATGGCGCCCAGAACGTCGCTGCCTTCCAGCCGTAGCGTGCTGGCCCGGCAGCTCCAGGCACCGTCGCCGCCACCGTTCTCGTCGGTCTCGTCATCATCGTTGGGGTCGTACGAGTCGGGGTTGGTTGGGTCGCCGTCGGTGTGGCAGCCCGGGTCGTCGGCGTCGACCTTGTTGTCGCCGTCGTTGTCGATGCCGTCGGAGCATTGCGGCGTGGTGGGGTCGTCGCTCTCGTCGTTGTCCTCGGGGCTGTCGCACCCGGGGTCTTCGGGGTAGTCGATCTTCTTGTCGCCGTCGTTATCGACGCCGTCGGAACACTGCGGGTCGGGCGTCGTGCCGTCGTCGCATTCGAAGGTCTTCGTCGTGGTTCCGGATTTGACAACGACCTTGTCGAGTTCGTCGCCCGGCCCGCCGTCGACGGAGTAGTCGGGGCTGTCGATCGACTCGTCCTTCACGACACGACCGTCGGCGTAGTGAAGCACGACGTGGGAGATGTCCTTGGACGAGTGAGCTTCGAAGTCACGACAGCTGTCGCTGAACTCTCCGGTGATCTCCGCGGTTCCCTTGTCATCGGGTGGCCCGCCGTTGCCCGCGGTGTTGGCGATGCCCACGGAGTGGGTCAACGCCAATGCCAGCGCGGTCAGGCACGCCAGCACGAGGTAGGGCGTCTTTCGCTTTCTCAACGAGACTTTCACGTCGTCCTCCAGAGGTCGAGTAGGTCACGGGCGCTCCTGGGTAGACGGAGGGCCACTCAGGAATACGACTGAGTGGATGCGTTGGATACGCTGTTTGGGCTAGAAATTAGTTTTCATAATTAATGTCCTTTTCGTCGGACAACTACTACCCACCTGCCCACGTGGTCGGTCGGCGTTCAACGGCGGTGCTCGGCAGGCAGGCGGCGGCTGACTAGAGTGCGCGGGTGTCCAACAAGCAACGCCCCGCTCGCCCTGCCCCGCCTGCCGGACTGGTGATCGTCGACAAGCCGGACGGGATGACATCCCACGACGTCGTCTCGCGGGTCCGGCGGATCATGGGCACCCGGAAAGTCGGCCACGCTGGCACGCTGGATCCGATGGCCACCGGTGTGCTGGTGCTCGGCATCGAGCGCGCGACCAAGCTGCTTGGCCACCTCGCGCTCGACCGGAAGTCCTACCTGGCCACCCTCGCGCTCGGCTCGTCGACGACCACCGATGACGCCGAAGGTGAGGTGCTCACCACCGCGGATGCCGCCACGCTGGCGGCGGTCACCGATGAACGGGTCGACGAGTGCATCGCGTCGCTGACGGGCGAGATCCAGCAGGTGCCCAGCGCGGTGAGCGCGGTGAAGGTCGACGGCAAACGTGCCTACGCCAGGGTCCGCGACGGCGAGCAGGTCGAACTACCGCCGAGGCCCGTGACGGTGCACCGGTTCGACGTACTCGCGGTGCGCCGGGAAGGCGTGTTGGAGCTGGACGTCCTGGTGGATTGCTCGTCCGGCACATATGTACGCGCGCTCGCCCGTGATCTGGGCGCCGCCCTCGGCGTCGGCGGCCATCTCACGGCGCTGCGCCGTACCGAGGTCGGGCCCTTCGGCTTGGCGAAGGCGCGCACGCTGGAGCGACTCGAAGCCGAACCGGAGCTGTCGCTGAGCCTCGACGATGCGGTGGCCACGGTGTTCGAGACCCGGGTGGTGGACGCCGCCACGGCTCGCGCCGTCCAGTTCGGACAGCCGATACCCGCTGCGGGCGTGAAGGGCACCTACGCGATCGCCGACGGCGACGGTCGTGCGCTCGCACTGGCCACCGATGAGGGCGGTAGCGCGAAGTTCCTGGTGGTGCTCGCTCCCGCGTGACTTGCCCATCGCGATCGCCGGGGACGGCCTGACGCCTCGACACGGCCTGGTTCGCTGGTCGAGGGCACTGCGGATACGCTCCAGGCGTGTTGCGTTGGCGTGGATTGGCAGACCTGCCCGGTAACTGGGGTCGCTGTGTGGTGACGATCGGCGTGTTCGACGGCGTGCACCGGGGGCACCAGGAGTTGATACGCCGGACCGTCGAGGTCGCCAGGGAACGCGGCTTGCCCAGCGTCGTGCTCACCTTCGACCCGCACCCCTCCGAGGTGCTCCGTCCGGGGAGTCACCCGGCACAGCTCACCTCGCTGCGGCGTAAGGCGGAGTTGGTCGAGGCGCTAGGCGTGGACGTGTTCGCGGTGCTGCCGTTCACCCTCGAGCTCTCGCGGGTCACCGCGCACGAGTTCGTGCACGAGATCCTGGTCGACCGGCTGCACGTCGCCGTCGTGCTGGTCGGGGAGAACTTCACCTTCGGGGCGAAGGCCGCCGGTGATATCAACCTGCTGCGCACGCTGGGCAAGCGGTTCGGCTACGTGGCCTACGGCGCCGAGCTGCAGGGGGCCTCGATGCGAGGCGGCCGGGCTGGTGGCGAAGATCTCGCCGCCGAGATCACCTACTCGTCCACCTATGTGCGCTCCTGTATCGATGCGGGCGACGTCAACGCGGCGGCCGCGGCACTGGGCAGGCCGCACCGGATCGAGGGCATCGTGGTGCGAGGGGACGGGCGTGGCCACGAGCTGGGCTTCCCCACGGCGAACCTGTCGACGCCGCGCTTCGCGGCAGTGCCCGCCGACGGCGTGTACAGCTGCTGGTTCACTTGCTCGACCAGGCCGGGCGAGCTGCTGCCCGCCGCGGTCTCGGTCGGCAGCAATCCGACGTTCTCCGGGCGTGAGCGCAGCGTGGAGGCCTTCGTGATCGATGTCGACGAGGACTTCTACGGCCAATACGTCTCGCTCGACTTCGTCGCCAGGCTGCGCGACATGGAGCGGTTCACGTCGGTGGCCGAACTCGTCGAGCAGATCGACAACGACGTCAAACAGACGCGTGAAATCCTCGGCGTGTCGTGAGTGCATTCGCGAACGGGTGAGGCGTTTGCGACCCGGGAACTGCACCAATGCGGCAAGATGCGTTATCGACGAATGAGTCATCGCGGCTATCAGGGGAGAAGCAGGCGTGGAGGAGAACAGAATCGTTCAGAAGAACGTCGAG
The DNA here is from genome assembly GCA_009379975.1 of Actinophytocola sp. Taxonomy (GTDB): domain Bacteria; phylum Actinomycetota; class Actinomycetes; order Mycobacteriales; family Pseudonocardiaceae; genus WHSS01. The sequence goes on from WHSS01000021.1 coordinate 18,843, forward strand.
CTGCAGCGGCAGTGGTACGGGGAGCCGCTCGGTGATCGGGTTCGCAGGCTGGTCGTCGCGTTCGATGTCTCCCAGGCCTTTCTCGCCGACGTGCTGGGAATCAGTGCCCCGATGCTCAGCCAGGTGATGAGCGGGCGCCGGGCCAAGATCGGGAACCCCGCGGTGCTGGCCCGGTTGATCATGCTGGAGCGCAAGATCCTCACCCCCGGGGTCGCTTCGGGGGAGCAGTCGGCGATCGACGCCGCGATGGAGGACGTCCGCGAGTCGAACCCGACCGTCGGCAGGGACACCTTTCCGGTGCATCCCGGTATCGACGAGCGGACGCTGCTGGCGGCGCTGCGGGACATCGCCGAGGACGAGAACCTGGCCGATGCCGCCGACCGCCTCGAAGAAGACTTCCCTGCGATCGCGGATCTGCTGCGCAGGGCGGGGAAGAACTCGGACTGAGCATGCGGCTCTTCGCTGCGATCGTGCCGCCGGAGGAGGTGCTCGACTCGCTCGAGGCCGCCGTGCTGCGCTCCGGTGCGCACTCGGCGGATGACGCGGCGGTGCGCTGGAACGCGCGAGAGCTCTGGCATCTGACGGTGGCTTTCTATGGCGACGACGACCTTCCGGCGCGAACGCTCCGGCTGGGGGAGCGGCTACGGGGGATACCGGCGCCTCGGTTGCGGGTGGTCGGCGCCGGGACGTTCCCCGGGGTGTTGTGGGCTGGGATCGCCGGCGACACCGCGAGTGACAGCGCCGCGGTCGAGGTCGTCGCCGCGGCGGGAACCGGCGATGACCGGCTGCCGTTCCACCCGCACCTCACCATCGCCCGGTGGCGCGGCAGGCGCCGGCCGCCTGCGATCGGGCGGGTGGCCGATGCGCTCGCGGATTACGCCGGGCCAAGCTGGGTGGCGCACGAGGTCGTGCTGTTCGGCAGCGAACTCAGCCACCACGGGCCGAGCTATACCGCGCAGCGGCACTTCCCCCTGGCGGAGTGAGCCGCGCGGGGGTGCTGGCGTGCGCACCAGCGTTAACGCTGGCCAGGCACGGTGCGCGTGGCCGCCCTGCTACGCTTGATGTCGGGTCCGGCTGCAGTCCGTGGCGGCCGTGACCGTCTCAACCCATCACGGTACGTACCCAAGGAGATGACGAGTGGCACTGTCCACCGACGAAAAAAAGGCGATCCTGTCCGAGTACGGCGTGCACGACTCCGACACCGGATCCCCCGAAGCTCAGGTAGCTCTGCTGACCAAGCGCATCATCGGTCTGACCGAGCACCTCAAGGAGCACAAGCACGACCACCACTCTCGCCGTGGTCTCCTGCTGCTGGTCGGCCGTCGCCGCCGGTTGCTGGACTACGTCAAGAAGGTCGACATCACCCGATACCGGACGTTGATCCAACGTCTCGGCCTGCGCCGATGACACCCCGCCAACCGCCCGGCTCGGTCGCGAGGGCAGGCCTTCGGTCTGTCCGAGCGGACGAAAAGGTGCTGGACGCGCCGAGTGGCAGGTCCAGCGCCGTGCGGTTGGCGATTACGTGAAACACTGAAGGGGAGCACCCTCATCGGGCGCTCCCCTTCAGTTTTACCAAGAGAAATAGGGCAAGCGCGAAGCGCGCACGAGGACTCGTTCGCCGGTCCTCGGTAGTGGTTCCCGGGTTTCATCCCCGAGGACTTCGATCGATGACCGGCCTCGTCTCTCGGGCGTAGATCCACCTAGGGAGGTGGAGCGCATGCGCTTGCCCGAAACGAACGAGGAGAAAATTCTTTATGACTGAAGCCGTTGTACACGAGACGGAAGCCGTCATCGACAACGGGAAGTTCGGCACCCGCACCGTACGGTTCGAGACGGGCAGGCTGGCCAAGCTGGCCGCCGGCTCGGTGGTTGCCTACCTCGATGACGAGACCATGCTGCTGTCCGCGACGACCGCGTCCAAGCACCCGAAGGAGCACCTTGACTTCTTCCCGCTGACCGTGGACGTCGAGGAGCGCATGTACGCCATCGGCAAGATCCCGGGTTCGTTCTTCCGCCGCGAAGGGCGCCCGTCGACCGAAGCCGTGCTGACCTGCCGGTTGACCGACCGGCCGCTGCGCCCGTCGTTCGCCAGCGGGCTGCGCAACGAGATCCAGGTCGTCATCACGGTGCAGAGCCTGCACCCCGACGACCCGTATGACGTGCTGGCCATCAACGCCGCTTCCGCGTCAACACAGATCGCAGGCCTGCCGTTCTCCGGCCCGGTCGCCGCGACCCGGATCGCGCTGATCGAAGGTCAGTGGGTCGCGTTCCCGACCTGGTCGCAGCTCGAGCGTGCGACCTTCAACATGGTCGTCGCCGGCCGCATCGTCGGTGAGAACCCCGAGGACGTCGCGATCATGATGGTCGAGGCGGAGGCAGGCGAGAACACGCTCGACCTGATCGAGCAGGGTGGCACGGCGCCGACCGAGCAGGTCGTCGCCGCGGGCCTGGACGCGGTCAAGCCGTTCCTGCGCTCGCTGTGCGAGGCGCAGCAGGCACTCGCCGACTCGGCCGCGAAGCCGACCGGGGAGTTCCCGCTCTACCTCGACTACGCCGACGACGTTTACGACGCCGTGGCCTCGCTCGCGACCGACGAGTTGACCAAGGCGCTTGCGATCGCGGGTAAACAGGACCGCGACAACGCCACCGACGAGGTCAAGGCCAACGTGCTGGCCAAGGTCGGCGTCGGCGAAGGGGAGGCCTTCGAAGGCCGCGAGAAGGAGGTCGGCGCCGCGTTCCGGTCGCTGACCAAGAAGCTGATCCGGCAGCGGATCCTGCGTGACAAGGTGCGCATCGACGGCCGCGGGCTGACCGACATCCGCTCGCTCGCCGCCGAGGTCGCGGTGATCCCGCGGGCGCACGGTTCGTCGCTGTTCGAGCGCGGTGAGACCCAGATCCTGGGCGTGACCACGCTGAACATGCTGCGCCTGGAGCAGTCGCTGGACACGCTCTCGCCGGAAACCACCAAGCGCTACATGCACCACTACAACTTCCCGCCCTTCTCCACCGGGGAGACCGGCCGCGTCGGTACGCCGAAGCGCCGGGAGATCGGCCACGGCATGCTCGCCGAGCGCGCCCTGGTCCCGGTGCTGCCCAAGCGGGACGAGTTCCCCTACGCCATCCGGCAGGTCTCGGAGGCGCTGGGTTCCAACGGTTCCACCTCGATGGGCTCGGTCTGCGCCTCCACCATGGGCCTGCTCAACGCCGGTGTGCCGCTCAAGGCCCCCGTCGCCGGGATCGCCATGGGCCTGGTCTCCGACGAGGTGGATGGTAAGACGGAGTACGTCGCGCTGACCGACATCCTCGGCGCCGAGGACGCCTTCGGTGACATGGACTTCAAGGTCGCAGGCACCAAGGAGATCGTCACCGCGCTGCAGTTGGACACCAAGCTCGACGGCATTCCCTCCGACGTGCTGGCCGCCGCGCTGAGTCAGGCCAAGGACGCCCGGCTGACGATTCTCGACGTGCTCGCCGAGGCGATCGACGAGCCGGACGAGATGAGCCCGTACGCCCCGCGCGTGACGAGCGTGAAGATCCCGGTCGACAAGATCGGTGAGGTCATCGGCCCGAAGGGCAAGATGATCAACTCGATCACCGAGGAGACCGGCGCCGACATCTCCATCGAGGACGACGGCACCATCTACGTCGGTGCGGTCGACGGCCCGTCCGCCGAGGCCGCGATCAAGAAGATCAACGCCATCGCGAACCCGCAGCTGCCCAAGATCGGTGAGCGGTTCCTGGGCACGGTGGTGAAGACGGCCGCGTTCGGCGCGTTCGTCTCGCTGCTGCCGGGCAAGGACGGCCTGGTGCACATCTCCAAGTTGGGCAACGGGAAGCGCATCGGCAAGGTCGAGGACGTCGTCAACGTCGGGGACAAGCTCCGCGTCGAGATCGCCGACATCGACCAGCGCGGCAAGATCAGCCTGATCCCCGTCAAGGACGACGAGGCGCAGGCGGACAACGCCGAAGCGACGGACCAGCCCGCCGACGCCTGATCCCACCCGAGCTAAGCAGGGGGAGCCGAAGGTGGCCCCGGGTGCCATATAGGCGCCCAAGGCCACCTTCGGCTCCCCCTGCAAGGGAGTGATGAGAGTGGAACACGGCCGAACCGTCCTCCCCGGCGGCCTGCGGGTAGTCACCGAGCACGTGCCAGGCATGCGTTCGGCGACCGTCGGCCTGTGGGTCGGCGTCGGCTCACGCGACGAGACGCCACCGGTTGCCGGCGCAGCGCACTATCTGGAGCACCTGCTGTTCAAGGGCACGACTCGCCGCAGTGCCGGCCAGATCGCCGAGGAGATCGACGCGGTCGGCGGTGAATTCAACGCGTTCACGTCGAAGGAGCACACCTGCTTCTACGCCCAGGTCCTCGACACGGATCTGCCGCTGGCGATGGACCTGGTGACCGACGTCGTCTTCGACGCGGTATGCGCCGATGTCGACGTGGCGACCGAGCGCAGCGTGGTGCTGGAAGAGATCGCCATGCGCGACGACGACCCGGAAGACCTGCTGCACGAGATCTTCCTCGAGACCATGTTCGGTGATCACCCGCTGGCCAAACCGGTGCTGGGTACTGAGGAGTCGATCAGGCAGCTGGCCCCGGCCGCGCTGCGCGACTTCTACCGCACCGAGTACCGATCGCCGGAAATGGTGCTGGCTGTCGCGGGCAACGTCGAGCACGACGAGGTGCTGCGCTTGGCGAAGGAGGCGCTGGCCGGGAAGCAACTCGGGCCGTCAGACGCGCCCGCACCGCCCCGCACGGGCGCCACCGGAATTGCGTCCACCGCGGGCATCACCGCGTCGCGCGAGCTGGTGTTGCGCTCCGACGACACCGAACAAGCACATCTCATGCTCGGCACCCGGGCCCTGAGCAGGCACGACGACCGCAGGTTCGCGCTGAGCGTGCTGAACACCGCGCTCGGCGGCGGCATGAGCTCACGGCTCTTCCAGGAGGTGCGGGAGCGGCGCGGCCTCGCGTACCAGGTGTACTCGTCGATGGCGTGCTACGCCGACACCGGCTTCCTCTCGGTCTATGCCGGCTGCCAGCCCGAACGGCTGGGTGAGGTGGCCAAGGTACTGCGCGAGGTGTGTGCCGACGTCGCAGCGCATGGCCTCACCGACGCCGAGGTGGCGCGGGCCAAGGGGCAACTGCGCGGCGGCCTGGTGCTCGGCCTCGAGGACACCGCGTCGCGCATGAGCCGGGTCGGCAAGAACGAGCTGAACTACGGGCGCTACCTCAGCGTGGACGCCACCATCGAGCGCATCGAGTCGGTGACGGTGGGCGAGGTGGCGGCTCTCGCGGCGGCATTCCTGCGGGACGTGGACGCGGTGGCCGTCGTAGGGCCCTATCCTCACGTCGACGAGCTACCCGCCGACGTGCGTGAGTTGCCGGCGTGATGCGAGTCGGCCTGCCGGGTTAGCGATCCGAAGGCGTGGCACACCCCTCCGATGACTTCACAAACGATCACCGCGGCGGCATCGGGAACCTGGCAGCTCGGTGACTTGACGGTCAACCGGATCGGCTTCGGCGCGATGCGACTGACGCAGACCGGCGAGGCATTCGCGACAGACGCCGCTCCGAGCGATCGTGGCCGCGCGATCAGTGTGCTGCGCCGCGCGGTGGAGCTCGGCGTGAACCACATCGACACAGCCGCGTTCTACTTCTCGCCGCTTCGCTCCGCCAACGTGTTGATCAACCGGGCACTGGCCCCGTACCCGGATGACCTCGTCATCACCACCAAGGTCGGACCGGGCCGGAACCCGTCGGGTGAGTGGCTGCCCCTTGCCACCCCGAAGCAGCTGCGCGGCCAGGTCGAGGAGAACCTGCGTCAGCTCGGCCGTGACCACCTCGACGTGGTGAACTTGTGCGTCGCCGGAACCGATTCGATCGCCGAGCGATTCGGCGCACTGGCCGAGCTGCGCGACGCCGGGCTCATCCGTCACCTTGGCCTGTCCAACGTCCGTCCCGAACACCTTGCCGAGGCTCAGGCCATCGCACCGGTGGTCTGTGTGCAGAACCAGTACGGCATCGGCGCCCTGCCCGAGTACGACGAGTTCCTGCGTAGCTGCGGTGAGCAGGGCGTCGCGTTCGTGCCGTTCTTCGCGATCGCCGGTGCCGGTCGTGCGGCGGGCGCGAAGGGCACCGACAGCGAAGAGGTACTTGCCATCGCACGCGCCAACGGGTCGAGCGCGGCGCAGGTCCGGCTGGCATGGACGTTGCGGCGCGGGCCACATGTGCTGGCCATCCCCGGTACCGGCAACCCCGACCACCTGGCCGCCAACGTGGCTGCCGGTGCGCTACGGCTCTCGCAGGACGAACTGACCCGCCTCGAATACCTCCACCAGAGTGGAGGGTGACGGAAGTTCATCAACTACGCCAACGACACCGTCATGCGGCCCGCCACCTCGGGAGGTGGCGGGCCGCCTCGGGTCCTGAACTGCGTGGTGTCAGTGGCTGGCCGGGATCGTCAGGCAGGCGACCCGGTCGCCCGCTACGCCGGCTTCGCCGTCGGCGGTCGCGGTTTGCTCCGCCTTGTGCACGACAACCGACTTCGGGGTCGCCTCAGCGGTGATGGCGAAGGGGACATTGGCCTCCGACGTGCCGTTGCCTTCGGCGTCGGTCGTCAGATCGAGCCAGATCTCATTGTCCGGGTTGACGACGTCCGCCATCGGCTTATCCGGGTCGGCATCCGGGTCGGCCTCGTGCTGGAAGTGCGGTCCGGAGGCGTCCCCGGTGTCGCCGCACGGCTCGGTGTGCGCGTGCGCGGCATAACCGCGGTCCGGCACCAGCCCGGTGACCGTGAGCACTACGGTGCTGGCATCGGCCTCCGGCTTCACCTCGACGGCGAGTTCGGCGCCGACCGGCGCGAGCTCCGTGTCATAGGTGAAGGCGTCCTCGGCATCGGCGGGTTCGGCGAGCGTCCCCGAATGGGTGACCTGGTTCTCTGCTGTGTTCGAGTCGGTGTCCTGGCCTGGGTCAGCTTCGGCGCCGTCATTTCCGGAGCCGCAAGCTGCGGTCATCAGACCGATGGTGGCCATTGCGGCCACGGCCAAAAACACCCGGTTCTTGCGGTTTTGTGTGTTTCGCATGGTTGCAGTATTACCTAGCCGTCTGTTGCCATGATATCCGCCCCCTTTTTCGAGTTGCCCTCGATTGTTCGGCACATAATTTGAGCCATCTTGATATCTCATGGGGTGCGAGACGCCGCTAACTTATCGTAAGTGGACAAACCGTGTCGGCTTATTCTCGGATGGCCCAGCAGCGGCGGATATGTGACATAAATCACCGCCACGTGCCGGTGTTCGGCGCGTCCGAGTCGGGCGGCACCGCCCGCAGTGCCATGTCGAGCAGGAAGCGCTCATCCGGGTCGTCGAGCCTGCCCTCGAGCAGGTCGCCGATCTGGTTCATCCGGTATCGGACGGTCTGCGGGTGCACCTCGAGGTGTGCCGCTACCTCGTTGATGCCGCCGCGGGCACCCAGCCATGCTCGCAGGGTCTCGGAAAGCCGGCCGCGTTGCCTGCCGGTGAGGTCGGCGAACGGGCGGAACGCGCGCTCTGTCAGCTGGCTCAGGATGAACTCGTTGGCGTAGATCGCGAGGGTGGGCAGATGATCAGCGCAGTAGACGACGCCATCGGCAGGCAGCACCCCGCGGATCGCCAGCTCAAGCGCCCGGCGAGCGCAGTCGAAGGACTGGGCCGCTTGCGCCATGGGGGCAAGCGGCCCCACGGCGGCCACTCGGCCACGGAGCTCGCGCCCCAGGTCAGCGAGGTGCCGGTCGGGATCGGCGGACACCAGGCACGGCTCCTCGCCATCCAGGTCGGCGAGCACGTCGGGGCTGAGTGATCTGGGCTGCGGCAGCCGCTGACCAGATCGCGCCTCGAGGACGACGACGGCGACCCGGTCGGGCACCTGCCAGCCCACCTCCGTGGCCAGCTCCTCGATCGCGAGCGGGGCGATCGGCGGGTCGGAGAGGATCATCCGGAGCAGTCGCTGCCGGCGTCGTTCCCTCGTGCCGCTGACGCGCGCTTGCGCTTCGGCGTGTCCCGCGATGGCCGCCAACGACAGTTCGTCCGCGTAGTGAAAGAGCGCATCCGCGAGCGTGTTGAACGTGCTGCTGGGCACGCCTGCCGACGCGCCGGCAGCCCAGAGATGGCGCCACGCCACCCGGGTACCGATCCGGATCGCGGTCTGCACCGAGTCCATGCTGCGACCCGCGAAGAACTCCATTCGGCCGATCCGGCGAAACCAATCGTCGCTGGTCGTCCGATCGGTTTGCGGTTTGCCGATTCCGTCGGCCAGCCGCCGCAGGGCTCGCTCGACCGACGAAACGAGCGTCTGCATTGCCTTGTCGTCCTGCGGCTGGTCGTATGCGGGAACGCCGTCGCGGATTTCCCGGACGATTTCGGCGATCATCCTTCCGCCAATCGGACGAATGATTGCCGCCATTTGCGACGCGGGGATCGAGTAAAGGATTTCTTGAGCCGTTGCGTCCGCCCGGCGGCCCCAGGGAACGAGAACCGGCAGGCGATCGGTCGGGGTCAAGGAATTAGCCACCTCGGGATGGTTGACGATTTACCGGCTGTGCGCCTTCTGGGTGACGCTTCGACGGGGCGCCGACGATAGAGATACTCACCCGGTCGAGTCAAGCCGGTTGGGGCGGGGAGGGGATCGGCGAACTCCGGTCATGGACCGGCTGGAGCCTTCGACGCGTGGACGTTGACGGCCATGATGTGCTCCAGCAGGGTGGTGAGCAGCTCCTTTGTGGACTGACGTTTCCGCGCGTCGCAGAGCCGCACGGGCACGAACTGGTCGACGTCCAGGGCCGCGCGCACTTCGTCGGCTTCGTAGTCCTGCGAGCCGTCGAAGCAGTTGACCCCGACGACGAACGGGACTTGACGCTGCTCGAAAAAGTCGATCGCCGCGAAGCAACTAGGCAGCCGGCGTGTGTCGGCGATCACGATCGCACCGAGCGCGCCTTGCGCGAGCTCGTCCCACATGAACCAGAACCTGTCCTGGCCCGGGGTGCCGAACAGGTACAGGATGAGCTCGCGGCTGATGGTGATCCGGCCGAAGTCAAGGGCGACGGTGGTCGTCGTCTTCTGCTCGACGCCGGTCACGTCGTCTACGGCGGCGCCCCGCTCGGTGAGCTGTTCCTCGGTACGGAGCGGTTCGATCTCACTGACCGAGCCCACCATCGTCGTCTTGCCGACACCGAACCCACCGGCGATGAGGATCTTCAGCGCCATCGCCTCGATCCCGGGCGATTCGGGCCGATCAGAGCTTGCGAATTCCATCCAGCACCTTCTGCAACGTGTCCGGGCTGGCGGCCGTGGTTGGCGCCCAGCCGCTCCGGAAGATCATGTAATGCCGATCGATCAGGTCGCTGATCAGGACCTTGACCACACCGAGCGGGAGATCAGCGCCTGCCGCGACCTCCGCCACCGAGATCGGGTTCTGGCAGCGGCCGAGGATGCGTTCGTGCGCGTGATCCAGCTCTCCGGCGTGATGCAGGCGCAGCGCGACAACCAAGGTGATCATGTCCAGCTCGTGGCGGGCGGCGCGGGTCCGGCCGCGGGTCAGCGTGTAGGGGCGAGCCAGAGGACCCGCGTCCTCGTCGAACCAGGCGTAGTCCCCACCGCTCATGACAACTCCAGCTCTGTGACCTTCGCCGGCACCCGAGAGTCACCACCGGATCGAACGCGGCGGCGTGACCGGCCGCCGCGACCACTCTCGCAAGCTCGGCCGGCCCCATCGGTGTTGGCTCCCGCCCGCCGCCGCCACGGTCGGCGAAGCTCCCAACCGCTCATGACGCTTCGACGTTGCCGGCGAATCGAGCTGTCGGTTTTCGGGGCGCGGTGGCCATGTGCCTGCCGACGCGAGCGACCATCCGGTTGACTTCGTAGGCGACCAGACCGAGATCGGAGTTCGCCGCCGCGAGTACGGCGAGGCACGCGCCGGTGCCCGCGGCGGTGACGACGAGGAAGGCGCGTTCCAACTCCACGACGGTCTGGTGGACCGCGCCGCCGTCGAAGTGCTTCCCGGTGCCGCGGGCCAGGCTCTGCAACGCGGACGCGACCGCCGCCAGGTGCTCCGCGTCGGCGCGCGAGAGGCCGGACGACTGACCCATGAGCAGGCCGTCCGCGGACAGCAGCACGGCCCGCTGGGCACCGACGGCCCGTTGTACCAGGTCGTCGAGCATCCAGTTGGAATCCCTGCTGGAAATGTTGACCGTCATGCCGTGTCATCTCCTGGCCAGCGCGGTGGGTGAGTGGTGTCCGGTCCGTCGGCTCGTGCCCGCCTGGTCCCGCGCTGGAAAGCCGACATCGTGGCCTGGAAGCTCTCCGGGCTTCGGCCCGCCGACGGCATCGTCCGGGTGGTTGGTTCGGGTTCGGCCGGCGGCGTCGGCTCGGGCTCCTCGGACTGTTGCAACTGCGGAGCGAGGTTCTCGTGTCGCCTGCGCCGTGGCAAGGGCGGCCGGTCGGACGTGCCGGGGCTGGGAGCGGGCTCCGGGTGCGATGACGAGCCGCTGCCGTTGCCGTGGCTGCTGCCGTTGCCGTTGCTGAGGACGGACGAGTTCACCGTGATCGTGACGGTGTCGTTGCCTGTCCCGCCAGGGCTCGTCGGCGCCCTTGTCGCGGGCGGCTCGGGCGTATGGGTGAAAAGCTGCTCGGGCTCGCTCGGCGGATGCGCCGGTTCTCTGGGAGGATGCGCCGGTTCTCGCGGCGGATATGCCGGTTCGCGGGGCGGATGCGCCGACCGGGGTGACGGCGACGGCATCGGGAGCTCGGCATCGCCGGATCGTTCGCCAGGGTACGGTTCGTTCTCGGGTGGCTCGCCGTCAACCGCTTCGGTCGCGAGTGCCCGGTTGGGAATCAGCACAATCGCGTTGACTCCGCCATAGAGCGATTCCCGGAGGGTGATCCGGACTTCGTGCCGGGCGGCCAGTTGTGAGACCACGAACAGGCCAATCTTGGTTCCTTCCGATAGTGACATGACGCTGAAGTCGGGCGCGTCGTGCATCATGATGTTGATCTGTTCCAGCTGATCCGGCTCGATGCCGAGGCCCTGGTCTTCGATCTCGATCACCACGCCCCTGCCGACCACCGCGGCCCGCACGTCAACGTCGGTTTGCGGCGGGGAGAACGACGTCGCGTTGTCCAGCAGTTCGGCGAGCATATGGATCATGTCGGCCACGGCTTCGCCGCGCAGGGCGGCGTCCGCCACCCGGCTGACGTGCACCTTGGTGTACTGGGCGGTCTCGGCGATGGCGCCGTCGATGACGTCGCGCAGCGCGACCGGTTTGCGCCACTGCCTGCCGGGCTGCCTGCCTCCCAGGATGATCAGGCTCTCCGCGTTCCGCCTGCCCTGGGTGGCAAGGTGATCGAGTTCGAACAGCAGTTGCAGCTGCTCGGGATCCTCCTGGGACCGCTCGGCCTTGTCCAGAACCTGCAGCTGGCGGTGCGCGGTGACCTGGTTGCGCTGGGCCATGTTCAAAAACACCGCCCGGACTCCGGCCCGGGTCTCGGCTTCCTGCACGGTCGCCGCGATGGCCAGCCGCTGCGCCTGGTTGAACGCGTCCGCGACCTGTCCGATCTCGTCGTAGCCGTAGTCGAGCCAGGGCACGTCGGCATCGATATCGATCGGTTCGCCGTCGCCCAGCCGATCGACCACCTCGGGCATCCGGTTCCCGGCAAGGTCGAGCGTTTCATCCCGGAGGCCGGTGAGCCGGCGAATCAGCCCTCGGGACTGCCGTAGCGCGAACACCAGCGCCGCGGCGGTCACCAGCAGCAGCGTCCCGCCGCCGATGAGCGAGGTGGTGAGTACCTGGTTACCGCTGCTCGCGCCGATGTTCGCGGCATGTGCGGAATGCGACGCATACAGGTCGAGCAGCCCCGCCGACAGCTCTTTGGCCGAACGCTGCCAGGCCTTCAGGTCGAACGAAACCTCGTGCTGTCCGGGACCTCGCGCCATCACGTCGTTGTCGCCGTAGACGAGCGTCTTCCACGCCTTGGACTCCTTCAGCGCGTCGTAGCGTTTCTGCTCGCCGGGTGTCATCCGGGGGTAGAGAGTCTCCGCGATCTCGTGGTAACTACCCATCTGGTGGGCCAGCTCGTGGAACTCATCGAGGTCGAGGCCTTGCGCGATGCCACGGACGACCAGCGCGTGCGACCGCGACTGCGCCTCGACCGAGCGGAACAGGTCGTAGCCGATCATCTGCTCGTAGCCGACCTCGGCGTCGGTCGCCGAGCGGGCGATGCCCTGGATGCCGGCGCCTGCCAGGTCGATCATGTCGCCGTAGAAGTCGTAGACCTCTTGAACGTCGGCGTTTCCGCCGTCGACCCGTTGACGGAACTGGGGTACCTGAGCGGCCGCGATATTGAGGTCTTGCAACGGGCCATGGAGCTCGTCCGGAGCGGTCTCGGCCAGTTCGGCGGTGACGTCCTTCATCTCGCGCAAGGCGTCGTCGACCTTCAGACGCTGGTCGGCGAGCGCACCCTCGTCGGGCTTGAGCTTGTCGACGAGCTCAAGCGTGGTGAGCCTGCGTTCGTCCTGGACGCTCGCGATGAAGTGAGTCGTAGGGTCGAGCGAGGCGCGTACGTTGTCCGAGAATGTCCGGGTGCTGAGTCCCTGGAGCGCCAGGTAGCCGGACAGACCGATGCCGACGACCATCAGCGCAACGCTGGGAACGAGCGCGATGCGCAGAACGCGAGCGTTGATCGTGCCAGGCCCGCGCGAATGCGTGAGTAGTCCCATAGGGGCGGTGCCAGAACCTTCCATCGTTACTTCGCGTGAGCACCCCGACGTGCTGCGGATGTTTTGGCCGCAGGCTAGCGATCGGTGCGAGGCGTATCGAGGGTGGGCAGCGTTGTGTTGGCAGCGTGACAAAAATTCATCCCAGCCCCCGCCGGGGTTCATCACTTGCCGATAACCGGCCGCAACATGCGCTTAGATGCGTGACGCACCCGATCGGGTGAGGGAATGCTTGCGCGCCACGGACGCCGGAATGGCCTGTCTTCATGCGCCTTTGAGAGGAGATTGATTGAATGGCTCGACCGAAGCCAGTTGCCCAAGACAGAGGTCGTGGGCTTGGGCGGCGGAAGTTCCTGACCTTCCTGGTGGCTGCCCCGACCCTCACCGTCGCGGCGAAGTGGGGGTTGGACGGGTTCGCACCGGCGACCGCGGTACCCAGCCTGCCTTCGCTCGCTGATGTCGGCGACCTCGGCGACGCGCTGATCATTGGCATCAAGCCGACGTCTCACCTGATGGTCCTCGAAATCACCGAGGACAACCGAATGCGCTTCGAGCTGCCGCGAGTTGAGGTCGGGCAGGGCATCACGACGTCCATGGCGATGATCGTGGCCGAGGAGCTGGACGCCCGGCTCGGCGATGTGGACATCCAGCTGTCGGACTCACGGCCGGAACTGCAGTTCAACCAGTTCACCGCCGCCTCCACTGGGGTGCGGGTGCTGTGGGAACCGGTACGGCAGATGGCCGCGGACGCCCGCGCCCGGCTGGTCGCGGCGGCCGCGAAACGGTGGGACGTGCCGGCCGGGCAGTTGACGACCCGTGACTCCCATGTCTGGGCGCCCGACGGGCGCAGCCTCAGCTACGGCTCGCTCTCGGCCGACGCGCGCGAGGAATCGGCGGCAGGTGCCGAGCCGAAGGAATCATCGGAATTCAAGGTTATCGGCAAGCCGACCACGCGGCTCGATGCTTACAACATCGTGACCGGCAAGGCGCTGTACACCATGGACCTGCCGATCGAGGGCGCGCTGCCGACCGTGGTGGCGCGACCGCCGACGATCAAGGGAACCGTCGCCTCGGTCGACGATCAGGAAGCCAAGGCGATGCCGGGCGTCGTCGCGGTGACCAGGATCCCTTCGGGTATCGCGGTGAGCGCGGAGACCTTCTACGACGCGCTGCGCGCCCGCGACGCGCTGAAGATCACCTGGCATGCGGGCCCGAACGACAATCTGTCCGATTCGGATATTCGCTCGCAGCTGAAGGGCACCGTCGAGCCGCTTGCCGCGCCGAAGGTGCGGGACAGCTACCTGGACGTGACCTTCGACTTCGCCTTCGTCAACCACGCGCCGATGGAGGTCGAAAACGCCATCGCGCACGTGCGGGACGGCAAAGCCGACGTGTGGATGCCCTCGCAGGCGCCGATCTACGCCCAGCAGACCATCGCCGAGGCGGTCGGCCTCCCGGAGGAGGCGGTCCGGGTGCACGTCAACCGCGCGGGCGGTTCGTTCGGGCGCAAGCTGTTCTTGGACGCGGGGCTCGAAGCGGCCCGTGTCTCGAGGGTGATCGGCAGGCCGGTCAAGCTGATGTGGACCCGCCAGGACGACATGAAGCACGGCCGGATGCGCCCGAGGAGCCATCACACGATCCGGGCCAGCTACACCGCGGGCGAGGTGATGTCCTTCGAGCATCGGATGGCCGGGGTCGTCGTCGACTTCACACACGGGCTCGGTGAGGCCCTGACCTCGAACACGGACGACCCGAACGAGTTCCCCAGCGCCATCTACTTCAACATGTCGCAGGCGAACCCGTACAACTTGGGGCTCGCGCAGCAGTCGATGAAGGACCTGATCCTGAAGATCCCGACCGGCAGCTGGCGGTCGGTGTACTCGGGGGTCATGCGCACGGCCGAGGAAGTGGTCATGGACGAGCTCGCCGAGCGGATGGGCGAGGACGCGATCACGTTCCGGAAGCGGATGGTCAAAGCCAACTCGGGCAAGGCCGTCCTCGCCAAGGCCGCCGAGGCCGCGAACTGGGGCAGGGGCATGCCGTCCGGGCACGCGCAGGGCGTCGGCTACCACTCGGAGTACCGGTCGCATGTCGCGTGCATTGTGGAGCTGGACGCTTCTGACCATCCGCATGTCACCAAGGCGGTCCTCGTTGCCGACGTCGGCCAGGTGGTCAACCCGCGTGGCCTCGAGGCGCAGATGCTCGGCAGCACGATGGACGGGATCGCCACCGCGTTGCGGGCGGGTGTGCATATCGACAACGGCGCGGTGCGGGAGAGCAGCTACGGCGACTTCCTTTGGACGAAGCATCACGACGCGAAGTTCGAGTTCGAATTCCACAGCATTTCCACCACCTGGGAGCCAGGCGGCGCGGGCGAACTGGCCGTTCCCGCTGTCTGTGCTGCGGTGGCCAACGCCTACGCCAGGGCGACCGGCACCAGGCCGCGCAGCTTTCCGATCAGCTTCTAGAGGAGACTTTTCGTGCAGAGAAAGTTCAAATTCTTCGTCAACGGCGAGCGCGTCGAGGTCGACGGCGACGGCGATATGCCGCTGCTGTGGGCGCTGCGGGACAAGCTCGGCATCACCGGGCCGAAGTACGGCTGCGGGTCCGGGATCTGCCGCGCGTGCACCTGCCACCTCGACGGCGAGGAGGTCCAGACGTGCCAGGTTCCGCTCTCCGAGTGCCGTAACAAGCGCGTCACCACGATCGAGGGCCTGGCCGACGGCGATCAGTTGCACCCGGTGCAGCAGGCCTGGATCGACGCCGACGTCGGCCAGTGCGGGTTCTGCCAGCCCGGCCAGATCATGACCGCCGTCGCGCTGCTGGAGCGGACGTCGGAGCCGTCGGACGCCGACATCGCGGCGATCGAGAACATGTGCCGCTGCGGTACCTATGTCCGGATCAGGGAGGCGATCAAGGCCGCCGCGGCGGGCGACGTCGGTACGCCGGATGACCCGCCGGACAACGACAAGCCGGATAAGCCAGGCAAGCCTGATAATCCGGGTAAGAGCCAGGACAGGGGCAAGGGAGGAAAGCCCGACGTCGGCGAGCCGGAGGAGTCCGTCGAGGAACCGAGCGAGCCGGACGACTCCGTGATCGGCGGCATCGGGTCGTCCGTCGGCTAGCCGCGGCCAGGCCGTATTCTTCGCGTCGGAGAGCTAGCGCGACCTGGCACCGGGTGCGAAGCGAACAGTGGCACTGAGCGCTTTGCAGCCCGCCGGCGAGTGAGGCAAGAGCTAGCGCGACCTGGCACCGGGTGCGAAGCGAACAGTGGCACTGAGCGCTTTGCAGCCCGCCGGCGAGTGAGGCAAAGGATCAGCGGACGAGGTTTGCGGGTGATGGCGTGATTCGGGTTGGCGTTCTCGGTGCGGACGGGCGGATGGGTTCGGAGGTGTGTCGTGCGGTCGATGGCGCGCCGGACCTGGAACTGGTGGCCAGGGTCGACGCGGGTGACCCGCTCGAGGCGTTGAGCGATGCCGGTGCCAAGGTCGTCGTCGACTTCACGCACCCGGACGCCGTCATGGACAACCTCCGGTTCTGCGTCGACGCCGGCATCCATGCGGCGGTTGGCACGAGCGGTTTCACCGAGGAACGCCACGCGAAGTTGCGGGAATGGCTGTCCGCCAAGCCCGAGGTCGGCGTGCTGCTCGCGCCGAACTTCGCGCTCGGGGCGGTGCTGATGATGCGCTTCGCGGAGGTGGCGGCCCGCTACTACGCGTCCGCGGAGATCATCGAGCTGCACCACAACCGCAAGGCGGACGCGCCGTCGGGCACCGCGACGCACACCGCGCACGCGGTGAGCGCGGCGCGGGCAGCCGCCGGGCTCGGCGACGTGCCGGACGCGACCACCTCGGCGCTCGACGGCGCCCGCGGGGCTAGGGTCGGCGACGTATCGGTTCACTCCGTGCGGCTCGCCGGGCTCGTGGCCCATCAAGAGGTGCTCTTCGGCGCCGAGGGGGAGACGCTCACGATCCGGCACGACTCGCTGCACCGGTCCTCGTTCATGCCCGGCGTGCTGCTGGGCGTGCGCGAGGTCGGCTCGCATCCCGGGCTCACCATCGGGCTCGATCACTTCATGGACCTGTGATCGGAAAGCCATGAATCGCGCGCTGGCGATGTCCGTCGTGCTCACCGCGGCGGTTGTGGTGTACCTGGTGCTGTTGGCGGGCCGCGCGGTCGCGCTGCTGGGGATGGGGGAGCCGGTGCCGGTGCTGTTGGGCGCCGGAGTGCTGCTGCTGCCGCTGCTCGGCATCTGGGTGCTTCTCAGCACGTGGCGTTCCGGGCTGAGCGTGGCGCGCCTGACCCGGGAACTCGAGGCCGAAGGTGGGCTGCCGGACGTGTCGGGGCTGCCCCGGATGCCGAGCGGCCGGGTCGACCGGGCGGCCGCGGACGAGTGGTTCGCCGAGCGTAAAGCGGAGGTGGACGCCAACCCCGATGACTGGCGTGCGTGGTACCGCCTCGCGCATGCCTACGACATCGCCGGTGACCGTCGTCGCGCCCGGGACACCATGCGCAAAGCGATTCAACTCTCGCGCTGAAAGACGCTTTCAGTCCGTTGAGAGCCTGTTGCGATTTAGCGAAACATGGCGAAATCGGGGCACCAAATCAGTCTCAGGCTTGACCGTTCGGCGCCCAGCGTCCAACTCAGCCGTGTTCGGGCGACCACTGTCCGCGATCGGGGCAATTTTGCAACAGGCTC